>JBKHXB010000019.1:0-30845 GCA_046566245.1 Alphaproteobacteria bacterium | reverse complement strand
GCGTCGCCGTCCACGCGGCCCTCCCCACGCACCACCGCGACGCCCTTGCGCTTGGCCGCGCCCTCGACGCCGGCGAGCACCTTCTGCTCCTCGATCGGGATTCCGAGCTTTTCGTAGGTGCGGCGGATTTCAGGATCGAGCTCATCAAGGCTCTGGAGCTTCGGCCGCGCCTTCGGCGCCGCGTAATAATAAGCGTCCTGGTAGTCGATCTCGGGGATGACGAGCTTGGCCCAGGTCACTTCCTCCATCTCGAGCCAGGCGCGATAGGCCTTCAAGCGCCATTCGAGCATCCACTCGGGCTCTTCCTTCTTGGCGGAGATGAAGCGGACCGTGTCCTCGTTTAGCCCCTTCGGCGCGAACTCCTGCTCGACGTCGGAGGTGAAGCCCCACTCGTACTCGCGGGCGAGCTTCTCGCGGATTTCGCGGTTCTTGACGGCCTCGTTCATCGCGCGAGCTCCATGAGCGAGACGGCACCGAGCGCCCCGCGAACCGCGTTGCCGACGACTCCCATGTGCGGCTTCACGCGGCAGTGGGCGTCGAGCGCGCAGTCGGTCCGGCCTTCCGAGCAGACCGTCATCGCGATCGGTCCCTCGACCGCCTCGACGACGTCGGCGAGGCTGATTTCGCTCGCCGGGCGGGCGAGCGCGAAGCCCCCGGCCGCTCCGCGCGCGCTGGTCAGAAGCCCCGCGGCGGCGAGCTGGCCCATGACCTTCTGTGCGGTGGGAAGCGGAACGCCCGTCTCCTCGGAGAGCGCGGTCGCGCTCAGGCGCTCGCCCGCTTCGCGGCGGGCGGCGGCGGTCATCAGCACGACCGCATAATCTGCTAGGTGGCTCAGGCGCATGGGCTAATTCGGAGTTTTCCAGTCCGATTTAGTGCGTTGCGGCGAGAAACTCAACTCAGGAGGATTGCGTAGTCGGGCCGCCAGCATGACGATATGGTGCAACCGTGCACCTCTATCCGCTCTTCCGCCCGCTGATCTTCGCGCTCGACGCCGAGACCGCGCATCGGGCGACGCTGAAGGCGCTCAAGCTCCTGCCGCTGCATTCGCCGCATCTGCCGGAGATGCTGAAGTCCGAGGTCGCGGGCGTCTGCTTTCCTTCGCCGGTCGGGCTCGCCGCGGGGTTCGACAAGGACGCGGAGGTTCCTGCCGAAATGCTGACCCTGGGTTTCGGCTTCGTCGAGGTCGGCACCCTCACGCCGCGGCCGCAGGAGGGCAACCCGCGGCCGCGCCTGTTCCGCCTCGCCGAGGACCGGGCGGTGATCAACCGCATGGGCTTCAACAACGGCGGACAGGCCGAGGCCTTCATGCGCCTCCAGGCCTGCAACCGTTCCGGCGGCCCGATCGGCGTCAACATCGGCGCCAACAAGGACAGCGCGGACCGGATCAAGGACTATGTCGCCGGCGTGCAGGCGATGAGCGCGGTCGCCGATTACCTGACGGTCAATATCAGCTCGCCCAACACTCCGGGGCTTCGCTCGCTCCAGGACCAGGGCGCGCTCGGCGCGCTTCTGTCGGCGATCGCTGACGCACGGGAGGAGGGCGGCCCCCCTGTCTTTCTGAAGGTCGCTCCGGACCTCCAGTCCGGCGACGCCGAGCGGATCGTCCGCGCCGCGATCGACAACAGGATCGACGCGATCATCGTCTCCAACACGACCGTCTCGCGCCCGCCGCTCAAGTCGCGCCACTCGGGCGAGCAGGGCGGGCTCTCGGGCGAGCCGCTCAAGGGACTCGCGCTCGAGGCCCTGCGCCAGTTCCGGAGCGCGGCCGGCGGCCAGCTACCGCTCATCGGCTGCGGCGGAATCGGCAACGTGGAGGACGCCTGGGAGAGGATCCGCGCCGGCGCGTCCCTGCTCCAGCTCTACACGGCGATGATCTACGAAGGCCCGCACATCGGCCGGCGAATCGCGCTCGGCCTCGCCCGCAAGCTCGAGCAGTCCGGCTATTCGAACATCGCCGAGGCGGTCGGAACCGCCGCCTAGCGGGCGGGAAGGACGAGAACGACGCCCTCGCGCCTGGGGTCGGCGCCGCCGTCCACCCGGCCATTGCGGATCAGCACCGCCTGCACGCCCGAGTCCTCGCCCTGGCCTGGTTTCAGCTCGATCCCGCGCTCGCGAAGCCCGGCGATGATGTTGGGCGGGAACTTGCTGGCCTCGCCCTGGAAGTTCGGTCCGCGCGCGACGAGGTTGGGTACCGCGAGCGCCTGCTGCACGGGTAGCTTCCAATCGACGCTCGCGACCAGGTTCTTGGCGACATAGGCGAGGATCGCGTTGCCGCCCGCCGAGCCGATCGCGCCGGCGAACTCGCCGTCGGAAGTCAGCAGGATCGTCGGCACCATCGAGGAGCGCGGGCGCTTGCCCGGAGCGACCGCATTCGCGGCGGGGCGGCCGTCCTTTGCGACAGGGTTGAACGAAAAATCCGTCATCTGGTTGTTGAGGAAAAAGCCGTCGACCATGCGCCCGCTGCCGAACAGGGATTCGACGGTCGTCGTCATCGACACGACGTTCCCTCGCCCGTCCCGGACAATGAAGTGCGAGGTGCCCGCCGGCTCAAGCGTCGAGTCCGCAGCCATGACCGGCGCTCCCGCCGGGATGCCGGGCGGCGGCGGCGGGCCCGCCCTGGCCCCGATCAGCCTGGCCCGCTCGGCGATGTAGGCGGGCGCGAGCAGGCCATCGACCGGGACGGCGACGAACGCGGGATCGCCGACGTAGCGGTCGCGGTCCGCGTACATGATCCGGCTGGCCTCGGCGAACAGAAACCAGGCCTGCGGGTCACCCGCCCCGCGCGAAGCGATGTCCGTTGTCTCGAGGATCTTCATCAGCTGGATGAGCCCCACGCCGCTGGAAGGGGGCGGCGGCACGCACATCAAATAGACACGCCAGGTGCGGCACAGGGGCTCGCGCTTGACCGGCCTGTAGACTGCAAGGTCCGCCATGGTCATCGATCCGCCGAGCGGTCCGGCGCGGGTCTTCTCGACGATCCTCGCCGCCGTCGATCCGGTGTAGAGCGCTGCCGGCCCCTGCGTGGCCAGCCGTCCCAGGAACTCGGCATAGGCCGGGTTGCGAAGCGTATCGCCCGCTTCGAGCAAGGCGCCGTCAGGCCTGGAGAAATAGGCGCGCGTGTCCGCGGTTGCATTCTGCGGGAAGTCGCCGTGGATGAACCGCGCGAGACGCGGGCTCACCTTGAAGCCCTGCTCCGCCGTTCGCCGTGCGGCGTCGAACAAGCCGGACCAGGCAAGCCTGCCATGGTCCCGCTGCGCCATGGCTAGCGCGGCGACAGCGCCCGGGACGCCGGTTGCGCGGCCGGAAACGACCGCCTCCCGGAACGGAAGTTCGGTCCCGTCCGGCTTCAGGAACATGCCAGCGCTCGCCTGCGCCGGGGCGGTCTCGCGCCCGTCGTAGATCGTGATCTTCTCGCTCGCCGCGTCGTAATAGTTGATGAAGGCGCCGCCTCCGACGCCCGAGCTTTGCGGCTCGACGAGCGAGAGCATCGCCTGAACGGCGACCGCGGCGTCGATGGCGCTTCCGCCGCGCCGAAGCACTTCCATCCCGGCTTCGGCGGCGAGCGGGTTGGCCGCGATGACGAAGGCGTCCTCCGTCGCTTCGACCGGAGGCCGGCCGACCGCCGGAGCGGGCGCGGAAATCGTGCAGCCGAGCAGCGAAAGCGCGGCAGCGGCGGCGGCGAATTGACTGAACAGGCGCATATCCGGCGCCTAACGAATGCCGGCGGACGCGTCCACGCTGGCGCTCGACGCGGGTTGGGCTACAAGCCCGATGGGCCTGGGGAGGATCGGATGACGCGCCAGCTCGAGCATTTCAACAACCTGGTCGAGATGTTCTTCGCCCGCGCGGCGGAGAAAGGCGACTTGCCCTTTCTCTGGGCAAAGCATGGCGGGGAGTGGCAATCGACCAGCTGGGCGGAGGCGAGGCGCCAGGTGATTGCGCTCGCGACGGGCCTCAGGCGGATTGGGCTGGTGCCGGGCGACCGCGTCATGCTGGTCAGCGAGAACCGGCCCGAATGGATCATCGCCGACCTCGGGATCATGGCGGCGGGCTGCGTCACGGTGCCGACCTACACGACCAACACCACCCGCGACCACCAGCACATCCTCGGCAATTCCGGCGCGAGGGCGGTGATCGTTTCGAACCAGAAGCTTGCGAAGACTCTGCTTCCCGCCGTGCTGTTCGAATCCAGCTGCGGGCACGTCATCGGGATCGAGGACATCCGCACCGGCCAGGCAAGCGACGCGACGGAGTTTCACCGCTGGAGCGAGCTCGTCGCCGCCAACCCTGACCCGGCGGAAGTCGAGGGGCGAGTGGCGCAAATGCGGCGGCCCGACCTCGCCTGCATCATTTACACGAGCGGCACCGGCGGCGCTCCGCGCGGCGTGATGCAGCACCATGGCGCGATCCTGCACAACATCGCCGGGGCGACCGACATCATCTCGACCGATTTCGGCTGGGGCGACGAGGTCTTCCTGTCCTTCCTCCCCGCCAGCCACGCGCTCGAGCACACCGGCGGTCAGCTGTTCCCGATCGGCCTGGGCGCGCAGATCTATTATGCCGAGAGCCTCGAAAAGCTCGCCGCCAACATCGAGGAAACCCGACCCACGATCATGATCGTCGTGCCGCGCCTGTTCGAGATGCTTCGGCAGCGCATCCTCAAAACTCTCGAGGGCAGCGGCGGACTTTCCAAATATCTGTTCAGGCGCGCTCTTACGATCGGCCAGCAGAAATATGACGGGCGGCTGAAGCCCTGGGACCTGCCGATGGACGGCCTGCTCGAGGTGACGCTTCGCCGCAGGTTGCGGGCGAAGGTCGGCGGGCGGGTGAAGGCCTGGGTCTCGGGCGGAGCGCCGCTCAATCCGGAGGTCGGGATTTTCTTTCAGTCGCTCGGCATCACCTTCCTCCAAGGCTACGGGCAAACCGAGGCCGCGCCGGTCATCAGCTGCAACCGGCCCAGCGTCGGCATCCGGCTCGAAACGGTCGGCCCGCCGATCAAGGACACCGAAGTCAGGATCGCCGAGGACGGGGAGATCATGGTCCGCGGCGAGCTGGTCATGCATGGCTATTGGCAGAACCCGGAAGAGACGGCGCGGGTGCTGAGCGAGGACGGCTGGCTCGCGACCGGGGACATCGGCCATTTCGACAACAAGGGCCGGATCGTCATCACCGACCGCAAGAAGGACATCATCGTCAACGACAAGGGCGACAATATCGCACCGCAGCGCATCGAGGGGATGCTCACTTTGCAGCCCGAGATCGCGCAGGCGATGGTCTATGGCGATCGCAAGCCGTACCTGGTGGCCCTGCTCGTCCCCGATCCGGAAATCGCCGACGAGCCGGGAGTCCAGCAGCTGCTGTCAGCAGCGGTCGACCGCGTGAACGCGGAACTGTCGGTGATCGAGAAGGTGCGCCGGTTCATCATCGCCGACGCGCCGTTCACGGTCGAGAACGAACAGCTGACCCCGTCCATGAAGATCAGGCGTCACATCCTCAAGGCGGCCTATGGCGACCGTCTCGAGAAGTTGTACCGCCGCTGACCCCGCCTACGAGCCCGGACGAGCGTAGGGGACAAAATCGCCCAGGACGCAGCTGCCGACGTTCGTTCTGCTCATCGTGTCCATGACCTGTGCGATGTCGCCGTTGCACAATTGGCCTGTCGGGTCGCGGGTTACGAGCGCGTAAGGCCCTGCGCTGATGAGATTGCAGGGGTTCTTTGGCTTCTGCAGCCACAGCCTGCCCGGGCTTTCCTGAAAGATCAGCGTCGAATCGTCGATCGCGATCATGTTGTAGGTCCGCCAGTTCGGAATGCACGAGCGCGGAGTGCCGGCGACCTTGCCATCCAGAAGCTGGGCGAGTCGGGCCTGCTGCTTGGGACTCGGAGTTTCCGGAGGTGCCGGCGAGGCCGTGCATCCGGCAAGCAGGGCGATTGTGACGAGCGGAAGGACGATTCGCATAGCGATACTCCCCTGGCCTGCAATTTGAGCCGGGTGATTATCTACCTTTCAAATCATGAACGGAAGCGGTCTTTCTCGCTGCGCAACCGGGCGAATTCCTGCCAGTCGGACGCGCGCACGAACGGGTTGGTCTCACGCTCTTCGGCAACCGTCGTCGGAACCGTGATCTCGCCGGAAGCGCGCTTCGCCCGGGTCCGCTCGAGCCGGTTGGCGATGGCGGCGTTCCCGGGCTCGGCCTGGGCGGCGAAGAGGGCGTTCGAAAGCGTATATTCGTGCGCGCAATAGAGCCGCGTGTCGTCCGGCAAGGCCGACAGGCGAGAGAGCGAATCGAACATCTGCTGCGGCGTGCCCTCGAACAGCCGTCCGCAACCCATCGCGAACAGCGTATCGCCGACGAAGGCCACGCGGTCCTTATCGAAAACCAGCGCGATGTGGCCGAGCGTATGGCCGGGAACGTTGATCACTTGGCCCACATGCGCGCCAAGCCTCACCTCGTCGCCTTCGGCAAGGGCGACGTCGCGGCCGGGGATGGCCTCGCCTGCCGGGCCCGAAACCTTCGCCCCGGTCGCCTGCTTGATCGCCAGATTGCCGCCCGTGTGGTCCGCGTGCCAGTGCGTGTTCCAGACCTGCGTGATCTGCCAGCCGCGGCGTTCCGCCTCGGCCAGCACCGGCGCCGCGTCGCCGGGATCAACGACCGCGGTCTCGCCGCTGTCCGCGTCATGGACGAGCCACAAGTAATTGTCCGTGAAGGCCGGGACAGGCACGATTTCGAGCATCACCATTCCCCGACATTGGGCATCGACGCCCACGGCTCCGCGGGCGCGAGCGCCTCACCCGCCTGCAGTAGCTCGATCGAGATATTATCGGGGCTCCTGACGAATGCCATCCGGCCGTCGCGCGGGGGACGGTTGATGGTCACCCCACCGTCCATGAGGCGCCGGCAGGACTCGTAGATATCGTCGACCAGGAAAGCGAGATGACCGAAGTTGCGGCCTCCCGAATAGCCGCTTTCATCCCAGTTGTGCGTGAGCTCCACTTCGGCACCGTCGCCCGGCACCCCGAGGAAAATCAAAGTGAAGCGCCCGTGCGGATAATCCTTTCGCCGCCGCTCCTCGAGCCCGAGCAGCTTGAAAAAGGCGACGCTGGCTTCCGGATCCGAGACGCGCAGCATGGCGTGTAGAAATTTCATTTCGCAAAAACTCGTTTCGTCGCTATAATTGCACGGTTCGTCGCCGGCCGGACCGGCAATGGTGTCCGGTGGCCGTCAGCAATAGGACGAACGCGGGGGTCAGTTCCATGCTCCAGCATTTCCAGGACAGCCGCGCCGTCCTCTTGGGGGCCGTGGCAATTTTCGCGATCGGGCTCACGACCAGCGGCTATGTGCTCGGCGACGGGCTCCGGCGCGCCAAGATGGCGGAACGGTCGGTCACCGTCCGCGGCGTTTCGGAACGCGACGTCACGGCCAACCTCGCAACCTGGTCGATCGACTTTTCCAACACGGGCCCGGAACTCGCTCCGGTCCAGGCGTCGGTCGAGCGCCAGGCGCGGGCGGTCCGGGCATTCTTTCAGGCGAACGGGTTCAAGCCCGAGGAGGTCACCGACAGCGGGGTGAGCGTCAGCCGGGAGCGGCCAAGCGACGGCTATGGGCGCAGCGGGCCGGAAGAGCTGACGGTCAGCCGGACGATCCAGCTTCGGACCGCCGACGTCATGAAGGCGCGCAATGCCTTCGCGCGCCAGGCTGAGTTGCTGCGCAACGGAGTCGAGCTGTCGGGGAGCAACATCACTTACACATTCACCAAGCTCAACGACCTGAAGCCGGAGATGATTGGCGAGGCCAACCGCAACGCCCGGCGAAGCGCCGAGCAGTTCGCCCGCGACAGTGGCGCGGACGTCGGCCGGATCCGGAGCGCTAGCCAGGGCTATTTCTCGGTCGGTCCGCGCGACGGCGAGGAATGCGAGGGCTGCGGCTCGGCCGGCGGCAACTCGCCCTTCCAGAAGGTGCGGGTGGTCACCACGATCGATTACGAAATCGGCTAGGGCTTTGTCTCTGGCGGCTTCGCCGGAGTGTCGTCAAGCAAAGCCAGCGCCTCGCGCGCGGCCTTGCCGGCATCACCGTTGGGGTCGGCGGCCGAGGCCCGGGTCCAGTAATCCTTCGCGCCGGCAAGGTCGCCCGTGAAATGGGCGACATGCCCGGCTTCGAACAGGATCAGCGGGTCATTGGGCTCGATCGAAAGCGCCCTGGCTATGCTGGCCTTGGCGGTGGCCCCGTCGCCTTCGCGGATGGCGAGCGCGGCCGAGAAGTACCAGAGGAACGGGTCTTGCGAGATGGTCGCCGCGGCCTCGTTCACCTTGGCACGAGCGGTCTTGAGGTCGTTTTGGGCCTCGGCGGCGCGTGCCCTGTCGAGAAGCGCCTCTCCGCGCTGCTCCGCCTGGAGTCCGGTGCCGGCAAGGGCCTTGTCGAGCGCGAGCGCGGCCTTTCCGGGCTGGCCGGCGGCGATCCACATATTGCCGGCGGCGGCCCACAGCCGCGACACCTCCGGGTTTGAAGGATCGATCGCCAGCGCGGCCTGCTCGAATGATTCCGCGGCGTCCTGGGGCTTGTTCTCCGCGGTCGCCCGGATTGCGCGGCAGACGAAGGCCTCGGCCGTGATGACCTCGGGGCAGGGCGCCTGGGCGGCGGCAAGGGCGGCTGCGATGGCGAGGATCACTGGCTCTTCTCCACTAGCCCCGCGACGGTGCGAAGGATCGCATCGGTTTCGTTCGGCGCCGACAGGCGGTGCCCGCCTCCCTTGATCACCGTCAGCTGGATATCGGCTGAACGCAGCCGCTCCATTGTCCGGAAGGCGATATCGAGCGGCACTTCCTCGTCCGCCTCGCCGTGAACCAGCCGGATCGGGCAATCGACGGCGATCGGCTGGTCCAGGAGGCGCAGCGATTCGCCCGATTCCCAGAAGCGCAATGTCGTCACATAGGGCTCCGGCCCATAGGGATTGGGCTGCTCGAGACGTCCGGATCGGCGCAGCTCCATCTTCTCCTCCTCGCTATAGCCCCAGGACGTGAAGTCGGGCGCGGCTGCGATCCCGACCAGAGCGGCGATCCGCTCGGGGCGGCGCAGTGCGACATGAAGGGCGATCCAGCCGCCCATCGACGATCCAACAAGGCTCACGGGCCCCTGCGTCAGATCGTCGAGCATGTGCAGTGCCTGGTCGAGCCAGGAGCTCAGCGTGCCATCCTCGAACGCGCCTTCCGACGAGCCCGTGCCCGAATAGTCGAAGCGGAGCAGCGAAAGGCCGCGCTCCTCCGCGAAGGAATCGAGCGCGAGCGCCTTCGTCCCTTCCATGTCCGACGCATAGCCGGGGAGGAACATCAGGGTCGGAGAATTGCCTTCCCGAAGCCGGAAGGCGAGGCGGGTGCCGTGAAAGTCGAGGAACTGCGGCGGATCCATCTGGGTGGACCAGTAACAAAGTCGGAGCGGGAGGTCAGTGGCCCGCGGGCGCGACCGACGAGGGCGGCTGGGTTGTCGGCGCCGCGAGCGCGGGCGGGAGCCTTCCCCAAGCCTCGATAAGCGCAAGATTGTCCTGCATGACCTTGCGCAGATAGCTCTTGGGCTTCTTCACGAGCTTGCGATCGGGCTGTGCGCTCAGGCCCAGCGCGGCCGCCACCTCTGCTACGAAATGGACGCAGTTGCGGCTGTTGAGCCGGTAGTTCGGCTGCGGCGCGGTGCGCCACCGTTCGACGACTTCCATCACCGCCCGGTACTGGGCATCGGTCAGCTTCAGCGAGAAATGGCGGTCGCTCCGGTCGAGGTACTCGCGGCTGACCGCCTGCATCATCCCCTGGACAGGACCGAACAGGATCGCCGGCGACAGGCTGGTCGGCGTGAACCCGTAATTGGTGTCGATCGCCTCGCCCGTGCGCTCGTCGGTGCCGGTCAGGCGGACGAAGGCGTGCGGAAAGGTGGAAGCCATGTCCTTCGAATGAAAATGGATCTCGATCTCGGCCGCGGCCGCACCCGCCCAGCCGAGCGCGAGGAGAAGAAACAGGAACAGGCGTCGAATCATGTTAGCTGGCCGATCCGACTGCATTCTATTTCGGCGCGACTTTGCGTCCAAGCGGATTGACGCGACTGGCGCACGGCGCGTCCCGCGAAGCTGAACGGCACCTTTCCGCGCCCGGAGCGCGCCGGGGGCCCAGGCGTTTCTTCGCCGACTCAGCCGAAATTCGGAATGAAGAGGAGGTTTCATGCAACGCAGGCTCATCACCAGCGCGATCGCCGTCGCGGCCCTGGCAGTTGCCGCGCCGGTCGCCGCCAAGCCGGGCGCGGGCAACGGCGGTGCAAATGCGAACGCCGGAATCAAGGCCAACGTCAATGCCGGCGGCCCATCGGGCGCCGCGCTCGACGCCCGGGTCAACAGCAAGGGCGCGCTCAATGCGTCGCCGACCGGCGTCGCGAAATCGAACGCCAACAGCGTCCTCAAGAACGGCATCGTCACCGGCGGGTCGCTGACCGGCCTGACGACCGGAATGCACGTCGTCGACGCCAACGGGACGATGATCGGCACTGTGAGCAAGATCCTGACGACGAGCGACGGCCGGGTCGTGAACGTGCTCGTCACCCCGCACGAAGGTAACCGGACCATCCCCATGTCCCCGGACAGCCTGTCGGTATCCGGCGGGGTCGTGACCACGACCAAGGTCAAGGGCAAAATCTAGCGGGCCGCGCATCGCCCGAACAGCTGGCCCCGCCGGAAGCACGCCCGGCGGGGCCTTTTTGTCAGACCGCCCCGGAGCTCCGCCGCGAAGGAGAGACGAACACCTCCTCGATTGGGAGCCCGAACACTTCCGCGATCCGGAAAGCGAGCGGAAGCGACGGATCGTACTTCCCGGTCTCGATCGCATTGACGCTCTGCCGCGAGACCTCGAGACGCTCGGCGAGGTCGGCCTGGCTCCAGCCGCGTTCCGCGCGGAGCAGGCGAAGTCGGTTTTCCATCAGCAGCCGCCATCGCCCAGAGTGAGCTTGTTGACGATTCCGCCGATGCCCATTCCGACAAAGAACAGGGCTGCGACGTAAAAGGCGTCGATATGGCCCACCAGCCCGAAATTCTCCCAGAAGCCCCAGATGGTCCCGACGGTGAGCGTAATCCCGCTTGCGACGAGCAGCTGGCGCACGAGGAGGAGCCGGCGGTATTCGTCCGTTTCCTCGATCAGTAGCCTCGCCAGCGCCCAGAAGACGCCCGCGACGAACAGAGCGGGGACAAGGGCGACGGCCATTGCCGGTAGGCCGGCCATTCCCCGCTGGTCGATCAGCCAGTCGGCGGCGAAGAGGGTCGCGACATAACCGGCCATGCAGGCGGCCAGCCGGTAGGTGTAGCGGCGGCGAGCAACGGAAATCATGACAAGCATCCTTTTCCAAATGACAAGGTAGCTTTACTATTTGCCTCACGGATTGTCAAGGTGCCTGGACATTATATACTTGACAAAGCACCCTTCAAATCAGCTAGACGCGGCATCGCGTGACAGGCCGGTTTTTGCTCCTATTCCGCAGGCTGAGCGGGAGAGGCGTCGTCTTGAGAGTGAGCGCCTTCGCTCATTCTTACGATCCATGCTTCGAACTTCGGCCTGATCGTTTGCTCCACTTCGTCACAGGCGAGGATGAAGTAGTCGCGCACATCGCATACGTCGTTCATCGTCCAGACTTCGGGCTTTCCAAAGAAGCCGTGCTTGCCTGAATACACGCGAAAGGTGACGTGGCGGCCTTCCTGTCCTGGCTGCCCGTGAACAAGCGCGTTTCGATCTTCCAGCCGTTCCTTTGTGGTTTCGCACCACTTGGACAGGGCCTTTTGGCCGGGTTTGTCCAAAGCCATTTGTCCAAGTCGAGAGAGGGTTTCGATCTTTGCCCTGGTCGGGAGCGGGCGGAGGAGCGCGTTCTCCTGGATCTCGCTAAGGTTGAAACAGTCAGAAATCAGGTTCGTCAGCAGGTCTTCAAAGACACTCACTGAGAAGACAATCTTTCCGATCTCGCCTACATAGGCGGTGAGGTAGGGGTTTTCTGCCATGTCAGACACCGATCAAGAGAAACGAGAGGATGAGGTTCTTCGGCGCATGCTGGCGACACCGCCGCGTCCGCACAAGGATGAGAAGCCGAAAAGCCCGCTCGGTAAGGCAAAGAAGCACGCGGCTGGCAAGAGTCGCTAACCGGCGCTAACGCTATCCCCCGCTCGGCTTGGGGGGTGAGTGTTCGAACCACTGATCGATAGCGTTCCAGACATCATTGAAATCGACGGGGACACCGCGACGATTTCACTGGCAGCGGACGGGCAACGAACTGTTGCGGTTGAAGTTCGACTGTGGCCCATTTCGTGGAATGGAGTCCGGGCGCACGATCTGACTTTTCTGATTGTCGTTGCTGACGGACAATCAGAGCCGCAACAGATTTTCGACCGCGATGATGCCGCTCCATTTATCGCGTCAGTTCGCGGTCTCGTTATGCCGTGCGTCCTCAAAGCGGCTGCCGCGTTGGTCACCCGCGTAGGCCCGAACGTAATCTACGGCGTAACACAATCACCGCATCCCCCGCGAAATGCGGTGCGTAGGCACGAAAAAGTGACCGCACTAGTGGAACAACTCGGCTATGAAATTGTGCAAGTTGGCCTAGACCCGCACGAGCGCATATATTGGTTGGCAGTTCGAGCTGGAGAAGAAGATGAAGACGAATAGAGCCCTAAAGGCCGCTCTGGCACTGGACTGGAGCAAGTTCACCAGCCCGCATGTCCCGTTGGAGCCGGTTACGCGCGCTACTGGTCAAGCAGGACATGCGATCCGTGAGCGCGTTCGGAAGAGTCGCGCAAAAGTGAGGCCAAAGCAGCTGGTCTAGCCGTAGGGCTTTTTTCGCTCGCCAGGGGCGCGTCGGAACACCGCCTTAGGCTGCGGCGTAACAAGTCCGCCGATAGGTGAGGCGCTTACCAGCGATGCCCTTGAGGGCTTCGGCGGTGCGCTCCCAATCGTTGAAGCCGCAGCCTTCGCGGTTCGAATAACGGAAATCGAACTCGGCAAGGTAGCGGTGAAGGTGCTGCGAACCGCAGTGCTGATAGACGCCGCGCATGCCGCGCTTGAAGATCGCAAAGAAACCCTCGACGGTGTTTGTGTGCACCGTGCGGTCGAACGGCGAAACATATTCGTCCTGCGCGTGGCTGACGCGTCCGTGACCGGCGAAATTGAGGCCGGGGCGCTTGTAGAAATGCGCTTCGTCCGTGATCAGGCGGCTCTTGCGGTCGATGTTCGTGTAGAGGATTTGACTGACGACCTCGGCGGTGAGGTTGTGCGTCACATGGAAACTGACGGAGCGGCCCGTCGAGCGATCGACCAGGCTGATAACCTTGTTCATGTGACGAATGGCAGTGCGGTTCTTGGGTAGGGACTTGTCGCGGCCAATGTAGGTTTCGTCGGCTTCGACATCGGAGCCCGCGCCGCCCAAGGGGCCGCCCTCCTGCTTCATCGCTTCGCGGATGCGGTGCGCCATGAACCAGGCGGTCTTATAAGTGACGCCGAGCATGCGGTGGAGCTGATGGGCCGAAATGCCCTTTTTGCTGGCGCACATCAGGTGCGTGGCGAGAAGCCACTTGTGGAGCGGAACCTTTGAGCGCTCGAACACCGTTCCAACGGTGACGGTGAACTGTTCGCGGCACTTATTGCACTGATAGACGCCCTTGCGGTGCGCCTTGCCGGTGAGCTTGGTGGCGTTGATGAGGCCGCAGTGCGGGCATTCGGGGCCGTCCGGCCAACGGATGCTCTCAAGATGCTCGCGGGCTTTGTCCTCGTCGAGAAAATGGGGCTGGTAGATGTTGTCGCTCATGGCTCGTTCCTCTTGAGCGGTTAGTGCCAGCCAGCCCTTGCTTTGTCAAGTATATAATGTCCAGGTGCCTTGACGTCCATTACCCATGAGCCTCCGGTTGAGGGGGCAGGCGAGGCCCGCTACATGGCCCTTGGCATGACCAAGATGTTCAAGATTTCGCTTCCCGACGGATCGGTCAGGGAAGTCCCGGAAGGCTCGACGCCGGCCGATATCGCCGCGGCGATCGGTCCCGGCCTCGCCAAGGCCGCGCTCGCGGCGAAAGTCGACGGCGAGCTTCGCGACCTCAACCGCCCGCTCGAAGGCGACGGGAGCCTCGCGCTGGTCACCTCGCGCGACGAAAAGGAGGCGCTCGAGCTCGTGCGCCACGACTTCGCGCACATCCTTGCGGAGGCCGTCCAGAACCTCTTTCCCGGAACGCAGATCACCTTCGGTCCGGCGACCGAGGACGGTTTCTACTATGATTTCGCGCCAACCCCCGAGCGCGGGCCGTTCACCGAGGAGGACCTGCCGGCGATCGAAGAGGAGATGCGGCGCATCATCGCGGCCGACAAACCACTGGTCCGCGAGGTCTGGACCCGCGACGAGGTGCGCGATTTCTTCGAGAAGACGGGCGAGGCGTTCAAGGCCGAGTGGGTGATGGAACTGCCCGAGGGCGAGACTATCACCATGTACCGCACCGGCGAGGGCGAGCAGGCCTGGATCGACCTGTGCCGCGGCCCGCACCTGGCTTCGACGGGCAAGCTCGATCCCAATGCCTTCAAGCTGACGCGGGTGTCGGGCGCCTACTGGCGCGGCGACCCGAAGAACCCGATGCTGAGCCGGATCTACGGGACCGCGTGGCTGAACAAGAAACAGCTCGATGCCTATCTCGTCCGGCTCGAGGAAGCGGCCAAGCGCGACCACCGCAAGATCGGGCAGGAGATGGACCTGTTCCACCTGCAACCCGAGGCGCACGGCAGCGTCTTCTGGCACCCGAACGGCTACATCATCTGGCGCGAGCTCGAGGCCTACATGCGCCGCAAGCTCGACGCGGCGGGCTACCTTGAGATTAAGACTCCGCAACTGATGGACGCCCGGCTGTGGGAGCAGTCCGGACACTGGGGCAAGTATCGCGAGAACATGTTCGTCGTTCCTGACGAAATCCCCTCGACGGAGGAAGAGGGCCCGGTGATCAGCGGCAAGGGCGAATGGATGGCGCTGAAGCCGATGAACTGCCCCGCGCACGTCCAGGTCTTCAAGCAGGGGATCACCTCCTACCGCGACCTCCCGCTTCGCCTCGCCGAGTTTGGCTGCTGTCACCGCAACGAGCCGCATGGCGCGCTCCACGGCATCCTCCGCGTGCGCCAGTTCACCCAGGATGACGCGCACATCTTCTGCCGTGAGGACCAGCTGATCGACGAGGTCGTCGCCTTTTGCGACCTGCTCGACAGCATTTATCGCGACCTCGGCTTCGAGAAATATGCGATCAAGCTGGCGCTCAGGCCCGACAAGCGCTTTGGCTCGGACGAAATGTGGGACTGGGCGGAACAGTCCCTGCGCGACGCGGTCGCCGCGACCGGCCGCAACACGCCTGAATACGGCTGGGAGGAGCTACCCGGCGAAGGGGCCTTCTATGCCCCCAAGCTCGAGTTTCACCTGACCGACGCGATAGGCCGGACCTGGCAGGTCGGGACAATGCAGACGGACACGGTGCTGCCGGAACGTCTGGATGCCAGCTATGTCGGTGAGGATGGCCAGAAGCACCGCCCGGTGATGCTCCACCGGGCGATCATCGGGACGTTCGAGCGCTTCCTGGGCATTTTGATCGAGCATTATGCGGGCAAGTTCCCGCTCTGGCTCGCACCGGTGCAGGCGGTGGTGGCGACGATCGTTTCCGACGCCGACGACTATGCGCTCCAGGTCGCGGCGAAGCTGGCCGAGCGCGGCGTCCGGGTCAGAACCGACCTCAGGAATGAAAAGATCAACTACAAGGTGCGCGAGCACAGCCTCGCCAAGATCCCGCTGCTGCTCGTCGTCGGCAAGCGTGAGGCAGAGGAAGGGACGGTCGCTCTCCGGCGGCTTGGCAGCGACGAGCACCAGAAGATGCTGTCGCTTGGCGAGGCCGTCGACATGATCGCCAGGGAGGCGATTCCGCCCGATCTGGCGCCAAAGTGAATAAGGTTCGAGTCCTACCGGAGGCGGCCCGCGGCTAATCTAGGCGTTTCCTTTACTGACGGAGGAGGAAAGCCTGGCCAGGATCGAACCCAACCGCGAGCTTCGCCCCTCCCTCGCTGAATCGCTGCCTTCCGAGGGTCGCGATCACCACGCGCCGCAGCCTAAAGAATTTCTGCGCGAAAGGCGCAAAGCGATCATCGCCGACATGGCGGCGCGGCTCCTGGCAGGCCAGGACCCCGACACCGAGCTTCTGCCGTTCCTTTATCGCACGCTTGCGGCCGAGCGGATCGTCGACGCCTCGATCGGTTTCGTCGTCACCGAGAATGAAGACGTGATGCGCCTGGCCTTTGCGAAGGGCTTTCCGGAAGCCGTGGTCAAGCGGTGCGTGAACCTCGATTTCGGACAGGCGGTTTGCGGGACGGTCGCCAAGACTCGGACTGGAATGCACGTCACCGACATCCAGCGCTCGCTTGACCCGCTTGCCGACCTCGTGCGCTCGGCCGGGATAAGCGCATATGCGTGCGAACCCTTGATCGTGGGGGAACGGCTGTACGGCACCCTGTCGTTCGCCAGCCGCTCGCGGCGGGCCTTCGACACGGAAGACCTGCAATTCTTCCGGTCCATCGCCAAGCATGTCGCCATTGCCCGGGCGAGAGCCGCCAGGAAAAGAAGTCCCGAGCCCGCCTGACGCCCCCGCCGACAACCCAAATCCGCGGCCCTTCCGCACACGGCCTTTTCAAAGCGCGGGCGAACGCCTAATTCTCCGCGGACCAAAAACAACAACCGGAGAGACTGCTATACCACCGCCCTATCCGCGCCGTCCGATGGCGCCGCCGCCAATGACCGGCCCCCGCTACAATGAGTTCATCCAAAGCCCGAAGGTGCGGGTGATCGATGAGAACGGCGAAAACCTGGGCGTGATGTATACGCGAGAGGCGATCGAGCAGGCCGCGCAGGTCGGGCTCGATCTCGTCGAAGTTTCCCCGAACGTCGACCCGCCGGTCTGCAAGTTCCTCGACATCGGCCGCTACAAGTACGAGACGCAGAAGAAGGCCAACGAGCAGCGCAAGAAGCAGAAGACGCAGGAGATCAAGGAGATCAAGATGCGTCCGAACATCGACGACCACGACTATGACGTGAAGATGCGCAAGGTCTTCGAATTCCTCGAGGAAGGCGACAAGGTGAAAGTCACCATGCGCTTCCGCGGCCGCGAAATGGCGCACGGCGAGCTTGGGATGGCCGTCCTCCGCCGGGTCCAGGAGCAGACGGCGGACCTGGCCAAGGTCGAGGCGCATCCGCGCATGGAAGGCCGCCAGATGCTGATGGTGCTGGCACCCAAATGAGGTCGCGGCGCGCCTTTCGAGCGCCGGTCCCTCGTTTTGGCCCTGTTGCAAATATGCAGCAACAGGCCGCGGATTGGAGTCGTTGATCTACCGCAACGCTTCCGTCCGAACATGACCTGCATTAGCTTCCCGCAGCGGGTCCGCGCCCGGACCTGGGGAGGACAAGATGCGCAAATCGACCTGGCTGCTTTCGGCGGCCCTCATTGCCTTTTCAGCACCGCTTTACGCTCAGCCAGATCCAGGCCAGCCGACTGAGCCGACAGGCCCGCAAGGCGAAGGCGAGATCAACCCTCCCAACACGGCGGAGCCAGGAGCGGTCGCCGATACCGACCTCACCGAGGAGCCGGTCGACAGCAGCGACATCGTCGTCACCGCGACCCGTCGCAACCAGGCCCTGTCGGATGTCCCGCTCGCGGTCAGTGCAGTCACCGCCGAGAATTTGCAGCTGTCGGGCGCGACCGATATCCGCCAGCTGAACCAGCTTTCCCCGTCGCTTCTGGTTTCTTCCACGCAGTCGGAAGGCGGCGCCTCGGTTGCCCGCATTCGCGGCATCGGCACGGTCGGTGACAATCCCGGCCTCGAAAGCTCGGTCGGCGTGTTCATCGACGGAGTCTATCGCTCGCGCACCGGCATGGGCCTGACCGAGCTTGGGCCGCTTGAGCGGATCGAGGTCCTTCGCGGTCCCCAGGGAACGCTGTTCGGCCGCAACACTTCGGCCGGCCTGATTTCGGTGATCACCGCGCAGCCGCGCTTCGAGCCGAGCTTCGGCGGCGCGATCACGATCGGCAATTACGACCTTCGCCGGGGCGAGATCAGCCTGACGGGACCGCTGTCGTCCACAGTCGCTGCGCGCCTCGATGCCGTGTACCTTGAGCGTGACGGTTTCCTCGAGGACGTTATCTCGGGGCGGGACGTCAACGACCGCAATCGCTACCTCGTTCGCGGGCAGCTTCTGTTCCAGCCCAATGACGACCTGACGGTTCGCTTCGTCGCCGACGTCACCCGCCGCCGCGAGGAATGCTGCGCGGCTCCGTATCTGCCGGTCCGTGACTTCACGCTGTCCGGGCCGCAGCCTTCGACCATCGCGGCGATCGAGCGGGCTCTTGGGGCAATCATCAACGACGATACGTTCGAGCGCGACGTGTCAATCACTCCGGGCCGCGACTACAACAGCGACGTCGACGACTGGGGCGTGTCGAACGAGATCAACTGGGATTTCGGCGCCGCGACCCTGACCTCGATCACCGCCTATCGCTACAACGACCTGGTCCGCGGCCAGGACGCCGACTTCAACAACCTCGACATCCTGTATCGTGATGGCGGCGGCGGCTCGGCGAACCGGTTCAAGACCTTCACCCAGGAGCTCCGGCTTCAGGGCGAGGTGATGGACGGCCGCCTGGACTGGCTGGTCGGCGGCTATTTCGCCGATGAAGCGCTGCGGGTGAAAGACAACCTTTCGTACGGCGCGGACTATGCGCGCTACGCGAATTGCCTTGTGGCCGCCAACTTCGTAACCGCCACCGGTCAGCCGGCGCTCATCGCTCCGGGGGTCTCGCCGACCTGCTTCAACCCCGCGGTCGCGGGCGCGATCCTGCCCTTCCTGCCGCCCAGCCAGCAGACGGTGCTCGCTGCCTTCGCAAGGCTCGGCGTGTTTGCCGGCGCGCCGTTCGGCAACAGCGGTTTCGCCAACCTCGCGACCGCCCTGGGGCTTCCGGGCCAAACCCTCAACAATCAGGCGATCAATGACCTGTGGAGGCAGGACAGCGACAACTGGGCGCTGTTCACCCACAACATCTTCGAGATCGTCGATGGCCTCGATCTGACCGTCGGCGCCCGTTACACGCATGAGAAGAAATCGCTCGACGGAACGCTTTCCGACACAAACGTCCTGTGCTCCTTCTTCTCGAACGCGATCCCGTCGCTCCAGACCCTGCCGTGCGTGAACCCGTCCGTTGGCGCTGCGGGCTTCCGGGTTTCCGACAGCAAGACCGAGAACAAGCTCTCCGGGACAGTCGTCCTTAGCTACAAGCCGACGGATTCACTGCTGACCTATGCGAGCTTCTCGCGCGGCTATAAGGCCGGCGGCTTCAACCTCGACCGGGCGGCGTTTCGCCGGGCCAACGGCAACGGCGCGGTGTGCGTAAGCGCGCTTCAGCCGGGCTGCGGCGGGATCGCCGCGAGCGGTGCGGACCTAGAGTTCAAGCCGGAGACAAACGACGCGATCGAGCTCGGCGCCAAGTACAACGGGCCGGGCTTCGACCTCAACGTCGCGCTGTTCCACCAGCTGTTCAAGAATTTCCAGCTCAACACGTTCAACGGCCTCAACTTCGTCGTCGAGAACATCAACGCCTGCAAGGACGACCTGAGCGGCGCGGACACCGACAACAACCCGGTCACGGGCGCGTGCACGGGCGGCACCAAGGCCGGTGTGAAGAGCCAGGGTATCGAGATCGAGGCCTTCACCAGGCCGATGCGCTACCTCGACGTGAACCTGGGCGTTACCTACGCGGACACCAAGTACCGCAAGAACCTGGTCGGCGCGGACG
Organism: Alphaproteobacteria bacterium; assembly: GCA_046566245.1. Taxonomy (GTDB): domain Bacteria; phylum Pseudomonadota; class Alphaproteobacteria; order Sphingomonadales; family Sphingomonadaceae; genus Sphingomicrobium. The sequence continues at coordinate 10,993 of JBKHXB010000019.1, read as the reverse complement.
GCAGGCCGCTGACCAATGCTTTGTTCCAGCTTCCTGGTCGGCGGATTTCCAACTCCAACAAGTGGACCCTGACCGGGGCGGCCGCCTGGACGCCGCCCATTCCGGGGACGAACCTCAGCGGCATCGTTTATGCCGACGCCCGCCACATGAGCGGCTTCAACACCGGCTCCGACCTCGACCTAGAGAAGTTCCAGAAGGCGTTCACCGTGGTCAATGCGCGTCTCGGCGTTCGCGGGCCGGACAACAGCTGGGCGGTCGAGCTGTGGGCGCAGAACCTGTTCGACGAGGATTTCATGCAGGTCGCGTTCGATGCGCCGATCCAGGGTTCCGGTACCGAGCGGGGCGTGCTCGCCGGCTTCTACCCGCGGGCGACGCAGCTGTTCGGCGCCTTCCTGGGTGAGCCTAGGACCTTCGGGATCACCTTCCGCGCCAACTTCTCTCCGCGGCCGGCGCCGGTGGTGAGCGAACCGCCGCCTCCGCCGCCTCCGCCGCCGCCACCGCCGCCGGCGACGCAGACCTGCCCGGACGGGACCGTGATCCTGGCGAGCGAGACGTGCCCGGCCCCGCCGCCGCCTCCGCCGCCGCCGCCACCGGCGCCCGAGCGCGGCTGACCCCGGTTCAAAAGGGGGAGAGGGCCCGTCCGCATTGGGCGGGCCCTTTTTCCATTCACGCTATCTCAGCAGCGGCTCGGCGAGCGCGGCGAGGTCGAGCTCCGGCCTCGCACCATAATGCTGGATGACTTCCGACGCCGCGACCGCGCCCAGTTCCAGCGACTGGCGAAGCGAGCGCCCCCGCGCCTGGCCGGCGAGGAAGCCCGCGGCGAACAGGTCGCCGGCGCCGGTCGTGTCGACCAGCTTATCGATCGGGGCAGCGGGAACATGCGCGCGCTCCCTCCCGCTACAGGCCATGGCGCCATGCTCGCTCCGGGTGACGACGAGCGTCGGCACACGGTGCGCGATTTTCTCGAACGCGGGCTCGAGGTCGGTTTCATGGGCGAGGTGGAGGAACTCGACTTCGTTGGCGAAGAGGATATCGATCTTGCCCTCTTCGATCAGCCGCAGGAAATCAGCCCGGTGCCGCTCGACGACAAAGCCGTCGGACAAGGTAAAGGCGACCTTGGCCCCTGCAGCCCGGGCATGGCCGATCGCCGCTTCCATCGCCGCACGCGGTTCGGGCGGGTCCCATAAATAACCCTCGAGGTACAGGATTTTCGCGCGGGCAATCCCGTCGGCAGTGACTGCGCCGGGTTCAAGCCTCTGGGCGGCGCCGAGGAAGGTGCTCATCGTCCGCTGCGCGTCAGGAGTGACGACGATGAGGCAGCGGCCCGTCGGCCCCGCGTCGGACCGCGGCGGAGTGTCGAATGTGACGCCCAGCGAACGTATGTCGTGCGCGAAGATGGAACCGAGCTCATCGTCGGCGATCTGGCCAATGAACCCGGTCGATAGGCCGAGCGCGGCGAGCCCTGCAACCGTATTCGCGGCCGATCCGCCGCTCAGCTCGCGGCCCGGCCCCATGTCGGCATAGAGCTTCTCGGCCTCACCGGCATCGATCAGCCGCATCGAGCCCTTGGTCATCCCGTGCCGCTGAAGGAAGCCGTCGTCGGCGTCGGCGATTACGTCGACGATCGCGTTGCCGATCGCCAGCACGTCAAGTGGTTTGGAAGTCATGCCGCCGCCTAGCCGCCGGAGGTGCGGCCCGCAACTTGCTAGTCCGGCGCGTAGCCGCCATGCAATGCGTCATGCGTTTCAGTCTCGTCGCCCTTTTTTCGCTTGTGCTCGCCGCCTGCACGACCGCGCCCAAGCCGGTTGAGCCCGCACAACCGGTGCAGGCCCCGCACGTCCCGAGCGCGATCCTTGGAATGACCGCGGCGCAGCTTGTGCAGCGGTTCGGCACTCCCGACCTCCAGATCCGCGAAGGGGACAGCCTGAAGTTGCAGTTCCGGAGCGACCTGTGCGTCCTCGACGCGTACCTGTACCCGACCGGGACCGCGCCGCACCGTGTGACCCATGTGGATACCAGGACCCGCGCGCTCGCGGCGATTGATCAGGCCGTTTGCATCCGTTCGCTCGACGCGCCCTGAAGCTGCGCACGCGCCCAGTGGGCTGCCTCGCTGATTACCGGGTCAGGATCCGACAGGTGCGGCTCGACAGCTCTCAGAAGCGCGGGATCGCCACTGTTCCCGGCGGCGATCAGGCAATTGCGGATCATCCGCTTCACCCCGATGCGCTTGATCGGTGAACCGGCGAACATCGCGCGGAACGAAGGATCGTCGAGGGCGAGCAGACTGGCGAGGCTAGGTGAGCGAAGCTCATCGCGCGCAAGGAAGGCGCGGTTGGCGGCCGCGGAGTCCGCGAACCGGTTCCACGGGCATACGGCGAGGCAGTCGTCGCAACCGTAGATCCGGTTGCCGATCGCACGGCGGTATCGTTCGGGGATCGAACCCGAATGCTCGATCGTGAGGTAGGAAATGCACTTGCGGGCATCGATCCGATGCGGGCCGTCGAAAGCGCCTGTCGGGCAAGCGTCGAGGCAGCGCCGGCAGCTCCCGCAATGGACTCCGGCCGCCGCGGGCTCGTCCGGCGGAATCTCGAGGCTGGTGAGAATGACGCCGAGGAACAGCCAGCTGCCATGCTCGCGCGAAACCAGGTTTGTGTGCTTGCCTTCCCAGCCGATGCCCGCGGCCGCGGCGAGCGGCTTTTCCATGACCGGCGCCGTGTCGACGAACACCTTCAGCTCTCCACCAGCCTTTTCGACCAGCCATCGGGCGAGCGCTTTCAGCGCCTTCTTGACGGTCTTGTGATAGTCGCCGCCCTGGGCATAGACCGAAATCCTTCCCAGAGAGCCTTCGCGTTCCAGAGCGAGCGGGTCGGACTGCGGCGCGTAGCTCATCCCAAGCGCAATCGCGGACCGTGCCTCGGGCCATAGCGCCGTCGGGGTGACACGCTGGTGCGCGCGCTCGGCAATCCATTGCATCGTGCCATGTCGGCCTTCGGCGATCCAGCGCATCAGGTCGGCGCCCGCCGCGGCCGTGTCGGCGCGCGCGAAACCGCAGGCGGAGAAGCCGAGCCGCCGCGCTTCCTCGCGTATCTCCTGCTTGAGGGCCGTCATGGTCGCGCCAGCCTTAGCACGTCCGAGCTAAAGGGTTCAGCTTTTAGGAGGAATCCCGAGGAGCAAGCGTATTACCGGCCCTGCGCGGCCCGCGGTTTCCGGCCGGTTCCACCTGGCCAATGCGTAGCCTTTGACGATGGTGATCAGGGCTGCCGAAAGCTCGCTCAGCGGCAATGGGGGTTCGGCGCGGACCGCTTCGAAATAGCGTTCCAGCAGCTTCGCCACGGCGCCCTGGTCCGCGGCCACAAGCTGCTCATGCTTCGCCCTGAACGACGGGTCGCGCCTGGCCATGATTTCGAGTTCGACGGCCAGCGCAGGCAGCTCGCCTTGCTCCTCAAGCTCGTCGATCCAGGAACCGAAACGATTGCGCACTCTGTCGGGATCGGGATCGCCGAGCAGGGCCGCGGCCGTCTCGAGATTTGAGCGGACCGCGGCCGCTACCGCTTCCAGGAAAAGTTCCTGCTTGCTGCGGAAATGCCAGTAAACTGCACCCTTCGTGAAACCGGCCTCGGCCGCAATAGCGTCGAGCGAAGCCGCCTCGTACCCCGACTTCAGGATCGTCCGCAAACCGGCCTGGATCAGCCGCGACCGCGTCTGTTCACTGTTTCGTGGCCCGCCGGGCTTCCCCGGCTCATTTCGGCGGTCCTCATTGAAGGTTGCACGCGTAGGTATTTTCCCGGGCACACGCCGCCTCCCGGCAAACTTGCTCAATGAAGTCGGCAATCATCGCGTCCCCGTTAAGGCCGTCGACGGTCATGAAGCGGGGGCCCGACCCATTGGCCTGCCGTCCAAGCGCCTCCGACATCCGTATGAAAGCCGGCTTCGATCCCGCATGAACGAAAAGAGAGTGATTCGGTTGCGGTTCCGCAACGATGTTCACGATCAGGGTCCGCCTCTCGAATTCGTCCAGCGAACCGGAAATGAACAGCCGGCCGATACGCATCATTCCAAGCGACCGAACGTAAGCCGGTCCGGCGGCATTCAGAATGAGATCAAGGCCCTGAAACCGCGACCGAGCGGTCGCCAGCAGGCGCGTCACGCTCTTTTCGCAGGTCACATCGCAAATGAACACGTCGGCCCCAAGCGCGGAGCCAAGGCTCCAGAGCGCGCGCCCGTCATTGTCGGCAAGGATGAGCTCAACGTCGCGGCGGGCAAGCTCCCTCGCGCATGCCAGACCCACTCCGGATGCGGCGCCTGTGACCAGCGCGCGCAGGGAGGGTAACGCATGCGCATAGGTGCGCTGCGGCATCATTTTTCTTGTCCTTTGCAAGCGCGGGCCGCATCGCTCTTCCCGCACCGGCGGCCAACATACCGGCGAGTATGCTGGACCGGTCCAAGAGTTCATTCGTTAGCGTTCGTTTACGTTGAATCGCCTTTTTTCAGCGACGAACCGATGCAACGAGATGGCCGATAACAATTCGGAACAGCGCGTTACGTTTGAGATCGCGCCGCTTTACACTGTCGAAATGTCGGGGGCGTCCTCGGCTTTCATTCCGACGACGTTGTAGCCCGCATCGACGTGGTGGATTTCGCCCGTCACGCCGCTGGCGAGGTCGGAAAGCAGGTACAGCGCGCCGCCGCCGACATCCTCGATGGTGACGTTGCGCCGCAGCGGCGAATTATATTCGTTCCACTTCAGGATGTAGCGGAAGTCGCCGATGCCGCTGGCGGCCAGGGTCTTGATCGGGCCGGCCGAAATGGCGTTGACGCGAATGCCCTCGGGGCCGAGGTCCATCGCGAGATATTTGACGCTGGCTTCGAGCGCGGCCTTGGCGACGCCCATCACGTTGTAGTGCGGGATCACCTTCTCGGCGCCATAATAAGTGAGGGTGAGCAAGGAGCCGCCCGGCTTCATCAGCGCCTTCGCCCGCTGGGCGACGGCAATGAAGCTGTAGACCGAGATGTTCATCGTCATCAGGAAATTGTCGAGGCTCGTATCGATGAACTTCCCGCGAAGCTCGTTCTTGTCGGAAAAGCCGATCGCGTGGACGACGAAGTCGAGCCCGCCCCAACGCTTGTGAAGGTCGGCGAAGGCCGCGTCGAGCGCTTCCATGTTGCTCACGTCGCAGTCGATGAGGATGTCGGAACCCAGCTGCTCGGCGAGCGGCCGGACCCGCTTCTCAAGCGCTTCCCCCTGGTAGGAAAAGGCGAGCTCGGCACCCTGGTCGCCGAGCGCCTTGGCAATTCCCCAGGCGAGCGAACGGTCGTTCGCAAGCCCCATGATCAGCCCACGCTTACCTTCCATCAATCCGCTCAAAGCTGTTCCCCTTCAAGCTCCACCGTGACGTCTTCGCCTGGCTGAGGCTCTTCGACTTCGAGCGCGTCCTTGAACGGCCCGCTATAGACTTCGCCCTTTAGGGCAGTCGGTTCATATTCCGCCAGCGCCGCGTTGAGTTCCGCGCCGATCACGACGCCCAGGCCGACGACGAAGAAGAACATCAGCACGATCATCACGCCGGCGAGACTTCCGTAGGTCAGGTTGTAGCCGCCGAGCAGCCCGAGCACTTCCGGAAGAAGCTCGACGGTCGCGATCCACCAGGCAGTGATAACCAGCGCTCCGGGCCACTTGCGGCAGCCATGCTTGCGGTAGCGCGAGGGCGTGAGCGCGTAGAAGAGGGCGTAGAAGGTCAGGAAAAGCGTGACGCCCGGAATCAGCCGGTAAATCCCGAGCCTGGTGCCGAGGCCCTCCGCGAAGGGGAACCATTCGACCAGGACAGCGTGGAGCGAGCTTAGCGCGACGCTCGCGGCAAAGGCGATCATCATCAGCACCACTGCGCCGAGGATCAGCAGGATCGAGGCAAGCCGATATTCCCAGAAGGGTGCGGTGTATTTGACGCCATAGGCGCGGCGCAGGATGTCGCGGATGGTCTCGATGAAGCTCCCAGCGGTCCACAGGCCGACCAAGGCGCCGAACCAGAGAAGGGCGCCGGTGCGCGCGCTCAGCACCTCCTCGATCGGATCGCGAAGGGTCTCGGCGACGTTGGGCGGCATCCGCGCCAGCAGGTTGGCCACGGTAAGCTGCGCGTCCTGGCTCTGCCCCAGCAGGTGGGCGATCGCGGCCGCCAGAATCACGAAAGGGAAGAGCGCGAGGATCGACAAATAGGCAAGGTTGCCGGCGTGGATGAAGCCGTCGTTATAGACGCCGACCGACACGCGCTTGATGACTTCCCAGGCATAGTGGCGCGGCTTGAGGCGCCTGGCGACATCGGGGCCGAACGCGGCGCTGGCGCTTGCAAGCTGCTTGCGCCTTTGTTCGGGGGAGAGTGGCGAGATGTCGCGCATTGGGCTCTAGATACCCAGCTTCGCGCGCGGATTGCCCCCGCCCTGCCAGCGCTCGACAAAGGCTTCGAGCTCCGCGTCGCCGGCAGGAACGTCGACCTCGATGGTGACGAGCTGGTCGCCGCGGGCCCCGTTCTTCGCAGTGAAGCCGCGCCCCTTGAGCCGCATCACCCGGCCCGACGAGCTGCCCTTGGGAATCGTCATCATTACCGGCCCTTCCGGAGTCGGCACCTTCACCTTGGCCCCAAGCACGGCCTCCTTGAGCGTGACTGGCAGGCGCAGGCGGATGTTGTTGCCCTCGCGCGTGAAGAACGGGTGGGGAGCGATGGCGATCGTGACGATTGCATCGCCGTTCCCGCCCGGCCCCGGCTGGCCCTTGCCGGCGAGGCGGATCCTGGTCCCGTCGGTGACGCCCTTGGGGAGCTTCAGGTCGATCGTCTTGCCGTCGGCCAGCGTGATCCGCTGCGGCGCCAGGGTGGCGGCATCGGTGAATGAGACTTTCAGCCGGTAAGCGACGTCAGCGCCCTTGCGCGGTGGCTGCGCGCGCTGGCGGAAGCCGCCGAAGCCGCCGCGCCCGCTTCGTGCCCCGGCCGTTGCACCGAACAGGCCCTCGAACAGGTCGCTGAGGTCGGCCGCGTCGCCGAAATTGGTCTCGAAGCCCTCGAACCCCGCGCCCGCGCCGCCGGCGCCGGCGCCGAACCCGCTGCGTCCGCCCGGCCGCGCTCCGAATCCCGCCCCGAAGGGCATCTTCGGATTGCCGTCCTCATCGATCTCGCCGCGGTCGTACTGGGCGCGCTTGTTCTTGTCCGACAGCAGGTCATAGGCGTGCGTGACCTCCGCGAAGCGCTTCGCGGCGTCGGGATTGTCCTTGTTGCGGTCCGGGTGGAGCTGCTTGGCCAGGCTGCGGTACGCCTTCTTGATCTCGGCCTCGCTCGCCCCTCGCTTGAGCCCGAGCCGTTGATACAGGTCCAGTGCCATCGGCGCTTTCAGTCTCCCAGAGTGAAGGAAAAGTCCACCAGCCCGCAAAATCGCAAGCTTGAGGCTGCGTTCCGCCAACCGTAAGCGGCGGCACATGTTCGTCACCCATCTCGAATGCTCGCTGACCGGGGAGCGCTATCCGGCCGACCGGCTTCAGGGGCTGAGCGCGGCCGGCAAGCCGCTGCTCGCGCGCTACGCCATGGAGGCGGTGCGCCGGACCCTGACCCGCGAGAGCATCGCGGCGAGGGAGACGGGAATGTGGAAGTGGCGCGAGCTGCTGCCGCTGCCGCAAGGGGTCGATCCGGTCTCGCTCGGCGAGCCGGAAACGCCGGTCGTCGCGCTCAAGCGGACGGCGGAGCGCGAGGGCGCGCGCGAGCTGCTCGTCAAGGACGAAGGGCGGCTCCCAACGGGATCGTTCAAGGCGCGCGGGCTGGCGATGGCGGTAAGCATGGCGAAGCATTTCGGGGTCGAGCGGATCGCCATGCCGACCAACGGCAACGCGGGCGCGGCGCTCGCGGCCTATGGCGCAAGGGCAGGGATCGCGACGCTGGTCATCTGCCCGGCGGAAACGCCCGAGATCAACGTGCGCGAGACGGCCGCTTATGGCGCCGAGGTCTGGGTCGCCGACGGCCAGATCGACGAATGCGGGCGGCTGGTGCGCGAAGGCGCGGCCGAGGGGCGCTGGTTCGACTGCTCGACGCTCAAGGAGCCCTATCGGCTGGAAGGCAAGAAGGTGATGGGCCTGGAGCTCGTCGAGCAACTCGGCTGGCGGGTGCCGGACGCGATCTTCTATCCCACGGGGGGCGGAACCGGGCTCATCGGCATGTGGAAAGCGTTCGCCGAGATGGAAGCGGCCGGGCTGATCGGCCCGGAGCGGCCGCGCATGTATGCGATCCAGGCTGCCGGCTGCGCGCCGATCGTGCGCGCGTTCGAGCGGGGCGAGGAGTTCGCCGAGCGCTGGGAGGGGGCGGCGACGGTCGCGACCGGGATCCGGGTGCCGAGCGCGGTCGGCGACTTCCTGATCCTTCGCGCGGTCAGGGAAAGCGGCGGCGCGGCCATCGCCGTCGACGAGGAGGCGATCCTGCAGGCAGTGGAGGACGCCGCCCACGACGATGGCTTCCTGTTGTGCCCGGAAGGCGGGGCGGTGCTCGCCGGCTGGCGCAAGGCGCTCGCGAGCGGCGTCGTCACCCGCGAGGAGAGCGTGCTCCTGTTCAATTGCGCCAACGGCAACAAATATCCGCTCGCCGACCGGTCACGCAGGCTGAAGCTGAAGGAGGCAAGGGCGTCGGCCCTCTGAAAGCGCAAGCGCGAGGCCCAGATGCGGTAAACCCCGCCAGTTTTACCTGGCGGGGCTTCCATGCTTCAAATCCGAAGATCTGAAGCACGGTTCGACCATAGCCGATTCGCCGGTTCCGTCGAGTCCGTATTTTTACGTATTCCCACTTTCTTGTGGGCGAATTGGTGGGCAATCGGGTGGATAATTGCCTGGTCTTTACGCTCGGTTGAAAAAGGGCTCGGCCCCAAGGACTTGCAGCACCGTGCCGCGCGTCGCACTATGGTCTGCAGGGGAGCCAGGTGGCGAGCGTATTTCTCAGCTATTCGCGTGAGGACGTGTCGAAGGCGCATGCGGTTGCCGCGGCTCTCGAGCGCCACGGTCACCAGGTCTGGTGGGACCGTCAGATCCACGGCGGCTCCCGATTCTCAAAGGAGATCGAACAGGCGCTGAAGTCCGCCGACGTGGTCATTGTCCTGTGGTCGAGGGCATCGATCGAATCGGCCTGGGTCCAGGACGAGGCGGCGGAAGGGCGCGACAGCGACAGGCTGGTCCCGGTCCTGATCGACGATTCGCAGCCGCCGCTCGGCTTCCGGCAGTACCAGGCGATCGACCTCAGCGGCTGGAAGGGCCGGCCCGGCGGGGCGATCAAGACAGTCCACGAAGCGATCGTCGCCAAGAGCGGGATCCAGCCCGTAGGACCAGCGGAGCGTCGCCCGGCGCCGCCATTTCGGGGTCGCCGCCCCTTGGCGGCCGCCGCGGCCGCGTTCGTGGCCATCCTGGTCGCGGGCCTCGCCTATTGGCTCTTTGCGACATCCGGACGGGCGGAGCCGACGCCGCTCCGGCTCCAGCTCGGAGAGTTCAAGGCGCTGTCGCAGGAGGTTCCGGCAGCGGTTCCCGAGACGCTTCGGGAGGAGTTGCTCGAAGCGCTCGCGACCGATTCGGTGATTGTAGCGACGACAGCGCCCGGCAAGGGCTCGTCGGACTCCGGCTATGCGCTCTCGGCAACGGTCAGGAATACGGGAGAGGATTTGCTGTTCACGATCCATGTGACCAACCCGCAAAGCGGCGCCGCGTTGTGGAGCGAAACACTCGCCCGCCCAGCGGCGCGCGCCGATCTCGCGCCTCGCCAAGCCGCAGTCGCAGTCAGCCAGGTGCTCCGTTGCGGGCTCGGCGGTGCCGCCCGTTACGGCAGGCCGCTACCCGACGATTCCCTGTCGCTCTATTTGAGCTTCTGCGAGGAATATTGGGCCGACACAGCCGGCAAGGCGATGAATCCAAGCCGGGCGCTCGACTTTGCCCAGCGGCTGACGGAGGCCAGCCCAGACTTCGCGCGCGGCTGGGCGTCGCTCGCGGAGGTCGCGGCGTGGCCGATCCCTGGCGAGCGGGCGACCAGCACTGCCGCGGTGCAGGCCCGTGCCATTGCGGCCGCCCACAAGGCCATCAAGCTCGACCCCGAGGATAGCGAGGGGTACCAGGCCCTGGCTAACCTCCAGCCGCCGCTCGCGCATACGGAGCGCGAACGGCTGCATCTCAAGTCGATCAGCGTCCGGCCAGGCGATTGCGGCTGCGAATATGTGAGTTACGGCAGCTTCCTCAACCGCGTCGGCCGCAACGCCGACGCCACCAACGCCTATCGTCGCGCGCACGACATGATTCCGCTCAGCGCGGAGGTGAACATGCGCTGGGCTGAGGGCCTGTTCATGATTGGCCGCGCCGAGGAGGCACGGCGGATCGTGGCCGAGGTGCTGAGAATCTGGCCGGAATATGGCTTCGTCCGCGACGTCCTGCTTCGCAACGCCTTGTGGACCCGGGACTATGGCGAGGCATCCGAATTGCTCGCCGATCGACTGACGCCGCTGACGGAAAAGGAGCGCGCCACGGTGGTAGTGGCGATCAATGCGCTGCGGTCTGGAGACGAGGGCGGCAAGTCACGGGCGATCGCCGCCATCCGCGATCTGGGTGGCGAGAATTTCAACGACGCGCGTCTTCCAATCCTGCTGCTTGCTTTGCTGGGCGCGGAGCAGGAGGCGTTGTCGCTCGCGGCCAGGCTGCTGCCAAAGGAAAAATCGCGGGCGATGGGGGTATTATACGACCCGCCGCTGGCTGGCGCGCGGCATCGACCGGAATTCGCGAAGCTAGCGCAGCAATTGGGCTTGGTCAGCTATTGGAAAAGCAGCGGAAAGAGCCCCGATTTCTGCAAGGAGCGCGGTGCTCCGGCGCTGTGCGCGAAGCTTTAGCGGCCGGGCGCGGTCAGGATTTTTGTTCCTCGGCCGCGAACGCGATCCGGAGCGCTTCAGAGAGGCTGCGAACTCCAAGCTTGCTCATCAGATTAGCGCGGTGGATCTCGACGGT
>JBKHXB010000018.1:0-32228 GCA_046566245.1 Alphaproteobacteria bacterium | reverse complement strand
ACCAGGCTCGTTACCGGCGGCCGCCGGAAGGAATGGCGCGGCCAGATCGTCAACCCGCCGATCTACCGAGGCTCGACGGTGCTGTTCGACAGTGTCGCCGATCTCCGCGGTCGGAGGCCGGAGCACGGCAATTATTATTACGGGCTCCACGGCACGCCCACGCATTGGGCGCTGGCCGAAGCGCTGACCGAGCTTGAGCCGGGCGCGGCCGGGACCGTCCTCACCTCTTCGGGCCTGGCCGCCGTGACGAACGCCCTGCTCGCAGTGCTGTCGGCCGGCGACGAACTGCTGATGGTCGACAGCGTCTATGGCCCGACCCGCCGCTTCTGCGACGATATCCTCGCGCGCCTCGGGATCGGGACGATCTATTACGACCCGCTTTCGGGCGCTGAGGATCTGGCGGCGCTGGCGACGGACAAAACCCGGGCGATCTTCCTCGAAAGCCCGGGCTCGCTGACCTTCGAGGTTCAGGACGTACCCGGCATCTGCGCCATGGCCCGGAATCGCGGAATCGCGACGCTTCTCGACAACACCTGGGCCACGCCGCTGCTCTTCCCGGCCCTCGCGCACGGCGTCGACATCACCATCCTTGCGCTCACCAAGCATGTCGGCGGCCATTCCGACCTGCTGATGGGCGCCATCTCGGCTGGCGAACCATGGTTTGAAAAGGTCCAGCGGACGGTCTTCGACCTCGGCGACGCGGTCAGCCCGGACGACGCCTGGCTCGCGGCGCGAGGCCTTCGCACTTTGGCGCTTCGCCTTAAGCGGCACGAGGAAAGCGGGATGGCGGTCGCGGGATGGCTCGACGGGCATCCCAAGGTCGCGCGGCTCCTCCACCCGGCCTTCGAAAGCTGTCCCGGCCACGACCTCTGGAAGCGCGACTTCGCGGGTTCGTCAGGGCTCTTCTCCTTTGTCTTGAAGGGCGGCAGCGCGGCAGAGCGGGACGCGCTCGTGGACCGACTGCAGCTGTTCGGACTCGGCTACAGCTGGGGCGGGTTCGAAAGCCTCGCCGTCCCGGCGGACCCGATGCGGACCGTCTCGAAACCGGAATTGGAAGGTCCGCTGGTTCGCCTTCACATCGGGCTGGAGGACCCAGACGACCTGATCGCCGACCTCGAACAGGCGCTAGCGACATACTCTGGAAACTGACGCCTAGACCTCGGCGGTGAAAGGCGTGAAGTCGGTGTGTTCATCAAAGACATCGACGCCCTCGCTTCGCTTCAGGAAGCCGACGATCGCGTAAGTGACCGGCGTCAGGAGCGCTTCCCAGCTCACCTTCAGGACCCATTGCGTAATCATGACCGTAACGACCAGGTCGGTCGACCAGCCGGCGGCGCCTAGGAAGGCGGCCGGGTAGAAGATCAGGCTGTCCACGCCCTGCCCGGCGACTGTGCTTCCGATCGTGCGCGTCCACAGGAAGCGGCCATCCGTCCACAGCTTCATCTTCGCCATGATGTAGCTGTTTACGAATTCTCCTGCCCAGAAGGCGGCGAGCGAAGCGAAGACGATCCTCGGCACTTGGCCGAATACCTGCTCATAGGCTTCCTGGCCCGCCCATTCGCGTGCCGGCGGCAGGGCGACGACCACGGTCGACATGAAGGCCATGAAGATGAGCGCGACCGTTCCCACCCAGATGCAGCGGCGCGCTCGCGCATAGCCGTAGACTTCGGTCAATATGTCCCCCAGAACGTAGGACAGCGGGAAGAAGAGGATCCCGGCGCCGAACGGCCATTCGCCGAGGTAAGGCAGGTGAATGACTGCGACCTTGCCGGCGCCCAGCACGTTCGAAAGCAGGATGATGGTGACGAAGGCGGCCATCGCGAGATCGAACCAGCGGAACGAGCGCCGCTGCATCGTCGCGGCGTCGACCTTGACCGGCTGCCGTTCCCTTGCCCCCATGGCGCTTGCTTAGAACGGCCGTTCCGGTAGCGAAAGCGCCTTGCGGACGCGTTGACGCTGGTCGGCGGAGCACCTAATTCGGCGCTGCCGGAAGCGGGTATGATGTAGTGGCAGCCTGTCAGCTTCCCAAGCTGAACGCGCGGGTTCGATTCCCGCTACCCGCTCCAAAATCGCGACCATCCGGGGGATGGTCCGATTTTTGGAGCGCACGGCCGCAGGTTGGGGCGACCGGGGCGCCCGGAGCTTCACGACGGAGCGAGGAGAAACGCCAATGATGGAGAATCGGCGCCTGTTCATCTTCGCTGCCGTGCTCTTTGCAATCGCGATCGTCGGCTACGTTCTCGGCGCCTGATTCAGCCCGGGTCGGACACCTCGATCTTGTCCTTTTCGAGCCGCTTGCGAAGCGCATTCGCGCATTCTTCGACGAGATCCTCGTCTTCCGAACGGATGACGAAGTCGGCGCCAAACTTGCCCTCGCGGTAGAAGGGGTAGCTGCCGATCGAGACACCGGGATGCTCGTCCTGGACTTCGCGAAGCAGCTCCGCGACGTCGCTTTCGGCGGCGTGACCGCGCACCGTCCGAGAGACGACCGGCTTGCCGCCCTGCAGCTTGCCGTCAAGCGCTGCAAGCATCGCCCTGGCGATGTTCGGCACTCCGGCAAGGATGAAGACATTCCCCATTCGCACTCCCGGAGCTCCCGAACTCGGATTGGGAATCAGCTCGGCGCCCGCTGGCGCGCGTGCCATCCTCAGGCGCGCTTCGGTCAACCCGCCCGGCCTGTCCTTGTAATAATCTTCAAGCACCTGGCGCGCCTCGGGATGGATGATTACCGGGACGCCGAACGCGGCCGCGATCGAATCCACCGTGATGTCGTCGTGCGTGGGTCCGATCCCGCCCGTCGTGAAAACATAATCGTAGAGCGTTCGAAGCGAGTTGACGGCGATCACGATCGCCTTCTCCTCGTCCGGGACAACGCGAACCTCGGACAGACGGATGCCCTGCTCGTTCAGCCAACTCGCGACCTGGGCGATGTTCTTGTCCTCGGTACGCCCCGAAAGGATCTCGTCGCCGATCACGACCAGCGCGGCTGTCCAGATTTTCGCCTTGTCGGCCACGTGGTCCCTCCGGTGACTTCGCGCCCCCGAATGCCTATCTAGTGGCCATGACTCAATATATCACCGTCGCACCCGACGACCGGGTTGAGGCGAAGAACGGCGTCATCAAGCTCCAAGGGCCGGAAGCGTTCGAAGGCATGCGACGAGCGGGCCGGCTGGCAGCCGAAATCCTCGACGCGCTCGTCCCGCACGTCGTGCCCGGTGTGACCACCGACGAGATCGATTCAATCGTCCGTCGGATGACTCTCGAGGCAGGCGCAGTTCCGGCGACGCTCGGCTACCGCGGCTTCACCCGAAGCTGCTGCACCTCGATCAACCACGTCGTCTGCCACGGCATCCCCGGTAACAAGGCGCTGCGGGACGGCGACATCGTCAACATCGACGTCACGCCTATCCTCGACGGCTGGCATGGCGACACGAGCCGCATGTACCTGGTTGGCGATGTAACCTTGAAGGCTCGCCGCCTAGTCGAGGTCACCTACGAATGCCTGATGCTCGGGATCGAGCAGGCGCGCCCCGGCAACCGGATGGGCGATATCGCACATGCGATCCAGAGCCACGCCGAGAAGCACCGCTACAGCGTCGTCCGCGACTTCTGCGGCCATGGTCTCGGGCGCCTGTTCCACGACAGCCCCGAAGTGATTCATGCGGGCCGGCCGGGCACGGGGCCGGAGCTCAAGCCCGGAATGTTCTTCACCATCGAGCCCATGATCAACATCGGCCGCGCCGACGTGAAATTGCTCGACGATGGCTGGACCGCGGTCACCCGCGACCGTTCGCTTTCGGCCCAGTTCGAACATTCGATCGGCATCACCGAGACGGGCTGCGAGATTTTCACGAAGAGCCCGAGGGGACTCGACAAGCCGCCTTACTGAGCGATGCGCCAGGAACCCTAGGCTGCGGCGGCCTTCCGCGCAGAATCCCAGCCCGCAACCAGCGCCTGGGCGCGCTCGACATCCTCGGGAAAATCGACCTCGCCCCACTCCTCTCCGGCAATGTCGAGAGTCCAGACCTCGGACCTCTCCGCGAGGTGATGAATAACCCGCAGATACCAGATGGTCGTGCCTTCGGGCGTGCGCATATCGCGCTCGATCGCCTCGCGGAAGGTCTTCGCCCCGTCGCCGCGGAAGGCGAGAAGCCCGATCGATTCTCCGTTTACCCCCTTGCTGATCCTCTTGCCGATCGCTTCCAGGCGCCCGTTCTCCGAGACCACGACCTTCATGTCGTCGGCGTCGTAACTGTCCTTGCGGTCGATGGTGACGCAAATGCCGCTTCGGTCGTTGCCGACGACTTTTGCCATCAGCCGGTCCGAAACCAGCGTGTCGCCGTTCCACACGAGGCAATCGCCGGCCAGCTCTTCGCGCGCCATGAACAGAGAGCCGAGATTGTCGGCTACCTTGTAGAAGGGGTTGTAGACGGTCTTCACCTTCGGACCGCCCGATCTCCTCGCGAGGGCTTTCTCGACAAGATCGTCGCGAAACCCGGTCACGACCGTTGCACTGGCCACGCCGCATGCCGCGAGCGTGTCGAGCTGCCGGTCGAGCAGCGTTCTCCCGCCGAACTCGATCAGGCACTTGGGGCGCTCGTCCGTAAGATGGCCGAGCCGGGAGCCCTGCCCCGCCGAAAGGATGATCGCCTTATCCATGTCGAGAGCGCTCCTGCCTTTCAAATGCGGCGGCGATTGGGCATTAGCGTGAAGGGATCCAAAGGGGCCAGCCGGGCGTGAAGAAGATCGAAGCCGTCATCAAGCCGTTCAAGCTCGACGATGTGAAGGACGCGCTTCACGAAGCCGGCGTGTCCGGGATCACGGTGACCGAGGTCAAGGGCTTCGGCCGGCAAAAGGGGCATACGGAGCTCTATCGCGGTGCCGAATATGTGATCGACTTCCTTCCCAAGGTGAAGATCGAGGTCGTGGTCGAGGACGTTATGGTCGAAAATGTCATCGAAGCGATCACCCACGCGGCCCGCACCGGCCGCATCGGCGACGGCAAGATCTTCGTGCTGCCGATCGAGGAGGCCGTGCGGATCAGGACCGGCGACCGCGGGGCGGACGCCATCTGACCATGTCCGACGCGCGCTCGAACGAGATGCTCGCGTCAATGTCTCCGGACGAGCTGAAGGCCGCAATGCGCACATTGGGCTATCGCACCCAGGCTGACCTTGCGAATGCTATTGGCGTCTCGCGGTCCGCGGTCAGCCTTTGGCTTGAAGGCAAGGTCGGGGTCCCGAGGCCAGTGGCGATGCTCCTGCGGATGCTCGTTGCAGCGCAGCGGCGAGCGTACTGACGAACCGTACCAAACGCGTCATTTCGCGCTGTCACGATTCCCGCGCAGTTCATCGCAAGTCGATGAGCGAAAAGGATTTTCCTTCGTTTCATGCGCCACCCCGACGGATGTGCGTGCCCGCAATACCGCGTGGTTCGTGAGTCATTCGAAGTATGGAGAAGCGTATGCGTAAGATCATGATCGCCGCCGCCCTGGTTGCGGCGGCAACCGCTCCGGCGACAGCTCAAGTCGATCTCAATGACTCGCAAGGGCTGGTTAATGTCACGATCGATGACGTTTCAATCCTGAACAACTTCCTCAACGAGACCCAGATCGCGGCGCTGAACAACCTCACTCTGCCAATCACGGTCCAGGTCCCCATCGGCGTTGCAGCCAATGTCTGCAACGTCAGCGCTGCCGTCCTTGGCCAATCGCGTGCGACCGGCGGCGGCTGCGAGGCCCAGTCCGGCTCCAACGCCCTTGCTCGCGCGGTCACTGAACAGGTGCTCGACCAGAAATACAAGAAGAGCAAATAGCCCTTTTACCCCCGTTCCCCTGGGAAGGCCGGAGCAGCGGAAGCCACTCCGGCCTTCTTTCTCCTGGGCTTCGCGTGAAAAGTTCACGGCCTTCTGGATTCGCGGACAGCGGCGAAGGACAAGTCCCGCACAAGCTTCGGATTCGCGAACTTCCCCCGCCCTGCAGCGCGCCTGGCGGGGCATGGGGCTTTGCGGACCCGGCAGATCGGACACCAGGGAGCGACACAGATGGCATCGGACGCGGGCAAGATCCTTTCCAAGATCAAGGACGAGGAAATCGAGTGGGTGGACCTCCGGTTCACCGATCCCAAAGGCAAGTGGCAGCACCTCACCATGGCTTCGGGCGTAGTCGACGAAGACCAGCTGATCGACGGCTTCATGTTCGACGGCAGCTCGATCGCCGGCTGGAAGGCGATCAACGAGTCCGACATGATCCTGAAGCCCGACCTCGATGCGGCCTATGTCGACCCATTCAGCGCCACCCCGATGTTGATCCTGTTCTGCAACGTGGTCGAGCCGTCCACCGGCGAGCTTTACGGCCGCGACCCGCGCTCGACCGCGACCCGCGCCGAGGCCTATCTGAAGCAGACTGGGATCGGCGATTCCATCTTCGTCGGCCCCGAAGCGGAGTTCTTCATGTTCGACGACGTCCGCTTCGAGGACGGTTACAGCTCCAGCTATTACCGCATCGACGACATCGAGCTGCCGACCAACACGGGCCGCGACTATGAGGGCGGCAACCTCGCCCACCGTCCGCGCGCCAAGGGGGGCTATTTCCCGGTGGCGCCGGTCGACAGCGCGATGGACATCCGCGGCGAGATGGTCTCGACCATGCTTGAGATGGGCTTGCCGATGGACAAGCACCATCACGAGGTCGCCGCATCGCAGCACGAGCTCGGCCTGACCTATGGTTCACTAGTCGAGACGGCCGACCGGATGCAGATCTACAAGTATGTCGTGCACATGGTCGCGCACGCCTACGGCAAGACCGCGACCTTCATGCCCAAGCCGATCGCGGCGGACAACGGCAGCGGGATGCACACCCACATGTCGATCTGGAAAGGCGGCAAGCCGCTGTTCGCCGGCAACGGCTACGCGGGACTGAGCGAGACTGCGCTCTACTTCATCGGCGGCGTCATCAAACACGCGCGCGCTCTCAACGCCTTCACCAACCCGACGACCAACAGCTACAAGCGGCTGGTACCGGGCTTCGAGGCCCCGGTCCTTCTGGCCTACTCGAGCCGCAACCGCTCGGCCTCATGCCGGATCCCCTACGGAGCGGGCGAGAAGGCCAAGCGCGTCGAGTTCCGCTTCCCGGACGCGCTCGCCAACCCCTACCTTGCCTATTCGGCGCTGTTGATGGCCGGGCTCGACGGCATCCAGAACCGCATCCACCCGGGCGACCCGATGGACAAGAACCTCTACGACCTGCCGCCGCAGGAGCTGGTTGACGTTCCGACTGTCTGCGGAAGCCTTCGCGAGGCGCTGGTCAGTCTTCACAACGACCGCGCCTTCCTGACCCGCGGCGATGTGTTCAGCGACGACCAGATCGACGCCTACATGGAGCTCAAGTGGGAAGAGGTCATGCGCTGGGAGACCACTCCGAGCCCGGTCGAGTTCGACATGTATTATTCGGGCTGACGAAGTTCGAGGAAGACGCAGCGAGCAGCAGCTCCATCATCGTCCGGCGAGCGCCCGCGCCTTCTCGGCCCGGGGCGAGCCGTAGAGCCAATAGAGGACGAGCCCCGCCGCATTCCAGATGAGGAAATAGGTCTGGGTCTTCACCGGAAGACTCCAGAAAAGATAGGCGCAGCCAAGGATCGCGCCGATCCCCACGAGCCAGGGCGCCGGAGTCGTGAACTTGCGCGGGGCGTCTGGCGCCCGACGGCGCATTGCCAGCATGCAGGCCGCGACCGCGATGAAGGCCGCCAGCGTCCCCGCATTGGCTAGCGCGGCAATGTCGGCCAGCGGGAACAGGCCCGCGATGATCGCTACGATGACGGCCGTGAACAAGGTGATTCGGACCGGCGTCCCACGGCTCGAAACGCGCGCGAGGCTGGTCGGAAGCAGGCCGTCGCGAGCCATGGTGAAGAAGATTCGGCTCTGGCCGTAAAAGAAAGCGAGGATCACGGTCGGCAAGGCGACGACCGCGGAAACGCCGAGGAGCTTCGCGGCCCAGCCTTGGCCGATCTCGCGGAGGATCAGCGCCAGCGGCTCCGGGCTGTTGGCGAAGCGCAGGTAGGACAAGGCGCCAATCGCCGCGGCCGCCACCGCCATGTAGATGAGGACGCACAAGACCATCGAGCCGACGATCCCGATCCCGAGATCGCGGTCTGGATCCTTCGTTTCCTCAGCCGCGGTGGCGATCGCATCGAAGCCATAGAAGGCGAAGAAGATGATCGCTGCGGCCGCCATCACACCGACTTCGGCGCCCGACGGTCCGCTGCGCGGAAATCCGTACGGCATGAATGGGTCGAAATTGGCGGCGTTGAAGAAAGGCAGCGCGACGATGACGAACAATGCCAAAGCGGCGAGCTTGATGACCACGAGCAGGGCGTTGACGTTGGCGCTCTCGCGGGTCCCGTAAATCAGGAGCCCGGCTACACCGGCGATGATGACGATAGCGGGAACGTTGATCACGCCGCCCAGCTCAGGCCCCTGAATCAGCGCTTCAGGCAGGCCGAGGCCTATGCTTGCGAGGAACCCTGCCGCGTAGCCCGACCAGCCGACCGCGACGGCGCTGACGACCAGGCTGTATTCGAGGATCAGCGACCAGCCGACGATCCAGGCAATCAGCTCCCCGAAGACGACGTAGGAATAGGTGTAGGCCGAGCCCGCGGCCGGGTACATCGTCGCCATTTCCGCATAAGCGAGCGCCGCGAACGCGCAGATCACACCGGCGATGGCGAAGCTCAGGATGACGGCCGGCCCCGCCTTGGCTGCGCCAACGCCGGTCAGGGTGAGGATGCCGGTTCCGACGATCGCACCGACACCGAGCGCGATGAGGTGCGGCCAGGACAGGGTCCGGGCGAGCCGGTGCTCGGCCGGCATGTCCTCGCCCGGCACGATGGTCTTGCGGACGTTCCAGTTCTTCATGTGCTGCAATTCCCCTTTGACACTTGGTCGCAACCCCGCGGCGAGCCGTCAATAATCCTTCGACACGCGGACGTTGGCGCTGGCCCGCCCGATGGTCGAAACCGTCGAAAGGATCGAGAGCCAGCGGGTCACCTGATACTCGATGCGCGTCGCCGAATATTCATTCCCGTCGGTAATGACCTCGACGAAGAGCTTGCGACCAATATATTTTCCTGCCGCAACCGCGGTTTTCTGGCCCGTCGCGATGTCCGCTGGGATGATGCGCAGACGGTCCAGGCCGACGGCCTTTCGAAGCGCGTTTATGGGGTCGAGGTTGCCGGTCCCGGAATTGAGCGCCGCCACGGCCGAGGCAAGCTGCAAGGCCTCGGGCGCCGAGAGGTTGGTGATCGAGGTTCCGAACAGGATCCGCGAGAGGAGCTCGTCCTGCGGCAGCTGCGGCACCGAGGCGAAGCTGATCTCCGGCTTCAAGCCCGTTCCCTGGACGAGGACGGTCGCGTCCAGGCCTTGCACCTGCGCTTCGGCGCGGATGTCGAGAAGCGGGTTTGGCGGGCTTTCGCCCCGGAATCGGATGATGCCTCGCTCAAGCCGGAAGGTCCGGCCCGCGAATTCATAGTCCCCTCGCACAAGGTCCGCGCGGCCCGTGAAGGCGGGGGAATCGGCGGAGCCGCCAATCCTCAGGTCCGTCCTCCAGGTGCTCCGGATGCCGAGTCCGCGGACCTGCAGGTTGCCGCCGGCGAGCGCGAAGTCGAGCTTCCACGGATGCAGATCCTCGGGCTCGATCACGTCAGCTTCGTCGGCACCGACGTGGCGGACCGAGAGCTTTGGAACGCTGGCCGCCCGGCTTGCCCGGCCGAGCGTGAACCGGCCGCTGTCGAGATGGAGATTGCCGGAGATCGTCCCGCCGCGGCCGCTCGACTGTACCTTGAGCGGACCGGTGACCTTCGCGGCGATGTCGTCGCGGTTGAGGAGCTGCGCCTGGCTGGCGTTGAAATCGAGGTCGAGCAGAGTCCGGCCTTGCGAGAAGGTCACGCTTCCCGATCCGCTGATCGAGCCGGCGCCGTTCGTCTGCCCGCCAAGCCGGGTGAAGATCAGCTTCGGCCCTACGAAACGGCCGTCGGCGACAAGGTTGGTGATTACCGTGCCCGTGACCGGGCTTTCGAGCCGGGCGTTCTGGGCGCGGATCGAACCTCTCACCTGCGGGTCGGAGAGCCGGCCGCCGATATCGACGCCGATTGCTATCGGCCCGGTGAGGTCGAAGACCTCAATGCCGGACAGGCGCCATAGCGTATCTGCCGGCCCCTGGTAGCGAAGCTGGGCGAAGAGGGGCGAGCTCATCAGCTCTGCCATGACTGATCCGTCGCCGAGCGGCGCGAAGCGCGCTTGGGCCCGCCCAATCGTCTTGCCATCGCTTATCGCCACGGCCCTGAGTCCGGCCCGGTCACCCGTGAGGACGGCGGCGAGCCCCAGGTCGATAGGCTGTGAGGCGAGCACCAGGCCGGAGCGGCTGAGGCCACGGACGGTGAGGTTGAGCCTTCCGGAACGGGTCCCCTTCCATGAATAATCGAGGCTTCCGCTTGCCCGCCCGCTGAGCTCGAGATCGGGCGAGAGAATATCGAGAACTTCAAGCGGCATGGACTGGAGCTGGGCCTGAACCGAGGGCCGCGAACCGCTGTTGCCGGACAAAGTCGCCCGCCCACCGCCAAACGTCACCCGCGTTGGCGCGAGCGCCCAGCCGTCGCCTGAACGCGTCAGGACCGCCGGCTCCTGGAGGACGAGCGGCTTTCGCTCGACCGAACCACGACCCGTCAGGCGGATACGGTCGGGCGAGACTTCGGCAACGGTTGCGAACTCGAACGCGGCGCCGCGGCGACCGGCGAAGGCCGCGCGGACCTCGCCCTCGCCGTTCACGAGCCGCGCGTTGGCGGTCAACCGCGCAATGGTCACTCCGCTCATTTCGACGCCGCGGGCGTTCACGACTCCGGCCAGCGTCGTGCGGCCCTCGGCGAGGATGACGGTACCGTCGATCCTGCCGCTGCGTACTGCGAGTTTCCCCGGGAAGCTGACGTTGAGCGCGTCGAGGTGCGCCTCAATCTTCTGCGCGCCGTCAACCGGCGCGAAGGCAAGATCGCCGCTCAGACCGCCGCCCGCGACGTCGAGATTCCCGGTGAAGCCCCCGGGGTCGGCGCGAAGCCGACCGCTCGCGTGCGCTCCATTCACGTCGAGCGCGGCAATCGCGATCACCGTCCGGCCGCCCTTGGGAAGCAGGATTTGCCCGTTACTGGTGAAGGGACCCAGCCTCGAGCCTCCTGCGGCCCGGTAATTGAAGCCCGTGGCGATCGGATCGAGCAGCAGGCGAACGTTGGTCAGCCCAAGCGTCTCGTTCGGCCGGTCGAGGAAAAGCTCGATCCGAGGCCGAGCGATATTGCCGTCCAGGACCATTCGCAGCGCGCCATATTGCGCCTGCCTTCCGCGGGCGGTGATGTGGAAGGTGCCGTTGCGGTTGCGCCGGCCCTCGCCAGACAGCCGCAGCTTGGGCGAAAAGAGCTGCAGGTTGCGCAGGTGCAGAACGCCGTCCGGCCCGCGCACCAGGGCGGTTTCCAGCCGGGGCAACCCGCCGGTCAGGTCACGGAAGAAGGCGTTGTCGAGCCTGCGCACCCAGGCCTTTGCGCTTCCTGTCACCAGCGAGCCCTTGCCTCCGGGGCCGGGCACGACCTTGAGCTCGGTCAGGACGTCGACGATCCCGAGGCCGGGGATGTAGTAGCGCCGCAGCCCTCCCGAGAGCATGATCTCGAAGCGGCCGGTCACGAGGTCGATGAGCAGCGCGACCTTGGCGTTGAGCTGGGCGCTTCGAAGCTGCAGCCCTTCTCCGCGGATGAATTTTGGCGTGATCGTCAGCAGCCCGTCGATCCTGGCGTTCGCCAGGATCGCGCTCGCCTCGTCGCCGATACCGGTGATGGCCCGAGCATGGAGCCGGAGCTGGACCTTCATCGGCCAGGGCGACAGCTTGCCCCTCCCCTCCGCCCGCACGTCGACGAAGCCCGTATTGTCGAACTTCAGGTTCGGCGAAGTCAGCCGATAGGCGTAACCGGCGGTGCCGAACGGACCGTCGAGCGTGAGCAGAAGCCGCACGTTGCGCCCCGACATGTTGGTGAACAGAGCCGGTGGGCGGAGCAGGTCGGCGCCGATGCGGACCTGGCGGAAGGCATTGTCGGCGAGGTCGAGCGCACCGCTTGCAACAACGCGGAGCGAGTCTGAGCCGAGCGTCACTTCTCCATCGAGGACCCGGTCCTTGAGGCTCGCCTGGCCGTTCACCCGCACGACCGGCGCGGTCAGCCGCATCCCGCGGCCCTTGAGAAACTGAGAGGGCGCCATGGTCCCGCGAAGCCCGAAGGTTCCTTCACGGTTGGTGAGCGAAAGCCGCGCGGTCGGCCGGCCGGAGAGGTTCAGGGCAGCCGAGCCCTGCCAGCGGGTCCAGCTGCCGTCGCCAGTCACTGCGAGGTCGAGCGAGCGTTTCGACCCGAGGATCGCCGGAAGCAGTCCGCCCGGGGCCGAATGAGCCCGCACCTCGACGTCGAAGCGGTTCCCGTCCGGCTCTGCATCGAGGACAAGCGCAAGCCTGTCCGATCCCGCTACCCCCGCGTTCAGCCTGACGAGCGCCCTGCCGGACCGGACGTCCGCGCTCGCCCGCAACCGCCCCACCCGCGGCGTTCCCGTAATGGCGCGGCCCACTTCAAGCCTGTCGATCGACAGCTCGCCGATGCGGATGTCGAACCCTGGAAGGATCGGTCCCTCCTGCGTGCTTGGCTTGAGCTCGGGAAGCCGGGTCAGTGTCAGTCGGTCCGCGTGGACCCTGCGGATCGAGAGGCGGTTGTAGAACCAGGCCGCGGGACGCCAGTCGAGCTCGATCTCGGGCGATGTCGCGAACACGCCCTTCTGGTCGAGCACGGCGACATTCTTCAGTCGAGCCTGACCGAAGATGGATCCGTCAATCCTTCCAATCCGGAACCTGAGGCCCGAGGAGGTCTCGATCCGACCGATCTGGTCCACGATCCAGCGGTGGCCGGGCGCCGTGTCGAGAATAACGAGCCCCGCGGCCAGAAGGACTAGCAGACCGAGGACGAGCACCAGCAGCTCCTTGGCGAGCCGCCGCGGCCAATCCGGCTTCAGGCGATAGGGCGGCTGCCCTCGGCTCTCGCTGGGAACGGCGACTTCCGCCATCAGAAAGCCTGGCCGAGCGAAACGGCGACCGCGATCGGCCCGTCGCCTTCGCGCGGATTGAGAGGCGTGCCGATGTCGACGCGAATGGGCCCGAAGCTGGAATAGTAGCGGATGCCGATGCCCGCTCCGAACTGCCAGCCGTCGAATTGGGGCGTGACTTTGTTGGTAAGCGCGCCCCCGTCGAGGAAAGGCACGAGGCCGAAATTCCCGCCGAACGCGCTGAGCCTGAACCGCGCCTCTACGCCAAACTCGGTCAGGGTCTTGCCGCCGATCGGGTCGCCTTGGAAGTCGCGCGGCCCCACCTTCTGGTAGCCATAGCCGCGGACCGACCCCCCGCCGCCGGCGTAGAAGCGCCGCGAAGGGGCGATCGACGGCGCGTCGGCTCCGAAAATGCTGCCCAGGCGGATGCGGCCCGCCAGCACGGTGCTCGAAGACACCGGATAATAGGCGCTCGCGTCGAGCTGTGCCCGGGCATAGAGCATGGAGCCGCCCTTGGCCGAAATCTCCGGGCTAAGGCGCCCGCCAACGCGGAAGCCGCGCGTCGGGTTGAGCAGGTCGTCGCTCCCGTCATAGCCGAGCAGCGCCGGAAGCGCGGCGATCAGGAATGTCCTGGTCTCCTCCTCGAAAGGATTGTCGAAGATTCCGCGCTCGTCAGTCGCGAGCAGCTCGGTCCCGAATGACCAGGTCCATTTCTTGCGCCAGATGATGTTGCTCTGCCGCTCGATGCTGCCGAGAAAGCGGACGGTGCGTGCCTCATAGGCGTCGAAGTCCGTGTGGCTCGCGTTCAGCTGCAGGTCGAGCACATGGTCGCGCGCCCTGAAATTGCTCCGGCGGAAGGCGACGCCGACGAGCTGTTCGCGTGTACCGGCGATCCCGCGCAGGGTGAGAGCCCCTTCGGGATTGACGAAATTGCGGTTCTGCCAGCTGACTTCGAGCCGGGCGCCCTCGCCCGTGCCGTAGCCGAGCTCCCCCGCGATCGTGCGTGACGGCGCAGGCGTGAGCCGCACGTCGAGATCCACCGTCTCACCGGCGCCGACGGGGACCACGTCGACATCGGCGGAGGCCACGAGCCCGGTTGCTATGAGGGCTCGGCGGAGATCGTCCACCCGGTCCTGCCGGTATCGCTCGCCCGGCCGAAAGCGTGCGATCGTGGCGACATGGCGCTCGCCGAACGGAGGCAGGCCGCTGACCCGGATATCGCCGAAGTGCGACACAGGCCCTGTCTCGACTGGCAGGACGAGAGTCGCCAATCCGGTGCGATGGTCGACTGTGATCTGCTGGTCGCCTACCTTAGCAGTGGCGAATCCTTCGCGGCCGAGCGCAACCTGCAAGGCGAGGTCGGCGGCGAGCACATCCTGGGCGATGACGGGATCGCCCGGCTTGACTGCGAAGGCCTGGCGCAACTTGTCGGCTTCGGCGCCGGCGGCCTCCAGGCCAGGAAGCTCGACGGACTGGAACACATACTGGCGACCAGGATCCGCCGCGAGCGTCACCTTGAGCACTCCGCCCTCGGGATCGATGGCGGGCTCGACGACCGCATCGTAATAGCCCTGCGAGCGCAGGATTTCGGCAAGCAGCTCGGCGTCCGAGTCCGAACGGCGCTGGATCTGCGCCACGTTCGCCTGCTTCCGGCGGCCTTCGAACAATGCCGAACGCTTTTCGAATTCCTTGACCAGCTCGGCGCGGTTGCCGACTCCCTGCAGGCCGTCGATCACGATCGAATAATAGTGAGCCGAGGCGCTATCGGTGACGGGCGGCGCGGAGGAAGCGCCCTCGTCGTCCAGCGGCTCGATTTCGTCCGGCGCGGTAGCGTCAGGGTCGGGCCAGTCGACTCCGATGTCCGGCATCGGGTCGAGCGGCGCCGAGGGGTCGAGCTCGGCTTCGCCACCGGGGCCAGGCTGGGCGAACACGGACGCGGGAACGAGCGCGGCCGAAGCCGCCGCGCAAAGCAACCTTGCGACCGAAGCCACCCCGACCCGCCTGCTCATGGAAATGCAGCCTAGTGGGCGCGCATGAACGGCGCCAGACCAGACGGCGAATTAGTGAACGCTCCCGCGCACTTCCTCACTGGAAAGGCTGACGATCACCCGCTCGATCTGCCGCCAGTGGCAGAACCGGATCACATTGCCCGCGTCGCGGCTCCGCTCGGCGCGCACGGCGGCTTCCAGCCCGGCGTCGTCGCCAAAGCGTTCGATCAGCTCGGCGGCGTCCGCAAGCACCGCGCGACCGGAAATGAAGGGATTGTCCATTCCAGCGCCTTAACCCCGGGCGCGTTTCCGGATTGCCGACAGACATCGTCAACGCCTCGTTGACCATGGCCAGAGGCAGCTGGCGCCTCCGCCCCGGCTCTGCCATGCCACCTGGATGAAACGCACACCGATTGCCGGCGGCTGCCTGCTGGTCGCACCGATCCTTCTCGGCTTCGCGATCGGAATCGCGACCGGGGACCCTATGCGCGGCGTTCTCCTCGGCACGGGGGCCGGAATCCTCGCTGCGGTAGCGGTCTGGCTGGTGGACAGCCGCCGGGGCTAGGTTCAGGCGATTTTTCGCCCGGCCCAGATTACCCGGCCGATACAATGGATGGATTCGAGGTCGCAGTCCGGCCAGTCCGGATAGGCGGGATTGTCCGATTGAACCGTCACCCGCCGGCCCGTCGGGTCTATTGCAAGGCGCTTCACCACCAAAACGTCATCGGCTCTCAGCACGTAAATTCCGTCACGAATCCGGCCCGCGCAATCGCCGAGATCTACCAGGATGTCGTCGCCAGCGCTCAACGTCGGCGCCATCGAATCCCCGTCGACCCTGATGATCGACAGCTTTGAAGGCGGCGAGGACGTCAGCGATCTCAGCCATTTCTCGTCGAACGCGAGATAAGGGCCGCCCCGCTCCTCCCCGGCATAGCTGCCCGGGCCGGCGGACGCCTGCACGAGGATGCGCTTGACGGGAACGAGGCCCCCCGTCCGTCCCTCCGGCTCGGGCGGTCCGCCGAGCAGCGCTTCCGACACGCCGAAGTATCGTGCGAGCTTCTTGCGCTCCTCTTCCTTCAACTTTTTCGGGACGCCACGGCGGACGAACTGCTGAATGTAAGCGGGGTTACGCCCCAGCATCCGCGACAGCCCGGCAAAATCCTCCCCGCGCTCGGCGCACAGCCGTTCGATGGTCGCGCGGACGTCGGAATCCATGGATGCTCTCATAAATGTAGGAATATCCCTAGACAAGTAGGAAACGCGTTGGGAAATGCTGTGTAGCCGAGTCGGTTAAGAATATGGGGAATGAGAGTGTATTTGCTTCGAGAAGTCGAGAAATTTCTACGCAATCGTCGGATTGCCCCGACAAGATTCGGCCGCGACGTCGTCGGCGATCCACGCTTCGTTTTCGACCTTCGTAACGGGAGAGAACCGAGGCCGCAGACGGTCGCGCGGGTGCGCGCTTACCTGGAGGCCGTGCAATGATGCGGCTTGCGATGTCGCCTGCGGCCGCGTCGCTGGTGCGCTCGCTGCTTCGGCGGGCCGGCGTGGAACGCGATAGGATTTTGCTTACCGAGTTCCGTTCAACGGATTGGCAATCATTAACCTTTATAGGTGAGCAACATAAAATCAGGCTCCGGATTCCCGGCTCGGATTCGGCCCAGATCGCGAGCCGTCTCGTTGCTGGTATCGAGGAAGCCGAGTGGTCGATCCCGCACCATGTCGTCGCAGATATCGCCGTTGTTGGCGCGCCGGAATGCGAGGCAGACGGGTCCATCGTCGTCGAAATCGAGGCCCTGACCGTCGAGGAATGAGCATGCGGTGCGCCCTGTCGCGGACCGTTCCGGACGGGCGGTTCCGCGGCACGGCACCTTTTCGCTAACGTGCCCAGAGAAGCTTCAGCAGGGCTTCCGTGAACGGACCGACATCGTCGGGCTCGCGGCTAGTGACGATGTTGCCGTCAACGACCACCGGCTGGTCGACGACCGTTGCCCCGGCGTTTCTCAGGTCGGTTCGTATCGAGGGCCACGCGGTTGCCGTCCGCCCGCGTAGAAGGTCGGACTCGACGAGCAGCCAGGGACCGTGACAGATCGCCGCAACCGGCTTCCCGGCCTCTGCGAATTCCTTGATCAGCGCAATCGCTCGAGCGTTTGTCCGAAGCGCGTCCGGATTGCGGACTCCCCCCGGAAGAAGAAGCGCGTCGAAGTCCTCAACCCGTGCCTCCGCGATCGTAAGGTCCGGGCGGATCGTTTTTCCCGGATCGTCGCGAATCGTTGCCTGGATCGGCTTGCGGTCCGGCGATGCGAGCTTCACCTCCACGCCTTCCCCCTTGAGGATCGCGAGCGGGCCGAACAGCTCCGATTCTTCGAAGCCGTCGGTGGCCATGATCAAAACCCGGCTGCTTTTAGTCGCGACCATTCGCCTCGCCCTTCTTCAACCTTCAGGAACCTGCCCGCCCGCCGCTCGCTTAGCGGTCCAATGTCGAGCAACACGCAGCGCCTTCGCCACAGCAGCGATAGTGAACCGGGATACACGCGCAAGCGGATGGGCCGGTACTGGGCCTATTTTGACGAGCATGGCGAGCGGGTCACCGACCGGGACACGATCGACCGTCTGAATGCAGTTGGCCTGCCACCGGCTTACAAGAACGCCTGGTTCTGCAGAGACGCCAATGGTCATCTGCAGGCCACGGGGATCGATGCGCGCGGACGAAAGCAATACCGCTACCATCCCGACTTTCGAACACGAGCGGAAGCGAGCAAGTTCGGCGGGCTGCTCGAGTTCGGGAAGGCGCTGCCGAAGCTTCGGCGGAAGGTTGCAAAGGACCTCGCTCGCCGAAAGCTCAGCCGCGATGCGGTGCTCGCCGCTGTAGTGCACCTGCTCGACACTGAGTATCTGCGCGTTGGCAATGATCAATATGCGCGGGAAAACAAGAGCTTCGGGGCCACGACACTGCTGTCGCGCCATGTCCGCGACCGTGGCGGAAAGCTCAAGATGCGCTTTACCGGAAAGAGCGGGATCACGCACGAAGTCACCGTCACGGACGCGAGGCTGAGGCGGATCGTGCGCAAGTGCCAGGAGCTGCCCGGACAGGCGCTCTTCCAGTACATCAACGGAGAGGGCGTCCCGAACCCGATCAGCTCGGCGGACGTCAATGACTACATCCGCGACGCGACCGGCGGCGAGTTCACGGCCAAGCATTTCCGCACGTGGGGAGCGAGCGTGATCGCCTTCGAAAAACTCTTGGAGGCGGAGGAAGAAAGGCGGATCAGCGTCAACACGATCGTCGAGCCGGTCGCGGAGGCGCTGGGCAACACGCCCGCGATCAGCCGCAAGTCCTACGTCCATCCTTCGATCATCGACGCCGTCAAGGACCGCCCGCGCGATCCCCTTCGAGGAATGAAGCGTCCGCGCCCCAGAAAGTGGCTGTCATCGGCAGAGGTCGCGTTGTGCCGGTTCCTGAGCCGCCGGCGGAAGCGCCGCCCTGCCGTGGCGGCTTGATTGCTCGCCGTTCCGCCTTCATTGGCGGCGCATGAGTGTCGCGGATAACGCCGGGGAGGCGATCAGCGCAGGCCGAGGCTCGCTCGAGGCGGTCATGAACTGGTTCGAGGCCAATGCCGCCGTGTTGCCCGTTGGCCTTGCGGTAGCGGGCGTGATCGTCGCCATCATGCTGGTCGTCCGCTGGGTCGGGTCCCGGATGGTTGCCTCCGACCCCGAATGCCGGCGCTGGCGCGGAATAATCGGCCGGGTGCTGGCCAAGACCAGCATCTTCTTCATGGTCGCGACCGCGCTCGACATCGTCGCGACCTATGCCGACGTGCCCCGCACGCTCTCCCGCCTGACCGACATCTTCTTCATCGTCGCTTCCGCCTTCCAGGGCGCGATCTGGGCGCGCGAGCTGATCCTCGGCGCGATCCAGAGCCGCGTCGGAGACGAGCCCGGGGAATCGACGCTCGGCAACGCCATGTCGATCATCCGCGTGCTGGTCAGCGTTGCCGCCTTCGCCTTCGCTCTTGTCATCATCCTCGACAATCTGGGGGTCAACGTCACCACCCTGGTGGCTGGCCTGGGGATCGGAGGTATAGCGATCGGCCTTGCCGCGCAGGGTATTTTCTCCGACCTGTTCGCGGCCCTCAGCATCGTGTTCGACCGGCCTTTCCGGCGAGGCGACACGATCAATTATGGCGGCACCGTCGATGGTGGAGGCACGACGGGGACAGTCGAGCGCATCGGCCTGAAGACCACCCGTATCCGTTCGCGCACCGGCGAGCTCGTAGTCATGGCCAACACCAAGCTCCTCGAGCAGGAGTTGACCAACATCGACGAAGCCCACGTGTACCGGATCTGGCTTCCGTTCGGAGTGGTCTATCAGACCGACCCAGCCAAGCTGCAGCGCATGGGGGAAATCGTTGGATCGGTCCTCAAGGACATGAAGGGTGTGCGCTTCGTCCGCTGCGCGGTCAGCGGGTTCGGCGCCAGCTCGATCGACTTCCAGCTTGTCTACGACGACCACGCCAAAGATTTTGACACGCGCGCGCTCAACAAGTCGGCGATTTGCATCGGCATCCTAAAGACGTTCAAGGCGGAAGGAATTGAATTCGCCTATCCGACGCAAACGACCTTTACCGCCGCGCCAGACGGCACGCTTGTGATGCCTTACGCTCAGCCTCCTTCGCCGACGCCGCAGGACGGCAGAAGCAAAAGCTAGACCTGTGCCAACAACCTCCCTCGATGAAATCCGGCGCCGGATTGGCGAGGAGGTTGGCGTTTCGGAATGGCTTGTGGTCGACCAGGAGCGGATCGACGCCTTCGCGCAGGCGACAGAGGACCGCCAGTTCATCCACGTCGATCTGGAAGCAGCCGCGAACACGCCGTTCGGAGGCACGATCGGACATGGCTTCCTCACCTTGTCGCTCCTATCCCGCATGGCAGCGGATGCGATCCTCGTCCTCGACACCGTGAGGATGGTCGTCAACTACGGCTTCGACCGCGTCCGTTTCCTCGCGCCTGTCCGCTCGGGCAAGCGCGTGCGTGGGCGGTTCATGCTCGAAGCACTCGAGGAAAGGCCGGGCGGGCAAGTCCTCTTGCGGCACCTCGTGAGCGTGGAGATCGAAGGGGAAGACAAGCTGGCGCTTTCGGCGCAATGGCTGGTGCTGCTGGTTCAATAGGGAGGTCTTGATGCCGCGCGACGCAGTGATCGTTTCAACCGCCCGGACGCCGATCGGCAAGGCCTATCGCGGGGCGTTCAACATGACCCCCTCTCCCACGCTTGCCGCTTATCCAATCCGGGCGGCGGTCGAGCGCGCAAAGATCGACCCCGAGGAAGTCGACGACGTCATCATGGGGGCCGCGCTGCAGCAGGGCGTGCAGACGACGATCGGGCGCACGGCCGCGCTTCGGGCCGGGCTGCCGGTTACCGTCGCCGGAATGTCGATTGACCGGCAGTGCGCCTCGGGCCTGATGGCGATCGCCACCGGCGCGAAGCAGGTGATCGTCGATCGCATGGATGTCGTCGTCGCGGGCGGCGTCGAAAGCATCAGCCTCGTCCAGACTCCGGAGCTACGCCTCGGCCCGGATCCGGAGCTCCTGGCGATGCACAACGGCGTTTACATGCCGATGATCGACACCGCCGAGGTGGTCGGACAGCGCTATTCGATCCCGCGCGAGCGGTGCGATGAATATGCGCTTCGCTCCCAGCAGCTGACCGCGAAGGCTCAAGCCGATGGCAAGTTCGACGACGAGATCATCGCCGTCACGACGAAGATGGGCGTGAAGGACAAGGAGACCGGCGAGGTGTCTGTCCGCGACATCACGATCGACAAGGATGAAGGCAACCGCTCCGACACGACACTCGAGGGGCTCGCGAAGCTCGAGCCCGTTCGCGGTCCCGACAAGCTCATCACCGCGGGCAATGCGAGTCAGCTTTCCGACGGGGCTTCGGCCTGCGTTATCATGGACGGCGAGCTTGCCGCGAAACGCGGGCTCGAGCCGCTCGGGCGCTATGTCGGCATGGCCGTCGCCGGCACCGAGCCCGACGAAATGGGCATCGGTCCCGTGTTCGCAGTTCCCAAGCTCCTCGAACGGTTCGGCCTCAAAATGGACGACATCGGGCTGTGGGAACTGAACGAGGCCTTCGCGGTGCAGGTCCTCTACTGCGTCGACAAGCTCGGGATCCCTATGGACAGGCTCAACGTCAACGGCGGAGCGATCTCGATCGGCCACCCCTACGGAATGTCGGGCGCGCGTCTCGTCGGCCACGCGTTGATCGAGGGCAGGCGCCGGGGCGTGAAGAACGTCGTCGTCACCATGTGCGTCGGCGGCGGCATGGGCGCGGCCGGGCTTTTCGAGGTGCTTTGAAACCCGGGCGCTCCAGGCGGGTTCCTACTGCCAAAGGAGAGCGGTCACATGCCCGTATCGGAACAACCCCTCGTGGAACGGGTCGCACGGGTTCTCGCCGGCGCGGCCCACAGCAGCAACGCGGAAGGAAGCGACCCATCGGCGGCCGAGAAGATCGACCGCGTCTGGCGGGAACATGTCAACCAGGCGCTGGCGGTCCTGCACACGATGCGCGAGCCGGACGAGACCATGGCGGCCAGGGGCGATCCGGAAACCTGGTCGCGGATGGTCGAAGCCGCGATCGCCGAATGGGAAGCCTCGGCTGACGCCTAGCTGTTCGCCGCGATCCACTCCTCGACGACCGGAGCAATTACCTCGCGCCACTTGCGGCCATTGAAGATGCCGTAATGGCCTACGTCGGGCGCCATGAAATATTTCTTCCGACCCCCCGCCAGGTTCGGCGCGAGGCCGAGCGCTGCGCGAGTCTGGCCGAGCCCTGAAATGTCGTCCCGCTCACCTTCGATCGCCAGCAGGGCGGTGTCGGTGATAGCCGCGGGGTCGATGCGCTTGCCGCGGTGCCTGAACCTTCCGCGTGGGAGGAGGTGCTTCTGGAACACCACCTCGACCGTCTGCAGGTAGAACTCGGCGGTCATGTCGCAGACCGAGCGGTACTCGTCGTAGAAAGCGCGCGTGGCCTCCGCGCTTTCGTCGTCGCCGACGACGAGGTGCTTGTACATCTCCCAGTGGCTGACGAGATGGTCCCCGAGGTTCATCGCCATGAAGCCGGCGAGCTGCAGGAATCCCGGATAGACCTTGCGTCCGGAGCCCGGGTAAATGGCCGGCACCGTCGCGATCACATTGTGCCGGAACCAACTCAACGGACGCTGCGTCGCGAGCGTGTTGACGGCCGTCGGGGCCTCGCGGGTGTCGATCGGCCCGCCCATCATCGTCAGGGTCTTCGGCCGGAACCTGTGCTTGTCCGCATTCATCAGGGCGGTTGCCGCAAACGCGGGCACGGAAGGCTGGCAAACGGCGATCATGTGCGGCCGCTCGCCTGTCCGCTCGCCGATGGTTTCCAGGAACTCGACGAGGTAATCGACATAATCGTCGAGGTCGAAGTGCCCCTCGCCTACGGGAACGAGCTTCGCGTCGCGCCAGTCGGTTATGTAGACGTCATGACCCGGAAGCATCCGCTCGACGGTACCGCGCAGAAGCGTCGCATAGTGGCCGGACATGGGCGCGACGAGCAGCAGCCGCGGCCCGTCCTCCACTCCCTCGCGGACGAAGCGCTTGAGCTGGCCGAAGGGCTTGCGGAGAACGACCTCCTCGCGGACCGCAACCTGCTTGCCTCTGACTACCGTCGTCTCCAGCCCGAACTCGGGTTTCCCGCGCGGCGCGGCGGCGTGGGAAAAGACCTCCAGGCTCGCCGCGATGAGCGGGCTCGTCGTCACGTAGGAGAAGGGGTTTGCGGGGTTGGTGAGCCATCCCGCGCCCAGCCCGGCCAACTTGCTGGCACCGGCGAGGAACGAACGCTGCACTTCATACGCGTCATAAAGCATGCGGTATCCGGTGTGGCCGCTATTTCGCACCTGCGCAACTGGTGCTGCGCCGCAACACTCCCCACCTACCTACCCATCCGGTGGTGACAAAGTCGGCTTGGCCTCTACAAGAACGCGCGTTGCTCGGAAGGCAGGAGATTCCGCGTGTATTCGACGATCCGCAAATCCGTGATGGCCATGAGCGCCGCTGCGCTACTTTTCGGCCAGGCGGCCCACGCTTCTTCTTCCGCGCAACCGGTGGTGGCAGTCGATCCGCTGGTCGCTGTGAGCATCCTCGGGACGTCCCAGTCACGTGGCGCGGTGTGCGAAGGCGCCGCCAATTGCGCGCTTCCTTCGACTACCAGCCCGTCCGCGACGGCCACGCTGGCAGCGGCCTCCGCTGCGGCTGCCGCGGCGCAAACGGACCCGAACCGCCGCGACACCCGCGGTCTCTTTTGGATCCTGCTGCTGGGCGGCGGGATGGTCCTGATCGCGGTCCTGGTTGCCGCTCTGGCGGGCGACGAAGAGGACCCGATCAGCCCCGAGTGATTAAGCGCGACTCCAGGTGACAGACGCGCGCTTCGTTGAGGCGCGCGTCAACGACTGCTAGGCCAGCCCCATGGCGGAGGGATCGAACAGGCATCGGGGCAATCTCGGCAACCTGAAGCTCGTCTGGGACTTCGCCCGGCGCTACCCGCAGCGTATCGGCGCCGCCCTGTTCTTCCTCGTCCTCTCGTCGACCGCGACCCTTGCGATTCCGTATGGGTTCAAGCGCGTGATCGACCGCGGCTTCGGAAGCGGAGGCGCGAGCGCGGAAGCGGTCGAGAACGCTTTCCTCTACCTGCTGATGATCGTCGGAGTCCTGGCCGCAGCAACGGCGCTCCGATTCTATTTCGTCTCCTGGTTGGGCGAGCGCACGATCGCGGACCTGCGGGTCGCAGTTCAGAAGAACCTACTCACTCTTCCGCCGCGCTTTTTCGAGGAGAACCGCCCGTCCGAGATCGCCTCCCGGCTCACCGCGGACACGGCAATCCTCGAGCAGGTCGTCGGCTCGAGCATCTCGATCGCGCTTCGCAACTTCGCGACCGGCGTTGGCGGGATCATTTACCTGTTCGCCCTGTCGCCGAAGCTCGCCGGAATGTTGCTGATCGGAATTCCCCTCGTGTTCGGGCCGGTCGTCCTGTTCGGACGAAAGATCCGGTCGCTGAGCCGCGCCTCCCAGGATCGGATCGCCGACGTCGGGACCAACGTGTCGGAAACACTCGCGGCGATGAAGGTCGTGCAGGCGTTCGGACAGGAACGCCGCGAACTCGACCGCTTCAGGAGCACCGTCGAGCAGGCGTTCGCCGTCGCCCGGCGCCGCTTCGGAATGCGCGCGCTGATGACGTTCACGATCATCGCGCTCGTCTTCAGCGCCATCGTGTTGCTCCTGTGGGAAGGCGCGAGCGACGTCGCCGCCGGGCGGATGACGGGCGGTGCCATCGCGGCCTTCGTCATCACCGGGATGCTGGTCGGCGGAGCGTTCGGGGCGCTTACCGAAACTTATGGCGACCTTCTACGGGGATCCGGAGCCGCCGGGCGGATCCACGAGCTTCTGATCGCACGGCCTGAAATCCACGCGCCCAAACACCCGGTCGCGCTGCCTGAACCGCCGGTTGGGAGCCTCGAGTTCGACCAGGTCGAGTTCCGCTACCCGACCCGTCCCGATGACAAGGCACTCCACGACCTGACGCTGAAGATCAGTCCGGGCGAGACCGTCGCCGTGGTCGGGCCTTCGGGCGCGGGCAAGTCGACATTGTTCCAGCTCGCGCTTCGTTTCTACGACCCGCAGCAGGGCCGCGTGCTGGTGGACGGGGTCGACGTCCGCGATGCCGACCCGGCGGAAGTCCGCAGGCGGATCGCGCTCGTCCCGCAGGAAACGGTGATCTTCGCGGCGTCGGCCAAGGACAATATCCGCTACGGCGGCTGGGACGCGACCGAGGCCGAGATCGTCGCCGCCGCGGAAGCCGCCAATGCGCACGAGTTCATCGAGAAACTGCCGCAGGGCTATGACACCTACCTCGGCGAAGGCGGTGCAAGGCTGTCGGGAGGGCAGCGACAGCGCGTGGTCATTGCCCGCGCCTTGCTTCGCGACTCTCCGCTACTTCTGCTCGACGAGGCGACATCGTCGCTCGACGCGCACAGCGAAAAGCTCGTGCAGGAAGCGCTCGAGCGGCTGATGAAGACGCGAACGACGGTCGTCATCGCCCACCGGCTGGCGACGACCCGCGCGGCCGACCGGATCATCGTCATGGACGAAGGGCGGATTGTCGAGGAGGGCACGCATGCCAAGCTGGCGAAGGCGAACGGGCTCTACGCGAGCCTCGCCCGCCTTCAGTTCGCCGGCCAGGCCGCCTGACCGTACAAAGAGACTGACTAAGCGGTCTTCGGCGCGGTCGTGCGCTTGCGCGCGCTGGTCTTTTTCCGCGTCCGGCGCGGCTTGGCTGCGGCGCCGGCGGCTTTCGGCTTGGCTGCGGCGCCGGCGGCTTTCGGCTTGGCCGCGCTCTTGCGGGCGGTCGTTCCGCCTGCCTTCTTCGCAGCGGTCTTGCGCCTGGCCGGCGCCTTCCGCTTCGCGGCCGTCTTCGCTCCACCCGACGAGCGGCCCGTGGAGGCAGCGCGCGAAGCCGCAGACGTGCCGTCATCATCGAGCGGCCATTTGCCGGTCATCACCCGCTGGGCCGCATCGGCGACCGCCTCGGCGATCAGGGCGCCGAGCCTGGTGGCGCTTGCCATGACCGAACTCGCGGCCTGGCTTGCAGTGTCCGCAGCGTCCATTCCGGCATCCTTGATTGCCTTGCGCGCTTTCGGGCTGGCGCTGATCGCCGCTGCCGCCGCGGCGAGTCCGGCGGCAAGCATTTCCTTGCTCATTGCCGCCTTCGCAATCTTGTCGACGGTCGTCCCCCGCGACTTCGATGACCCTTTACGCTTGGTGGATTTCGCCATCGCAAACCTCCCTGTTCCGCCGTCCATTAGACACATGAACGCGCCAACTGTTCCGTTGCGGCTCCGAAAAGGCAAAGGAAATCGGAAAGATTCGAAAGTCGAATGGCAGATACGTTAAAGGGAACCGCCGCGTGCGCAGCGGTTCCCTCGAACATGGTCAGCGGCCGGAGGTGTCCCGGCCGTTCAGCCGCTAGGTGCGCGAACGACCCCCTTCCGACCTCTCTGCTGAACCATGAGACATCGGATCACCTCCTTTCGCTGCGTTGAAGCTGGCGCAAGGATGAATCGTCCGGGGCACAAGCTCAAGACTTGTATTGAATCGGACTTTCGACGATCCTCACTGACTTCGCGCGGCCGACTCGGCGCCGCGCTTTTTTCATGTCCTGCAGTCTTCGATGACTCGAATCACTTCCGGCGAGGACGGAAGCGTAAGCATCGGCGCGCCCGCAGCGGCCGTCGCGAATCGACCACGAGTGAAGGCCAGCGCGTCGAGCAGCGGGTCGGAAGCCGCCAAGTCGGCCGTCAGGGCTTTCGTTGCGTCGAAACGAGAGGGCACGCTTCGCGTGGCCGAACTCGTCCAGATCGAAAGCGTTGGAGCGGCCGCCGGCACGCCGGTGCGCGCGATCGAAACGGTACGGGCGGCGCGGTTGCATCGAACGGACAGCCGCGGAGTTGCGGTCGAATCGGCAAAGCTCGCCTCGCTTCCACCCGCCGTCGCCCGATAGGACCAGGCACCGGCAATCGGCTGGTATCGGTCGAGCGCGATCTGTGCTGGAGCCTGGGACAATGCGGGGGCTTGAAGCGGAAGCGCGAGCGCCGCCGCAAACGCGACTATCGATTTTCTCATTTGCTCAGGCGATCAACTTTTTCCTGGAGCTTCGCAAGCTCGGCGCGGAGCTCTTCGAGCTCTTTTTCGGTCGCCCCGGCTGTTTTCTTCGTGCTCGCCGCGAAGGCGCGGCTGGCGCCTTCGAAAAATTCCATGTTGCGCTTGGCGAGGTCGGCGAAGGCGTTGCGGCCGAAGGCGTCGCTGATCGCCTTCTGATTCGTCCTGAAAGCTTCCATCGCCGCTTCAAGATATTGCGGAACGACCGATTGCATCGAATTTCCGTAAAGTCCAATCAGCTGCTTGAGGAAACTGACGGGCAGCATCGTGCTCCCGCGCGATTCTTCCTCGACAATGATCTGGGTCAGGACCTGGCGGGTGATGTCCTCGCCCGACTTCGCGTCGACGACCTCGAACTCGCGGCCTTCACGAACCATTTCCGCCAGGCGGTCGAGCGTGATGTAGGACGAGCTTTCGGTGTCATAAAGCCGCCGGTTGGCGTACTTCTTGATAGTCACCTTGCCGCCGGCCTTGCCCATGAATTGCTCCGATGACGTCCAAGGATAGCGTAACAGACGCAAAGTGTGCGGTGCAACACAAGCACGCCCCACGCCCGCTCCCGCTCTTCCTGCAGCTCGTTCGGGCGGTGTCCGCCACGAAGCCGGATCTCGCGGCGCGGGCGCTGCAGGGCCTCGCCAGATATGAGTCGGCGCCGCGCTCAAGAACCAACCGTACGTGCAGCGTGATCGCCTCGGTCGGTCCGGCGAGCCTTCGCGACTGCGGCGGGAACGGACCGCCGGCGGTTCTTGTGCCGTCGCTCATCAATCCCCCGCACGTCCTCGACCTCGATGAGGAGAGTTCGTTGGCCGCCGCAGTGGCTGGAATGGGCCGGACGGCACTGCTCGTCGATTGGGGAAAGGCCGGCGAGCGATCGGGACTCGACTTGGGCGGTCATGTCGAACAGCTGCTCCTGCCGCTTCTCCGGCAATCCGGAGGCCAGCCGGCGCTTGTCGGCTATTGCCTTGGCGGGACGATGGCGATCGCCGCCGCCAACCTCATGCCTGTCGAGCGGGTAGCAACCCTTGCCGCACCCTGGCGGTTCTCGGCCTATCCGGCCGAATCGCGCGAATCGCTTCAACGTCTGTGGGAAAACGCCGGGCCCGCCGCCGCCCGGCTCGGCGCGCTTCCTATGGAAGTTCTCCAGGGAGCCTTCTGGTCGCTGGACCCCGAGCGCACCGTCGCCAAGTTCGCAGAGTTCGCGGGCTTTGAGGTGGGCAGCGACAAGGTGCGGCGCTTCATCGCGCTCGAGGATTGGTCGAACGAGGGCGAGCCGCTCCCCTATCCGGCCGCGC
Source organism: Alphaproteobacteria bacterium (assembly GCA_046566245.1). Classification (GTDB taxonomy): domain Bacteria; phylum Pseudomonadota; class Alphaproteobacteria; order Sphingomonadales; family Sphingomonadaceae; genus Sphingomicrobium. The sequence goes on along the minus strand of JBKHXB010000018.1, from coordinate 4,102 downwards.
GCGAGCTGATCGAGGATCTGTTCGACCTCGACCGTCCCGGCCGGGGCGAGTGGCGGGTGGGGGGTAGAATCGTCTCCGACAGCCTTGGTTGCCCGCTCCTGAACGTCACCGCGGCCGACGACCGGATCACTCCGGCTGCGGCCGCGCCTGCCGGCGAAGCCGTGCAACTCGACAGCGGCCATGTCGGGATGGTGGTCGGCTCCGCCCGGGCGAAGCTGCACGAGGCGCTCGCAAAATTCCTCGACGCGCCTTGTCGCTAGCCATTGCCGTCGCTAAGTCGCGCTCCCACGCACCCATAGCTCAGCTGGATAGAGCGCTGCCCTCCGAAGGCAGAGGTCAGAGGTTCGAATCCTCTTGGGTGCGCCACCTCGCGTGAATGCGCTCACTCCCTAAGTCTTGTCCTCACCCGGTATCGGAGTGTCGGTGTGCAGCGTCTCGATCACGTAGAGCCGCTTGACCAGGACCATCGTCACGACCGCCAGCGGGGCGGCGAGAATCACGCCCAAGGTCCCGAACAGCGTGCCGAAAGCGATCAGGGAAAAAAGCAGCACCACGCCCGGAAGGTCGACCGCATATTGCTGCACCATTGGGGTGAGCACATTCCCTTCGAACTGCTGCACGGCGACGTAGAGCAGCGTCACGTAGAGCGCCATTTCGGGACTGACCGCGAACGCGAGCAATATGGCGGGCACGGCCGCCAGGATGGGCCCGGCGAACGGAATGAACTCCAGCATGCCCGCGATCAGCCCAAGCACGAAGGCCGACGGCATGCCGAGGATCCAGAGGCCGGTCCCGATCAGGGTCCCCACGACGACCATCGCGATGCCCTGGCCCCACAGCCACAGGCGAAGCGCCCGCTCCGATTCCAGCATCGCCTCGGCCGCGATTTTCCGGCGCGCCGGCGGGACCAGCTTGATTGCGCCCACGCGGTAGAAGTTCGGCTGGGTCGCGAGGTAAATGCCGGCGAAGATCACGACGATGAAATCGGCGATCCCGCCTCCGATCGACAGCAGGGTGCGGCCGAATTGCGACGGGCTTCCGCCGCCCCGCGAAGTGATGCTCGCGGCGAGCCGCTCAAGCTGATCGCCCAGCCCGAAATCCCCGACCCTGCGCTCGAACGCTTCCCACGCCGCGGGCAGCTTTTCGCGGAGCGACGCCGCCTGGTCGGCGACATGGTTGCCGAACACCGCCGCGAGTCCGACCACGAAGCCGACGACCAGGAGGATCGAAAGCGCCGTCGCAACACTGTGGTGAAGCCGCGTGTGGCGGCAGATGTAATCCGAGACCGAGCGGAAGATGGTGGCGATCACCACCGCCCCGAAAAACATCAGGATGATCATTCGCAGCTTCCAAAGAAGGAAGACGAGCGCCGCGAGGCCGAGGACGATGAGCACCCTTCGAATGAAGATATGCTCGCTCATCGGGGCTTTACCCTTGTCGGCCACGCCGGCCTCCTTCATTCGCCGCCGGGCAACCTGTCGCCCTGCCGCCGGTTTGTGCCGCAAGTGGATAGGAGACCGCAATGGACCGCATGCCAGCACTCTTCATCGGCCACGGGAGCCCGATGAACACGCTCGAGGTGAACGGCTTCACCAGGGTCTGGCGGGGCGTGGGCAAGCAACTGGGAAAACCGCGCGCTATCCTCGTCGTCTCCGCGCACTGGTTTTTCGGAGCGACGGCGGTAACGGCGATGGAGCGCCCGCGCACGATCCACGACTTCTATGGCTTCCCGCCCGAGTTGTTCGCGTTCGAATATCCCGCCCCCGGCGATCCCGATATCGCGCAGGAAGTGGTCGAAACGGTAAAGCCCGTCTGGTGCGGGCTTGATCGCGACCAATGGGGGCTCGACCACGGGACGTGGAGCGTCCTCGCCCACCTTTACCCGAACGCCGACGTGCCGGTACTGCAGCTGTCGATCAATGCGCTGAAGCCGCTCGATTATCATTTCGATCTCGGGCGGCGCCTGGCGCGGCTGCGCGAGCAGGGCGTGCTCGTCCTTGCAAGCGGCAACGTCGTCCACAACCTCAGGCGAATCCAATGGGACAAGCCGGATTCGGCGTTCGACTGGGCCGAGCGCTTCGATGACGCGACGGCCGATCTCCTCCAGGGCGATCCCGGCGACGTGCTCCGGCTCACCGAGCACCCGGACTACGGCCTCGCGGTGCCAACTCCGGACCATTTCATCCCGCTTGTCTATCTAGCGGGGATGGCGGCGGAAACCGGAGAGCCGCTCAGCCCGTTCCTTCGCGGCTATGCGATGGGGTCGCTGTCGATGACCTGCTATTCGCTTGGAAGTAGTTTCGACTGCACCGAAGCAGACGGCGCCGCGACCCTTCCCGAAGGGGTTCCGCCCGACCAGACCAACGTCTAGGCGCTCGGCCAGTTCTCCAGCACTTCGACGAAGCGGGTGAGCCAGGCATTGGTCTGGTGACCGTCCACGACTCGGTGGTCGATCGTCAGGGTCACATAGGCCATCGGCCTTACCAGGATCGCGTCCTGCCCGTTCACTTCGCGGACGATGACCCGTTTCTCCAGCTTGCCGACGCCGAGGATCGCCGCCTGCCCCTGGTGGAGGATGATCGGAGCGGCGAGCAGCGACCCGGATACGCCGTGGTTCGAAATGGTGAAGCTTCCGCCCGATACGTCCGCCGCAGTCAGCCTGCCTTCGCGGGCGCGCCGGGTGAGATCGTCCAGCTTCGCTCCGATCTGCTCCAGGCTGAGCGAGCCCGCGTCCTTCACGACCGGCACGATCAACCCCTTCTCGCCAAGCGCCGTTCCCACCCCGATGTCGATCGTCGGCGAAATCGCGACCCGGTCATCTTCCCAGCGGCCGTTGATCGCGGGCGCGACCGCCATCGCCACGGCTGAGGCCTTGACGATATAGGCGGTGTAGCTGAGCTTGACGCCGCGGTCGGCAAGCGCCGCCTTGTGGGCCGAAACGGCAGAAAAATCGGCTTCGAACACAGCGGTTACGTGCGGTTGTTCAGACACGGCGCGAGCCATGTTCTCGGCGATCTTCAACCGCATCCGGTCGTGAGGAATGTCCTGAGGCGAGAACTGCCGCGGCTGGGCGGTAGCGGGCTCGCCCGCCCTGGTCACTGTTGCTTGGGCGACGGCCTTGTCGACGTCCTCGCGAGTGATCCGCCCCCCCCTTCCCGTGCCTTTGATCAGCGAGGCGTCGATCCCGTGCTGCTGCAAAGCGCGCCGTACGGAGGGGCTTAGCCTTGTCTCGACCCCGTTCGTCCCGAGCGTGTCGAGGGACTGATCCTGTTCTTTCTGAGCAGCAGACGACGCCCCTTCGGCAGGCTCAGGGCGCGCGGATGTGGATTGCTCGACCTCCGTGTCGATTCTCGCCAGCACAGCACCCGGAACCGCCTCTGCGTCGGTGTCGAGAAGGATTTCCGCAAGCACGCCCGAAGCAGGAGCGGGCACTTCCTGCGTAACCTTGTCGGTCTCGAGCTCGACCAGCGGATCGTCCTTGGCGACCGTCTCGCCGACCTTCTTGAGCCAGGAGCGGACGACCGCCTTGGTCCCCTCCTGCTCCTCAGGAACGACGACGTCGATCATAGGGTCTTCCGTATAAGCCCCTCCCCTCGATGGGGAGGGGTTGGGGAGGGGTGGCGGTCGACGTAAGGCTATGCGCGTGAAGTACCGGCCGGCCATCGGATCAACCCAGCGCGCGCGATCTCTCCGAACCAACGCGACGGGTGCCGAACGCGCGATGTGGCGCCTGTTGCGGGAGGCGTTTCCCGATGCGCGCTTTCGACGCCAGGTGCCGCTTCTGCATTATATCGTCGACTTCGCCAGCCATCGGACGCGACTCGTCATCGAATGCGACGGCGGGCAGCACAACGAAGAGGTCGATGCCGACCGGACGCGAACCATCGAGGCTGAAGGCTATCGCATCCTGCGCTTCTGGAACAACGACATCCTCGTCAACCCTGAGGGCGTGCATTCGGTGATTGCGTCAGCTTTGCTCGACCGTCACCCCCACCCAACCTCCCCCATCAAGGGGGAGGGGTAATTGTCCGCTTTCCACCCATTGCGGACGGTAGCTTAGTGGGTATGTTCTTCAGCGATGGCCAGGAAAAACCTTCCGCGC
>JBKHXB010000017.1:24552-32756 GCA_046566245.1 Alphaproteobacteria bacterium | reverse complement strand
CGCCACGGCCGCAGCCGGTGGTACCGCGGCCGCCGTTGCCGGGGGCTATGCGGGGCTTGCCGCCGCCAGTGCCACGATCGTCCTCCTCCCCTTTGCCATTCTGGGAGGAGCCTGGGGCTTATCGAGGATGAAGCGCGCCAAGAAGGAGCAGGCAATCAAGACGGCCATGGAGGGTTGTCTTAAAGAGCGCGGATACCAGGTCGCCGGCTGGTCGAGGAGTGTCGAGAAGCCTGTCGTCGTCGACCCCGCCACGGCTGCACAATAGACAAGGGCAAGACGCTAGACAGCCACCGTTTGAATTTTGACCCGCAAACGGCCGCGCCCCATGCTATACTCGCGCGCCAGCGATGGAGGCGGGCATGACCGGCATCATCAACAAATTCCACGTCGAGCATGGCATTCACGGGGCACGCGTGGTGGCGCGCTCGCTCGACCTTACGGGCTACTGCCTCGACGACGAGGAAATCGACAGGGCGGTCGAAACGCTGAAAGGCGACCTCGACGCCTGCGCCAAGGAAATGAAGGGCCTGAACGCGCTCAATCAGCGCGGGGAAGCGTTCGAAGGATGGCCCAGCAACCTTTGAGCGTTAAGTAGAGCTTCGAATAAGCGCCCGAAGCTCCCGTGTTTATTCGCAAATTGCTGGACTCGTCCCTGCGTTTTAAGCATAGCTGCTTCGTCGAAGAGTAGGATCCAGCCATGCGCGTTCTATCCATGACATTGCTGCCGGCGCTTATGTTTGTCGCAAGCGCGTCGCCCGCCCAGGTGAGTTCATACGAGACCGACCGGCCCGCGCGCGTGAAAGGCGATTCCGACAAGATCGTCTGCCAGAAGGAAGAGCGGATCGGCACTCGCCTGGGCGCGAAGAAGATGTGCCTCACCGTCAGCGAATGGAACCAGCGCGCCAAGATCCATCGCGAGCAGACCGAGCGCATGCAGATGGGCGTCTGCGTTCCGGGCGAGGGCAGCTGCAACGACCGCAAGGGCGAGCCCTTCTAGAGCCGCGCGGGGCCCCCGCGGCGCGGTCCTTCTTGAACTCTCCGGCCTGACGGGGCACAGGCGCTGCCCATGGGATTCTGGTCGACAACCTTCACCTGGTGGAACGGCGACACCTGGGGCACGCGGCTCTTCACCTGGCTGAAGGGCGATGAAGTCGGGCGCGACGAGTTCGGCAACATCTATTATCGCTCGAAAAAGGGCCCGGAGAAGCGCTGGGTCGTCTATTCCGGCTCCAACGACGGCAGCCGCGTGCCGCCCGGCTGGCAGCTGTGGCTTCGCGGAAGCATCGACGAGCTGCCGGAAAAGGCGCTTCCGCCCAGGCGTCCGTTCGAAAAGAAGCCCGAGCCCAACCTGACGGGCACGATGGCGGCCTTCCGCCCCGACGGCTCGCTCGGGGCCAAGAGAATCCGCCCGGCCGCGACGGGCGACTACGAGCCCTGGATCCCGGAATAGGCCCGGTGCGCGCCGCCCCGGCCCTGTGCGCGTTGCTGGCGCTTGCCGTTGCCGGTTGCGGAGGAGGCGAGCGCGAGGAGCAACAACAGCGCACTGCCGGTGCGCAGGCGCCCGCGGAGGCCCAGGAGGGCGTAACACCGATGGCCGAGCGGGTCGCCGTCATCGGCCTCCTCAACAAGCGCAACGGCATCGTGAGGAACCTCACGCTGAAGCCCGGCCAGTCGGTTCGCGTCAAGGACGCGACGGTGCGCCTGCTTGCCTGCGAGACCACCGCGCCCTGGGAAAACGAGAAACTGACCGGCGCCTTCGTCCAGCTCGAGGTCCAGGGCAGCGACGACCGCTGGCGGCGAGTCTTCTCAGGCTGGCTGTACAAGGAATCGCCGTCGCTGAACGTCGTCGAGCACCCGATCTATGACGTGTGGCCCAAGAGCTGCGCGATGAGCTTCCCGGCGGGTCCGCCGCCGCCTTCGGCACCCGCTTCCTCGAGCAGCCGGTCGAGCGCCCAGAGGTCGGGTCCGGCAGCGGATTCCGAGCCGGCCGAGACCGCGCCCGGACCGGCTGAAGAATCGCCGTCCCCGTCGCCTGCTCCGAGCGCGGAACCGAGCAACGCGACGTAGGAATCGCGCGGGACCGCGACGGCGCCGAGGGAGGCGAGGTGCTCGGTCATGAACTGGCAATCGAGAAGCGTGAAGCCGCCGGCCCTGAGCCTTGCGACGAGCCAGGCCAGCGCGACTTTCGACGCGTCGGTGACGCGGCTGAACATGCTCTCGCCGAAAAAGGCGCGGCCCAGCTTGACCCCATAGAGGCCGCCGACGAGTTCTCGTTCCGAGCCCTCGCCGCTCCACACTTCGACCGAATGGGCGTGGCCGAGCCGGTGAAGCGCCAGCATCGCCCGCTCGATGTCGGCGTTGATCCAGGTTTCGGGGCGGTCGGCGCAGGCGGAAATGACCTGGGCGAAGGCCCTGTCGAGCGTCACCGTGAAGCGGCCGGAGCGGAGGGTCCGGGCAAGCGAGCGGGACAGGTGAAAACCGTCGAGCGGGATGATCGCCCGGTTTCTCGGCTCGACCCAGAAGACCTCGCCCGACTCGCGGCTGTCGGCCATCGGGAAGATGCCCATCGCATAACCTTGCAGCATCAGGCGCGGGTCGAGCTGGGTCACGCGCTCCGAGTTAGAGAATTTCCCGCACTTTGTCCTGCGGACGGCACAGCCTGACGCCTTTTTCGGTCACCACGAGCGGTCGGTTGATCAGGATCGGATGAGCGACCATCGCGTCCAATATGGCGTCGTCGTCGACGCCGGGAGCGGTCAGGCCGACCTCGGCGGCGAGCGGCTCCTTCGCCCGCAGGCCCTCGCGCGGGGTCATGCCGGCTTGCTCGTAAAGCGCCTTCAGTTCCTCACGAGTCGGCGGATCCTTGAGATATTCCCGGATGTTAGGCTCGATACCTTCATCGCGGAGAATCTGGAGGGTCTTGCGCGAGGTCCCGCACATCGGGTTGTGGAATATCGTTGCGGTCATGGAACATTCATCCTGGAGTCAGGTTGGGACGAGCAGCGCAGATGCTGCAACCCGGAGCGCGCTTCAAGCATTGTCGCGTCACCGGAACGATACGCTCCCAGCGTCGTTTCGGGCCATGTGACACGTGCACCGTCGCCGGGGGCTTAGGGGCCCGGGGCATGGTCCGGTTGATCAACTGAATGGGAGAGAAGACGATGCGTAAATCCACTTTGGCCATCATCCTGGCCGGCACGGCGTCGCTCGCCGCCTGCACCTCCAACCCGAACGTTGCCCGCAACGCCGCGATCGGCGGCGTCGGCGGCGCCGCGGTCGGCGCGGTCGTTCCTGGCGTGAGCGTTGCCGAAGGCGCGGTCGCAGGCGCCGTGATCGGCGGCCTGAGCGGCGCCATCTGGGCCGACCAGAACGGTGACGGCGTTGTCGACGGTTACACCCACCACGGCCAATATTATGCGGGCACGCCGGCTGGCTATGACCCGACCCTCGGCCGCGTGGTCACCGGTGCCGTTGCTGGCGGAGCGCTCGGCGCTGCTGCCGGTGCGGTCATTCCGGGCGTCAGCGTCCTCGAGGGCGCGGTGATCGGCGCTGCGGTCGGCGGTCTCGCCGGCGCGGTCTGGGCCGACCAGAACAATGACGGCCGGGTCGACGGCTACATCTACAACGGCACCTATTACCAGGGTGCTCCGGCGGCCGCCCCTGCGCCTGCTCCGGCGCCGATGCCGGCCCAGAGCGGCGAACGCGGCTAATGGAAGCCAAGTGAAGCCAATGCGTAAGGCGCGCGCCGGCATAACGTCGGCGCGCCGTTACTCATTGCTGGTCGGCGCCGTTGCAGCATTTGCAGCGGCGCCGATCCTTTTGACGGCTCCCGCGGCCGCGAAGCCGCCCGCAGTGGCAAGCGGCCAGGGGGTCGAGGATTTCCGGGATTCGCAGCGCGGCCGGCTCCTCTGGTTCCGGCCCGGCGAGAGCGCTGCTCCGCAGCAGCTTCTCATGCTGCTCCAGACGGCCGAGATCGACGGGCTCGACCCGCGCAAGTACAAGGTGAAGGCGATCGCCAAGGCGCTTCGCCGGGCCGCCGGCGGCGACCCCGACGACGTACGCCGGGCGGACGAGATGCTCAGCAAGGCGTTCGTCGCCTACGCGCGCGACCTCAGGGACGCGCCGGACGCCGGCATGAAGTTCCTCGATCCGCGGCTGCAGCCTTCGGCGCCCTCGCCTCGGGCGCTCCTGCAAATGGCCGCTTCGGCGCCCTCGCTGAGCCGTTTCATCGCCGAAATGCGCTGGATGAACTCCGCCTACGCGCCCTTGCGCAAGGCGCTCGCCAGCGGTCGCTATGCAAGCCCCCGCGAGCAGGCGCTTCTCAAGATCAACCTCGAGCGTGCCCGGGTGCTCCCGGCGACGATGCCGCGGTACGTCGTCGTCAACGCGGCCGAGCAGCGGCTCTACATGTATGAGGGCGGCAGGCTCGTCGATTCGATGAACGTGGTCGTTGGCAAGCAGAAGCCGAAGGACCGCACGCCGATGATGGCGTCTTTTCTGAGTGAAGCCGCGCTCAACCCTTATTGGAACGTCCCGCCCGACCTCGCGGCCGAGCGAATCGCGCCCAAGGTCGTCGAGGAGGGGATCGGCTATCTCAAGAGGCACGGCTATGAGCTGCTATCCGACTGGGGCGACAGGCCCAAGGTGCTCGACCCCGCGAGCGTCGACTGGCAGGCGGTCGTCGACGGCCGGATCCTGGTTCGGTTGCGCCAGCTTCCGGGTCCGGGAAACTCGCTGGGCAAGGTAAAATTCACCTTCCCCAACCCTTACGGAATCTATCTTCACGACACCCCGGACAAGGCGCTTCTGAAGGAAGACACGCGCCTGTTCAGCGGCGGCTGCATCCGGCTGGAGGATGCTGCACGCTTGGGGCGCTGGCTTTACGGCAGGCCGCTCAAGGCACCGTCGAAGGACCCGGACATCGCGGTCCCGCTCGAACGGCCGGTGCCGGTCTACGTGACCTATCTGACCGCGGTCCCGAAAGAGTCGGGAATCGCCTTCCTCCAGGACGTCTACGGCTGGGACGCCGAACGTCTGGCTGAGGGTGGGGCAAGCGGGCGGGCCGCGGCACGCTGACCCGCCCGCTCTCGCTCATCGCGGCGCCCAGTCGGGGAACCAGCTGATGTCCTGTGCCACGGGCTGCCCCTGAGGATCGCGCGCTGGGCGGAACCGCACGTAGCGCAGGGTAAGCTCGCACATCAGCGTGTCCGCCGCCTGGCTGCCGCTCGAGCGGACGATGCGGCAATTCGACGGCCGCCCGTCCGTGTTGACCTTGACGGTGAGGCCAACCGAGCCGCGCTTCAGGCCGCTCACGGAGACGAACCGGCGATACTCGCGGTCCGGAACCTTGCTGATCCGCTGGGCCGGAGTGAATCCGGATCCGCGGCCGGACCCCGCGCCGCTGCCGCCCGCGCCGGTCCCGGAGCCGGCCCCGCCCTGGCCGGTCGAAGAGGAGCTGCCGGTCCCGGCGACGGGCGCGGCGGGAACGGGGTTTTGCGGCGGAAGCTCGATCACGGGGTTCGGAGCGACGATCGGCGAAGCCTTGGGAGCCGCGGGGGCGCCTTCCGTCTGTTCGTCCCTGGCCTTGGGTGGCGGCGGTGGCGGCGGTTTCTCGGGGGGCGGCTTTGGAAGGCTGATGTCAAAGGTCTCGAGCCGTTCAACTGCCCGGCTGACGATCTCGACGTTAAGGCCGGTCAGGATGACAGCGCCGAGGAGGAGATTGACGGCGGCGGTCGCGGCAATCGCCTTCCAGCGGTCGCGACGATCTCCTGCCCGGTACGCCATAACCTGCCTCACCCTGCCGAAGGGCAAACGCGTTCGCGGCGCGAAAGTTGTTCCGATGGCCAGACGCTCGCGGAATCCGCTTGGCCGCCTGCTTGTGCTATCCTTGCACCCAGCAGGGGAAGAGCCATGACCCGACGACTGCTGACTATTCTCGACGCAGGATCGCTGCTCGCTGCTTGCGATTGGTTCGCGAAGCCCGAAGACGTCCTGGCCGGCAACACGACCAAGGTCGTTTACGCGACGACGCAGTGCACCGTTCCCAACGACGACGGAGTGCGCTGCGACAAGAAGACCTGCAAGAAGGATGCGCGTTCGGACTGCTCGGTCTTCATCGACCGCTGCACACAGGCGGGTCACGCCTATGAAGGCAATGCAGACGAAGGCGCCTGCATCCGCGGCGACCAGGTTGGCTGAACCGGCCTAGGAAGCGGCGGAACCCTTCTTTTCGGCAAGCACCAGGGCGGTCCCGAGGAAGGCCTCCTGAGGGAAGTCGTCCGTCGCCCACAGCGGCTCCAGGCCGTAGGACCGGAGCTCGTCGATCGAGCCACGGAAGTAGCCGCGGCTCTTGACGTAAAGACGCCTCAGCCCGCGCGCGTTCATGTCGCGGAACGGCTCGAGCATCAGCGCGTGGCCGCGGGTTACGCGAGCAATTTCACGAAGCGCGGCGGCGCGGATGCTTTCCATTTGCTCGACGGCGAGGACCGTCATCACGAGGTCGAAGGAAGAGCCCTCGAACGGCATCGCCGAAGCGTCGCCCTGGACGAAGCGGATGCGGCCGATCGCCGTCGGGTCGCGCGTTTCGAGCGGGCTGTAGGCGCGGATGATTTCGGCAATCTTCGCATCCGACTGCGCCTTGCGGGACTGGAGAACGCCTTCGTTCGTCAGCTCGAGGCCGTTGAATTCCACGTCCGGGAACGCGCCCGCCAAGCTAAGCAGATTGATGCCGTTTCCGCTTCCGACCTCGAGCACACTTTTGGGCTTCAGATGTTTGATTACCGCCGCAAACAGAACCGTCCGAAGACGCGTCGCGGCGGCCGGGTCGAGCAGCAATTTGCGTCCCCGCCAGTGCCATGGCTTGGCCTTGAGGTCAGCGCGGCCGAGTTGGTAGCGGCGATACCCGGCACCCCAGGCGTCCTTGTACTCGCTCTCGATCGCGCCGCGGTCGCGCTCCGCCTCCCGGCCGCTGACCAGCCGGGCGAGAGTTGAAATTCCGCGGCGGGCGACCTCGCCATGCCAGCGCAGGGTTTCGCCCTCCGAAACGAGGAAGGGGCGCATCGCCGAGTCGATCGCGGCGGCATCGAACCTGATCGGAAGATCGGAAAGCCGCTGCACTATTCCGGATTGCGCTCGAGCCAGGCTTCGAGCCACTTGATCGTATAGTCGCCGGCCAGGAACTCGGGGTCGCGGACGATCCGCTGGTGCAGCGGCACGGTCGTTTTCATTCCCTCGACCACGAACTCCTCAAGCGCGCGCTTCAGGCGCATGATCGCCTGCTCCCGGCTGGTGCCGTAGACGATCAGCTTGGCGATCATGCTGTCGTAATAGGGCGGCACGCGATAGCCGGTGTAGAGCCCGCTATCGACGCGCACGTGCATCCCGCCGGGCGCGACGTAATTCTTCACCAGGCCCGGCGAGGGCATGAAGGTCTGCGGATCCTCGGCATTGATCCGGCATTCGATCGCGTGGCCATGGAGCTGTAGCTCCTCCTGGGTAACCGACAGGCCTTCGCCCTGGGCAACGCGGATCTGCTCACGCACCAGGTCGATGTCGCTGATCATCTCGGTCACCGGGTGCTCGACCTGGAGCCGGGTATTCATCTCGATGAAGTAGAATTCGCCGTCCTCGTAGAGGAACTCGATCGTCCCGGCGCCGCGATAGCCCATTTCCGCCATGGCGTGGCGCACGACCTCGCCCATGCGCGCGCGCTCTTCCGGAGTGATGGCGGGTGAGGGCGCTTCCTCGAGCACCTTCTGGTGCCGGCGCTGCAGCGAACAGTCGCGCTCGCCGAGATGGATCGCATTGCCTTCGCCGTCGCCGAACACCTGGAACTCGATGTGGCGCGGGTCGGCGAGATACTTTTCCATGTAGACGGTGTCGTCGCCGAAGGCGGCGCGCGCTTCCGAGGCCGCCTGGCTCATCAGGCTTTCGAGCTGGTCCTCCTCGGGCACGACCTTCATGCCCCGGCCGCCACCGCCGGAGGCCGCCTTGATCAGCACCGGATAGCCGATCTCCGCGGCGAGCCGCTTGGCGTCGGCGACGCTCTCGATCGGGCCGTCCGAGCCGGGCACGAGCGGAAGGCCGAGCTTGGCGGCGGTGCGCTTGGCCTCGATCTTGTCGCCCATGACCCGGATATGCTCGGGCTTCGGGCCGACGAAGACGATGCCATGGCTTTCGACGATCTCCGCGAAATTCGCGTTCTC
>JBKHXB010000017.1:0-24542 GCA_046566245.1 Alphaproteobacteria bacterium | reverse complement strand
GGCGTCGGCGTGGACGACCTCGGCCGCCGAAATGATGTTGGGGATGTTGAGATAGGATTCGGTCGCCGGTGGCGGGCCGATGCACACCGTCTCGTCGGCGAGCCGCACGTGCATGGCATCGGAATCGGCCGTCGAATGGACCGCGACCGTGCGGATCCCCATCTCGTGGCAGGCGCGATGGATTCTCAGCGCAATCTCGCCGCGGTTGGCGATCAGGAGCTTCTTGATCGCCATCAGATCATCCTCCCCTGCATTTGCAGGGGAGGGGAACCACCCGAAGGGTGGTGGAGGGGCCACTCCACCGGCTTCGGCGGTCCCCCTCCCCACGAAATCGTGGGGAGGATGTCACGCTGGCGACTTCCCGCATCAGCCCAGCACCACCAGCGGCTGGTCGAACTCCACCGGCTGGCCGTTTTCGACCATGATCTGCTTGATGACCCCGCCACGTGGAGCCGTGATCGGGTTCATCACCTTCATCGCCTCGACAATCAGCAAGGTGTCGCCCGCCTTCACCGCGTCGCCGACCTTGATGAACGGATCGGCGCCAGGCTCCGGCGTGAGATAGGCGGTGCCCACCATCGGCGAGCGCACGCTTTCGCCGCCCTCGTCGCCGACCGCGGTTTCCGCGTGCATCGGAGGCGCGGTCATCGGGTTGGGCTGGACCGGCGGCGGTGCTGCGGCCGCAGCGGCCATCATTGCCGGAGCCGCGTGGGCCGCGGCAATCATCGCGGGGGTCTCGCGCTTGACCTTGATCTTGCGGTCGCCGTCCTCGACCTCGATCTCGGTCAGGTCGTTTTGCGAAAGGAGCTCGGCGAGCTTGCGGACCATGTCGGTGTCGACCCGCATCGCTCCGTCCTTGGCGCCATTACCCTTGGCAGGTCCGGCCATACTGAAAATCCCCTATTGAATCTGGCGCGTCGACTTGGCCGCAGCCCCCTTGCAGAGCTGGGCGGCCGCGTCCAGTGCGAGCAGATAGCCAAGCGGCCCGAGCCCGACGATCGAGCCGCGCGCGACCTGCGCGACGAAGCTCTGACGGCGAAAATGCTCGCGCGCGTAAACGTTCGAAAGATGCACTTCGATCAGCGGCACCTGGAGCGCCCCGGCGGCGTCGCGGATGGCGATCGAGGTGTGCGCGTAACCGCCCGCGTTGAGGATGACCGCGGACGCCTTGGCCGTCGCTTCCTGCAGCCAGTCGACGAGTTGGCCTTCGTGGTTGGACTGGCGAAAGTCGACCTTGACCTGGAGCGCCTTGGCCCGCTCGTTGAGCGACAACGCGAGCTCCTCAAGCGTTTGCTGGCCGAACAGGCGGGCATCGCCGGTCCCGAGCATGTTGAGGTTGGGACCGTTCAAGACGAAGATCGTGGGTGGCGTCGGCATGGTGCGCCCCTATATGAGCAGGCGGCGAAACCACAAAGCGCGATTGGTTAAATGTCTGAGGCGGCGCAAAAGGAAAGCATCGCGGTCCGGGTGAACGGGGAGGAGCGCGCGATTCCGGCCGGAGCGAGCATCGCGGCGATGCTCCGCGGGCTCGGCATCGATGCGAACAAGGTCGCCGTCGAGCGCAACCTCGAGATCGTGCCGCGATCGAGTTTCGAAGAAGTCGAGGTGCGCGAGGGCGACGCGTTCGAGATCGTCCATTTCGTCGGAGGAGGGTGATGAACGCCCCGCAACCCATTGCAGCCGACACCTGGACGGTCGCGGGCCGCACCTTCTCCTCGCGGCTGATCGTCGGCACCGGCAAGTACAAGAGCTTCGAGGAAAATGCCGCGGCGGTCGAGGCGTCGGGCGCCGAGATCGTCACGGTCGCGGTGCGGCGCGTGAACATCGCCGACCCGAAGCAGCCGATGCTGACCGATTTCATCGACCCGAAGAAGATCACCTATCTGCCCAACACCGCCGGCTGCTTCACCGCCGACGAGGCGATCCGCACGCTGCGGCTGGCGCGCGAGGCGGGCGGCTGGACGCTGGTCAAGCTCGAGGTGCTGGGCGAAGCGAAGACGCTCTACCCCGACATGCGCGAGACGCTCCGTGCGACCGAGGTGCTGGTGAAGGAAGGCTTCGAGCCGATGGTTTATTGCGTCGATGATCCCATCGCCGCCAAGCAGCTCGAGGAAGCCGGCGCGGTGGCGATCATGCCCCTTGGAGCGCCGATCGGGTCGGGGCTCGGGATCCAGAACCTGGTGACCATCCGCCTGATCGTCGAAGGCGCGAAGGTGCCGGTGCTGGTCGACGCCGGCGTCGGCACGGCGAGCGACGCCGCGGTGGCGATGGAACTGGGCTGCGACGGAGTGCTGATGAACACCGCCATCGCCGAGGCGAAGGACCCGGTGATGATGGCCCGGGCGATGCGGCAGGCGGTCGAGGCCGGTCGGCTCGCCTATCTCGCCGGGCGGATGGGCAAGCGCCGCTACGCCGATCCTTCGAGCCCGCTCGCCGGATTGATCTGAGCTAGGGACTTTTCCGAATGGTGGCGCGCCCAGTCGCCGGGCAAACGGCCGGGCGATCCGGAACGCCGGGCGGCGCTCGCGGGTTTTCGGAAGCGGGAGGTGCTCCCGATGGTTGATACGCTCATGGATTTCGCGGCAGAGCGCGAGGCGATGGTCCAGCGGCAGATCGCAAGCCGCGGAATAACGGACCCGACGATCCTCGAGGCGTTCCGCTGCGTCCCGCGCGAGCAATTTCTCTCCGAGGAGTATCGCGACCTCGCCTATGGCGACCACCCGCTGCCGATCGAGGCCGGGCAGACCATTTCCCAGCCCTATATCGTCGCGCTGATGATCAAGGCGGCCGAGATAAAACCCGGCGACAGGGTGCTCGAGGTGGGAGCGGGCTCCGGCTATGCGGCCGCGGTGATGAGCCGGATCGCGTCGGAAGTGATCGCGATCGAGCGCCAGGGCGAGCTCGTGGAGATCGCGTCGGAACGGATGCGCGGGCTCGGTTACGACAACGTCCGGATCGTCGAAGGCGACGGGACCCGCGGCTGGCCCGAAGAGGCCCCCTATGATGCGATCGTCGCGGCCGCGAGCGGAAGCCATGTGCCGCCGCCCTGGGTCGAGCAACTCGCCGAGGGAGGGCGGATCGTCATGCCGGTCGGCGATCCGAGCTGGGTGCAGAAGCTGGTCAAGGTGACGAGAGGCCCGGCGGGCAAGCTGATCACCGAGGATTTGGGCGCGGTTCGCTTCGTGCCGCTGATCGGCGAGGAAGGGTGGAGCGATGGCTGAAGCCCTCACGGAACAGCTTCCGACGCTGATCCGCAGGGCGGCAGAGCCGCTTCCCGACATCGACGACGACCGTTTTGCCGCCTTCTTCGACCGCTATTCGGACGCGCGCGTCGTCCTGCTCGGCGAGGCAAGCCACGGGACCAGCGAATTCTATCGCGCCCGGGCCGAAATCTCGAAGCGGCTGATCGCCCATCACGGCTTCAACATCGTCGCGGTCGAGGCCGACTGGCCGGACGCTGCGACCATCGACCGCTACGTCCGCCATCGCCGCAAGCGCGAGGGCGAGACGCGGGCGTTCGAGCGCTTCCCGACCTGGATGTGGCGCAACCGCGAGATGGACGGCTTCATTCGCTGGCTGAGGCGGCACAACAATGGGCGCCAGTACGAGGAGATGACCGGTTTCTACGGTCTCGACCTTTATAACCTGCAGGCCTCGATGCGCGCCGTGATCGATTTCCTGTCGAGGGAGGATCCCGAGGCCGCGAGGGTCGCGAAGACTCGCTATGGCTGCCTGGAGCCATGGGCCGAAAACCCGGCGCGCTACGGCGCGAACGCGCTCTACGAAGGATATGGCCGCTGCGAAGAGCCGGTGGTCGCCATGCTGGCCGAGCTGATGAAGCGCAACTTCGACTGCCTTTCGGAGGAATGCGACGAGTGGCTCGACGCCGCGTCCAATGCCCGGCTGGTGAAGAATGCCGAGGCCTATTACCGCGTCATGTACCATGGCGCGGCGGAGAGCTGGAACCTGCGCGACACGCACATGTTCGAGGCGCTCGTGCAGCTGCTCGAGGCCAAGGGACCCAAGTCCAAGGCGATTGTGTGGGCGCACAACAGCCACATCGGCAACGCCGCCTTCACCGAGATGGGGCAGGCGCGGGGCGAGCTCAACATCGGCCAGCTGGTCAAGGAACGGTTCGACAGCCAGGCGCGGCTGATCGGCTTCGGGACCCACACGGGAACGGTTGCGGCCGCGGACGATTGGGACGAGCCGATGCGGGTCAAGGCGGTGCGGCCTTCTCTTCCGGAAAGCTACGAGCGCGCCTGCCATGACAGCAAGCTTCCGCGCTTCCTCCTGGACCTCAGGGCGGAGGAGATCGGGCGCGACCTCAGGGAAGCGCTGACGGAGCCGAAGCTCGAGCGGTTCATCGGGGTCATCTACAGGCCCGAGACCGAGCGCTGGAGCCATTATTCCGAGTGCATCCTTCCGCGCCAGTTCGACGCCTGGGTCTGGTTCGACGAGACCAAGGCCGTCACCCCGCTTCCGGGCGAGCAACGGCCGGGCGAGGACGAGACCTATCCGTTCGGCCTGTGAGGGCCTCAGCACCTGGCCCTGATGTGCTATGAGCGACTCGGCTCGCAGGCGGGATTTGTGACGGGAGAAGGGTCGTGACCGACGTCAAATGGTCCATCAAGGGACGCGAGTTCATCCACTGCAATTGCGCCTATGGCTGCCCATGCCAGTTCAACGCGCTTCCTACCCATGGCGACTGCAAGGCGGTCGGCGCGATCCACATCGAGGAAGGCCACCACGGCGACACGGACATCAGCGGCCTCAACATCGCGGTCGTGCTGAAATGGCCGGGCCCGATCCATGAAGGCCATGGCGAAGTCGTGCCGATCGTCGACGAGCGTGCCGACGAGAAGCAGCGCGAGGCGCTGCTTCGGATCATGAGCGGGCTCGACACCGTCGAAGGCGCGACCTTCTTCCAGGTTTTCTCCGCTACTTACGAGAAAGTCCACGAGCCGGTGTTCGCGCCGATCGACCTTCACATCGACATCGAGCGCCGGACCGCGCGCCTCGAAGTGCCGGGAGTGATCGAGGCGCGGGGCGAGCCGATCCGCAATGCGGTGACCGGCCAGGAAAGCCGCGCCCAGATCCGGCTTCCGGAAGGCTTCGAATATGACGTTGCGGAGCAGGGCCGGGGCTGGGCGACCACCCAGGGGCCGATCGCGATCGAGCTTGCCGACAGCCACGCGCATTTCGCCGAGCTCGACATGAACGAACGCGGCGTTGTCCACTAAGCCCGCTGCAGGCGCCGGCATCCCGCCGGCCCTGCGCAGCCTGCTCTCTCGCGACAGCCTGATCGTCGCGACCGCCCTGGCGGCGGCGGCGCTGCTCGCCTGGGCATGGCTTGTCAGATCCGCCACGGGAAGCGGCGGCATGGCCGGGATGGCGATGGGCCCGCCGCCCCTATCGCTGGCTTATCTGCTCCCGGCCTTCGCCATGTGGGCGATCATGATGGTCGCGATGATGGTGCCGTCTGCGGCGCCGATCATCCTTTTGCACGCTCGGATCGACAGGGCGCCGACCTCCCGTCAACGCGCGCTTCACAGCGCGCTGTTCATTACCGCCTACCTCGTCGTCTGGGCCGCATTTGCGGCGTTGGCGGCGCTCGCACAGGCGCTGCTGGTCCAGTCGGGCCTGGTGCGCGAGATGGAGTTAGCTGTGGGCAACAGGGCGGTCGCTGCCGGCCTGCTGGTCCTCGCCGCGGCCTATGAGATGACCGCCGCCAAGCGGCTGTGCCTCGACAAGTGCCAGTCGCCGCTCCTGTTCATCATGAAATATTGGAAGCCCGGGGCAGCGGGCGCAGTCAGGCTGGGGCTGGCCCACGGCCTTTTCTGCGTAGGCTGCTGCTGGGCCTTGATGCTGCTGCTGTTCGTCGGCGGGGTGATGAACCTCGCCTGGGTCGCCGTGCTCGGGATCGTCGTTCTCGGCGAAAAGCTGGCGCCGCCGAGCTGGCGGGCCGAGCGCTGGACCGCCGGCGCCCTGGCGCTGGGGGCCGTGGCCGTTCTCACGTTGCCTTAAATCGGACTGAAGCCTGTGCGGATCGGATACTGTTCCCTGTCGCCTCCCGGCCTTTCGCGCGTTTAACCCATGTTAGTAAACAGCTCGAAGAGGCTCTCGTGTCGAAGCTTCACCGGGCGCCGCCCGGCAATTTCGCGGAGGAACTCGACCTGGTGATCGCGCGGCTCGCGCAGCCAGGTTCAAACTCCGCCGACAATGCTCCTGGAGATCAGGACCCTCAACACCGCGCCGAGCGATGCCCTGCCACCCACAATCGCATGCTGTTCGGCGAAGCCTGGAAAAGCCGAGCCGATTAGCCGCGGGCGCGTTTCCTCAGTGCCGAAATCGTGTTCGCGTGGCTGATCTGCTCGACGTCGGTGAGGCAGTGGATCAGGCGGATGCCCTTCTTCTTCAGCGCCTTGTTGAGCGCGGGCTCGAACTGCTCCGTCGTTTCGACCGTCTCCGCCCAGCCGCCATAGGCGCGGGCGAGAGCTGCGAAATCGGGGTTCTGGAGATCGGTCGCCGACACGCGCGCGGGATATTCGCGCTCCTGGTGCATCCGGATCGTGCCGTAGGAGCCGTTGTCGACGACGACGACAAGAAGGTCGGCGCCGTATTGGGCGGCCGTCGCAAGCTCCTGCCCGTTCATCAGGAAGTCCCCGTCGCCGGCGACCGCCACAACCGGGCGGTCCTGGAAACGAAGCGCGGCCGCAACCGCAGCGGGCACCCCGTAGCCCATCGTCCCGCTCGTCGGCGCGAGCTGCGCGGGCATGCAGGCGTAGCGCCAGTATCGATGCCACCAGCCGGAAAAATTACCGGCCCCGTTGCAGACGATAGTGTTGTCCGGGAGCGTGTCGCGCATCGCCTTCACGCACTGGCCAAGGTCGAGTTTGACGCCCTTGGCGGGCTTCGGCTCCGACCAGTCGAGCCATTCCGCGTGCGCCTGTTCCCCGGCCGAAAAACGGACGAGGTCCGTGTCGATCCATTCGTCGATCATCTCGGCGAACTCGCCCATGTCGGCGCAAATCGGAAGGTCGGCGTGATAGACGCGGCCGAGCTCGTTCGCATCGGGGTGGACATGAACGAGCGTCTGGCCGGGGTGGTCGGGCGTGACGAGCGTGTAGCCGTCGGTCGTGGCCTCGCCAAGCCGCGCTCCGACCGCGAGGACAAGGTCGGCCTCGCGGATCCGCTGCTGGAGCTTTGGATTGGGACCGTAGCCGAGGTTTCCGGCATAGACGCCGCACTTGTTGTCGATCGCGTCCTGGCGGCGGAAGGCGGCTGCGACCGGGATTCCGTAGCGGAAGGCAAAATTGGCGAAATGGTGCGCAGCGCGCGGGCTCCAGTCGGCGCCGCCTACGATTGCGACCGGGGCCGCGCATTCCTTCAGCAGCTCGAACAGGGCCTGGATCGCGCCGGGATCGGGCTCCTCCGCGAGCGGCGGCACCCGCGGGCGGTCGGGCACTTCGACTTCGTCGCGAAGCATGTCCTCCGGAAGCGCCAGAACGACAGGGCCGGGCCGGCCGGAGCTGGCCACGCGATAGGCCCGCGCGATATATTCAGGGATCCGCCTGGCATCCTCGATCCGGGCCGCCCATTTTGCGATCGGCGCGAAAAATGCGGGGAAGTCGATTTCCTGGAAACCTTCGCGGTCCCGATCGCCGCGTGCAACGTCACCGATGAACAGGATCATCGGGGTCGAATCCTGGAACGCGACATGGACCCCGCCGCTGGCGTTGGTCGCACCAGGGCCGCGAGTGACGAACGCGACTCCGGGACGGCCGGTCATCTTGCCGTCGGCATCGGCCATGTAGGCAGCGCCGCCCTCGTGCCGGCAGACGGTGACGTCGATCTCCGGCGTGTCGTGAAACGCGTCCAGGACCGCGAGGAAGCTCTCGCCAGGCACGGTGAAGATCCGGTCGCAGCCGTTGATCCTGAGCTGATCGACGAGGATTCGTCCGCCTGATCTGGCGCGGGTGCGCTTGGTCATGTCCGGGGCCTTAGCGGCGGTGCGCGGGAATGTGGAGCGCCGTCTTGGCACCCTCGGCAATCCGCAAACAATGTCCGCATCGGATGAAGGCAAAAACCTGTCTTAACGAGCGCTATACCACGGCCGTCACCACCCGTTCGCTGCATCACTCAATGGAGAGACGATTGACGCCGACTGTTCAGATGCCCGGCGAGGCGCCGGCCTTTCCAATCCGGACCATTCGCCTGGGCCTTGCGCTGATGATCGCGCTGCTGGTCGCCTCGACGGTCCTTACCTGGCGAGTCGGCAACCAGATCCGCCCCGTGATGGACGAGCAGGTCGCGGTGCTCATGGCGACCGAGAAGGTCGAGCATTACGGCAATGTGCTCGAACTTTCGATCAAGGCGGTCGTCAACCACGGTGATGCCCAAGCCGCGGACGAGTACCGCCGGGTGCAACCGCAATTGCGGTCCCTGCTTACGGATCTCAGCGCGCAGCTCCGCAGCGATCGCCACGAAGCCGACGTATCGGAGATCGACCGTTCGGACCTGGAATTGATCGGAATGGAATATCGGGCGCTGAACCTGGTTTCGCGCGGGGAAATGGAGGCGGCGCGGAGGATCATCTACTCGCCACGCTACGACTATCTGGTCGACAGCTATTTTCGCGGAATCCAGGCGATCGAGAGGCGCGCCGAGCGCTACCTCGAATCCACGCGCTGGCAGCTGAACCTCTACATTTGGCTGATTGTCGGCATGAGCGCGGCCTCGCTGATCCTCGTCATTCTTGGCTGGGGGATCCTGATCGTGCCGACGCGGCGGTGGGGCGACCAGCTCGACCGGGCGCGCAAGGACGCGGAGCATTCCGCGCAGCTGCTCGAACTCAAGCAGACTGAGCTGCAGCGGCTGAACGGCCAGCTGTTCGATCAAGTGAGGACCGATGCCCTGACCGGGCTTGGAACGCGGCTGAAGCTCAACGAGGACATCGCCGAGCTGTGGCCGAGGCTGGAACGCAAGACCTCGACTGCCAGCGTGATGATCTGCGACATCGACCATTTCAAGCAGTACAACGACAGCTTCGGCCATCTCGCCGGTGACGAGGTCCTTCGCCGCGTCGCGGGAGCGCTCGACGGGGTCCGGCGCTCGGGCGACCAGCTCTACAGGCTGGGCGGCGAGGAATTCCTGGTGATCCTCCACGATTGCGGGCCGGTGGATGCCGCCGCCAGGGCCGAGGATTATCGCAAGGCGGTCGAAAGGCTGGAGATTCCGCACCCGGCGAGCCCGCTCGGCAAGGTCACGGTCAGCGTCGGGGTGGCGCCGATGGGGCCCTCGACGACCACGCTCCAATGCTGGCTCAATGCCGCGGACGAGGCGATGTATGAGGCCAAAAGCGGCGGCCGGAACCGAGTCGTCGCAAGCCTCAAGCTGGCGGCCTGAAACGGGCAAACCCCGTGCAAGGTTGACAACTCCCCCTTCGTGCACCGTCTCGCCCACGCAATCGGCGTCAGATTAACATGCGTGAAGGAAGGATGGATTTCACGCCGCTAGCCCTACGCCCGCAATTTGCGGGTGGGGGAGCGTGGACGATCATTCCTTTCTCGATGCCCTGATACGGAGATGGCGACGCGGCGTCCCTTTGTCGGAGGATGACAAGAAGGCGTTGGCGGCGCTGCCGTGGGTACGGCGAGTCGTCGAGCGGGACTGCTTTCTGCTTCGGGAAGGCGAGCCGACTTTGGTCTGCAACCTGCTGGTAGAAGGCATGGCCTTCCGCCAGAAAATGGTGGCGGACGGTGCACGGCAGATCATCTCGCTCCATATCCCGGGCGAGTTCATCGATCTTGAGAACGTGCTGCTCGAAGCGGCCGATCACAATGTGCAGTGCCTGACCCGCTGCGTCGTTGCGACCGTGCCCAAGGAATCCCTCGCCGAACTGGTGGAGAAACGCCCCCGAATCCGGCGCGCGGTCTGGCTCGACAATTTGCTCGACGCGTCCGTTTTCCGCGAGTGGGTGGTCAACCTTGGCCGACGCGACGCCCGCGAGCGGATCGCGCACCTGCTGTGCGAAATCGCGGCGCGCCTGCGCGCGTCCAACCCAGGCGGTGACGGCTCCAACTACAACTTCCCGCTGACTCAGGAGCAGGTCGCGGATTGCACGGGGCTGACGGCGGTGCACACGAACCGCACGTTGCAGTCGCTGCGGCGGGATGGCCTGATCAGCCTGTCCTCCAACCGGCTTACGATTCTCGACTGGGATAAACTGGCAGCCGTCGGCGATTTCGACCAACGCTATCTACACCACGCGGTCTGATCAGTTGCCTGGCCGGGCCGGGCTCACGCCTGGTGGATCGCCTTGACCACCTGGTAGCTCTCGAGGCCTTCCTTGCCGCCTTCGGAACCGAAGCCCGAATCCTTGACGCCCCCGAACGGCGCATCGGCGACACTGATCGCGAAGGTGTTGATCCCGACCATGCCCGCCTCGACGAGGTCGCCGATGAGGTTCGCGCGGCGGCCGTTCTCGGTGAACGCGAACGCCGCGAGCCCATATGGGAGGCGGTTGGCTTGGCTAATCACCTCCTCGAACGTGTCGAACGGGCGGCTGACGGCGACGGGGCCGAAGGGCTCGTCGTTCATGATCTTCGCCTCGTTGGGAACGTCGGCGAGAAGCGTGGGCTGGAAGAAGAAGCCCTCGTTCATGCGCTCGCCGCCGGCAAGGACCCTGGCCCCCTTCGCCCGAGCATCCTCGACCAGGGCGCCGACCGCCTCGGCGCGCCGGCTATTGGCGAGCGGCCCCATCTTCGTTTCGGGCTCGAGGCCGTTGCCGACCTTCACCTTGGCAGTGCGCTCCGCAAATCCCTTGAGGAAGGCGTCGTAGATGCCGCTCTGGACGTAGAAACGGGTCGGCGAAACGCAGACCTGGCCGGCATTGCGGAACTTCTGCGGCACGACCATGTCGAGCGTCTTTTCAAGATCGCAATCGTCGAAGATCAGCACCGGCGCGTGCCCGCCCAGCTCCATGGTGACCCGGGTCATGCTGTCGGCGCAAAGCCTCATCAAATGCTTGCCGACCCCGGTCGAGCCGGTGAAGCTGACCTTGCGGATGACCGGGCTTGCGATCAGCGTCGTGCTGATGAGGTCGGCATCGCCATGGACGAGCTGCGCGACGCCATTCGGGATCCCGGCGTCGGCCAGCGCCCGGAACATCTCCGTCGTGCAGCCCGGCGTTTCGTGTGGCGGGCGCGAAATGACCGTGCAACCCGCGGCCAGCGCGGCCGAGACCTTCTTGGCCAGCAGATAGATCGGGAAATTCCACGGGGTGAAGGTCGCAGTCGGGCCGACCGGCTGGCGGATGACGCGGCTCAACTGGCCCGCGGGGCGCACGAGCGTTCGGCCATAGTCTCGCTTGATCTCCTCCGCGTACCAGTCGAACAGCTGGGCCGAGCCAAGCACCTCCGCCTTGGCCTCGGCGATCGGCTTGCCCTGCTCCTGGGTCAGGGTCGCGCCGATCTGCTCGGCTCGCTCGCGCAGCAACTTCGCGGTCTTGTGAAGGATCGCGCTCCTTTTCTCGACGTCGGTCGAGCGCCATTCCGGCCAGGCGCGCTCGGACGCGGCAAGCGCCTCGTCGAGGTCGGCCTTGGTCGCGTAGGGGACCTCGGCGATCGGGCTCGCGGTCACCGGGTTGACGACGGGGTGGGCGTCGCGGCCTTCGCCGGATTTCCACACGCCGTCGATGAAGAGCTTGAGGTCGGTTTCGTATCCCATGGGAGCGCTCTACGCTCGCCTTGTTATCGCCGCAACTTGACTTGTCCTCCCTGCGAGCGAAGCTCGTGGGGAGGGGGACCATGCACTGCATGGTGGAGGGGCCGTGCGCGCTACGCGACAATCGATGCAGAACGCTCGCAGGCAGCGGCGTGAGATGAGTCCTCCCGAAGTGAAGCTCTGGGCTCTCCTTCGCCGTTCTTCGGCTGGAATCAGGTTTCGGCGCCACCATCCAATCGGGCCGTACGTCGCGGACTTCTACTGCCCGGCCGCAGGAACGGTCATCGAAATCGACGGCTTGATCCACGACTTCACCGTCGAACACGACCAACGACGCGACGCATACATGCAGCGCCTGGGCTTGAGAATCGTCGTTCGCATACCGGCACGCGATGTGCTGGACGACGCAGTTTCGGTGGCTGATGGTCTTGTGCGGCTTTGCGGCCCCTCCACCGCTCGCCTTCGCTGAATGCTTGGCGAGCGGCCCCCTCCCCATTGCTTCGCAACAGGGAGGATGTTGTCTCTCCGTCAACGCCCCGCTAGGCGCTTGAGGCAAAGGAGAGCGGCAAATGACGAAGCAGGAACTGGTCGGGAAGATGCAGGAAAACCGGGCCTGGGTCCCGGGAAAGACCGTCAAGCTCGACTTCGGCGATGAGGGCGTGATCCTGCTCGACGGCGCGTCCGAGCAGGTCAGCGAGAATGACGGTTCGGCCGACACGACGATCAAGGTCAGCTGGGAAGACTGGCAGAAGATGGCCGCGGGCGAGCTCGACGGGATGACCGCCTTCATGACCGGCAAGCTCAAGATCGAGGGCGACATGGGCAACGCGATGCAGCTTCAGGGCGTCCTCTCGAAGCTCAGGGGCTAAAGGCGCGATGCAGAAAATCTACCCTGACGCGAAGGCTGCGCTCGACGGCCTGCTGTTCGACGGAATGACCATCGCCGCGGGCGGATTCGGCCTGTGCGGGATCCCCGAGCGGCTGATCGACGCGATCGTTGAAAGCGGGGTCAAGGACCTCACCATCGCGTCGAACAACGCGGGCATCGACAACGAGGGGCTCGGCAAACTTCTCCGTACTCGCCAGGTGAAGAAGATGATCTCCTCCTACGTGGGCGAGAACAAGGAGTTCGAGCGGCAATTCCTGGCCGGCGAGCTGGAGGTCGAATTCTGCCCGCAGGGCACTCTGGCGGAGCGGATGCGCGCGGGCGGCGCGGGCATCCCCGGCTTCTACACCAAGACCGGAGTCGGGACGGTGGTCGCCGAAGGCAAGGAACTGAAGGACTTCGACGGCGAGACCTATGTCCTCGAGCGCGGGATCCGGGCGGATCTCAGCATCATCAAGGGCTGGAAGGCCGACGAGACCGGCAACCTTCTGTTCCGCAAGACCACGCGGAACTTCAACCTGCCCGCCGCGACCTGCGGCAAGATCTGCGTAGCCGAGGTCGAGGAAATCGTTCCGGTCGGTAGCCTCGATCCCGACTGCATTCACCTGCCGTCGATCTACGTGAAGCGAATGATCCTCGGCGCGCCCTACGACAAGAAGATCGAATTCCGGACAGTCCGGCAGAGGGAAGCTGCGTAATGGCCACTTCAGTTGAAACCAGGGGCTGGACCCGCGACCAGATGGCGGCGCGCGCGGCGAAGGAGCTTCGCGACGGCTTTTACGTGAACCTCGGCATCGGCATCCCGACGCTTGTCGCCAACCATGTGCCCAAGGGCATGACCGTCACTCTGCAGAGCGAGAACGGGATGCTCGGCATCGGGCCCTTCCCGTACGAGGACGAGGTCGATCCCGACCTCATCAACGCCGGCAAGCAGACGGTGAGCGAGCTTCCGCACACCAGCTATTTCGACAGCGCGACCAGCTTCGCGATGATCCGCGGCGGCCACATCGACCTTGCCGTGCTCGGGGCGATGGAAGTGAGCGAGAAGGGCGACATCGCCAACTGGATGATCCCGGGCAAGATGATCAAGGGCATGGGCGGCGCGATGGACCTGGTCGCCGGGGTCAAGAAGATCATCGTCGTGATGGAGCATGTTTCCAAGAACGGCGACCCGAAGTTCATCCCCGAGTGCACGCTGCCGCTTACCGGCAAGAACGTCGTCGACATGATCATCACCCACCTCGCCGTGTTCCAGAGGACTGACCACGACAGCCCCTTCAAGCTGATCGAGCTCGCCCCCGGAGTCACGAAGGAGGAAGTGCGCGAGAAGACGACGGCGCATTACGTGGATTGACCAAACACCGCTCATGCTGAGTAGGGGCCGAGCCAAAGCGAGGGCCCGTATCGAAGCACAGTCCTTCGATACGCCGGTTCCCCCGGAACAATTCCGGGGTCACCGGCTACTCAGGATGAGCGGGTTGGGGCTTGCCGTTCTCCTCGCCGCTTGCACCGACCGCGAGCCGACAATCATCGACGGCTCGTCGCCGGAAGCGTTCGAAGCAACGACGAAACAGGCACGCCGCGAGCTTCCGGACGCGGACCGGCTGGTGTTCGACCGCGCTCTGCGGACCGTCAGTGGGCGGCACCATTCGGCGCGCGACCCCAATGAGCTTGCGCGCGTGACGTTCGACGGGATGACGGCGGACCAGATCGTTGCCGACCAGGCGGCGCGGGAGCGCGCGCCCCGCTAATCGCCGCTTGCGTCGCGACTCGCGAAAGAGGATGATTCGCCGCGTGGGTGATCTGCCGCATCCGGCGTCCAGGCTCGTCGCGCAATGGCACGGCCATCTCGCGCACGACCGGCGGCGCTCACCGCACACGGTGCGCGCCTATACCGGCACCGCGCACCGCCTGATCGAGTTCTTGGGCCAGTATCGCGGCGAGCTGATCGAGGCGGACGCATTGACCGGGCTGAGCGCGGCCGATCTTCGCGCTTTCCTTGCGGCACGCCGCGCTTCCGGCCTCGGAGCCGCGTCGGCGGCGAGGGAATTGTCGGGCGTGCGCGCGTTCCTCGCCTGGGCGGCTGAGCAGCAGGGCGGGGCAGCGGCCGTTCCGAGGACGCGCGCCCCGAAAAAGCCGCGCAACCTCCCGAGGCCCGCCGCTCCGGACGAGGCGGTGGCCTTGGCCGAGGACGCGGGCGCCTTCGCGTCCGAGCCATGGATCGGCGCCCGGGATCTCGCGATCCTGCTGCTGCTTTACGGATCGGGGCTGCGCGTTTCGGAGGCGCTGTCGCTGACCGCAAAAGACCTGCCGATAGGCGAAGCGATCCGGGTCACGGGCAAAAGGTCGAAGACCCGTATCGTGCCGGTGGTCAAAGCCGTGCGCGAAGCGATTGGCGATTACCTCCGGCAGTGCCCCTACCCGATCGAGGGCGACGCGCCCCTGTTCGTCGGGGCGCGCGGGGGGCCGTTGAGCGCGGACCTGGTGCGGCGCGCCGTCCGGGCGGCGCGGACGCGGCTGGGGTTTCCGCACAGCCTGACGCCCCATGCGCTTCGGCACAGCTTCGCGACGCACTTGCTTGCGCGCGGAGCCGACCTGCGCTCGCTCCAGGAGTTGCTGGGCCACGCCAGCCTGTCCTCGACTCAGATCTACACGAAGGTGGATGCGGCCCACCTGCTCGACGTCTATCGGCACGCGCACCCGCGGGCCTGAGCAGCTTTTCAGTCGGGCTTGTGGGTCGCAAGTCGCCACACATAGCCGGCGAGCATCAGCGCCAGGATCGCGTTGGCGACCGGTGCTAGGAACTGGTCGACCTGCTCGAAATCAGAGCGGAGGCGGAAGCCTGCGCCTGCCAGGAGGGCGGTCCATGCGAAGGTGCCGAGCGTAGAGGCGATGATGAAAGTGCGGAACCGCATTTTCAGAAGGCCGGCTGGCACCGACACCAGCGAGCGCATCGTCGGGATCACACGGCCGACGAGAACGAAGGCTGTGCCGTGGCGTTCCATCCAGCGCTTGGCGCGCTGCACCTCCCGCCAGTTCACGGTCAGCCAGCGCCCGTGCTTGTTGATGAACGGCTTTAACCGCTCCAGGCCGAGTGCCCGCGCGGCAAGGTACCAGAAGATGTTGCCGAGCATTGCTCCCGCCGTGCCCGAGAGGATGACGAGCGACAGTTCGAGCTCGCCCTTGGCGGCGGTCACGCCGGCAAAGGTCATGATGATCTCGGACGGGATCGGCGGGAACACCGTTTCCAGGAACATCAGGAACCCCACCCCGAGATAGCCCGACTGCTCGATCAGCTTCATGACCCACTCGCTCATGGGTCAGGCCTCGCGGGTTTCGGCGAGGCGGCGCTCGACCGCCTTCCAGAACATCGCCGGCGTGTCGCTGCCGTTGAGCGCGTCAATGGCGACGATTCCGGTCGGCGAGGTGACGTTGATCTCGGTCAGCCACCTGCCGCCGATGACATCGATGCCGACGAACAGGAGCCCGCGGCGCTTCAGCTCGGGCGCGAGCGCGTCACAGATTTCGAGTTCGTCTTCACTGAGCTCGGTCTTCGCGGCCTTGCCGCCGACCGCGAGGTTGGACCGGATTTCTCCCTCGCCGGGAATGCGGTTGATCGCACCCGCGACTTCGCCGTCGATAAGGACGATACGCTTGTCCCCCTCGGCAATCTCCGGGAGGAATTTCTGGACGACGTGCGGCTCCCGATAGGCAGCGTTGAACAGCTCCATGAGCGAGGCGAGGTTGAGCCCGTCCACGCCCACCCGGAACACCGACCCGCCGGCGAAGCCGTGGAGCGGCTTGACGACGATCTCGCCATGCTCGGCCAGGAAATCGCGAGCGAGGTCGAGCGAACGGGTAAGGAGCGTCGGCGGCATGAAGCGCTCGAAATCGAGCACCCACAGCTTTTCGGGCGCGTTGCGCACCTCTGCGGGGTCATTGATCACCAGCGTCTCGCCCTGGATCCGCTCGAGCAGGTGGGTCGCGGTAATGTAGCCGAGGTCGAACGGCGGGTTCTGGCGCATCAGGACGACGTCGACGTCGCGCCGCAGGTCGAGC
Organism: Alphaproteobacteria bacterium; assembly: GCA_046566245.1. Lineage (GTDB taxonomy): Bacteria > Pseudomonadota > Alphaproteobacteria > Sphingomonadales > Sphingomonadaceae > Sphingomicrobium. The sequence goes on along the minus strand of JBKHXB010000017.1, from coordinate 7,870 downwards.
CGCTCGGGACCCCCGAACCGGTAATGGTCGCCTTCCACGCGCTGGACAGTGACCGGGCGGGCGACCGCGGTCAGCCGCCCGTCGGAATAGCTCAGGTTCGCGGGCGTGTAGTGAAACAGGGCGTGCCCCAGTTCTTGCGCCTTGAGCATCAGGGCAAAGGTGGAATCGCTGGCGATGGAAATCGCGTCCAGCGGATCCATCTGAACTGCGACGCGAAGCGGCATCAGGCGCGACTAGGGGAGGCGGTGGATTTTGTCACCCTTGCCACACGTCCGTCAGGTGGCGGGGAAGCCGCCGCGGGACAATGAACATCGCGTCGATGCGAATGTCGTCGCCTTCGCGCATGAAGCGCGGGGCAAGCCGCTCTGCTGCGACCGCGACGCGCCGCAACCGGTAACGATCGAGCGAGAATGAGGCGGCCTCGTCTGAGGAGCGCGCCTTGACCTCGACAAAGGCAAGGGTTCGGCCGCGCCGCGCGATGAGGTCCACCTCGCCGCCGGGAACCCGCGCCCGCCGCGCGAGGATGCGCCAGCCGGTGAGGCGGAGCCACCAGGCCGCGATCGTCTCGGCGCCGCGGCCACGCCTTTCCGCCGCCCGGCGTTTCACTTGCGCGCCAATTCCAGTGCCCGCGCATAGGCGCGCTTTCGCGGGATGCCGAGCTGTTGCGCGATCTCGGCAGCGGCTCGCGAAGGCGACATTTCCGCCATCGCCTCCATAAGCAACCGATCAAGCTCGGAATCGCTTACGGATTCGGCCTCGGTCGCTGGACCGACGGCGATGACGATCTCTCCCTTCGGAATCTCCTCAGCGTAACGCGCCGCAAGCTCACCAAGCGTACCGGTCACGCATTCCTCGTGCAGCTTGGTGAGTTCTCGGGCGACCGCCGCTTCGCGTTCGCCCAGTCCAGAGGCGAGAGCCAACAGAGTGTCGCCCAGGCGTTGCCCGCTCTCGTAAAGGATCAATGTCGCCCGGATGTTCGCCACTTCGGCGATTGCTTCCGCCCGCGCCTTCGCCTTCGCCGGCAGGAAACCGAGGAAGAGAAACCGATCGGTCGGAAGCCCAGCCAGGGTAAGCGCGGCGACCGCGGCGCAAGGGCCGGGAACGGTCCTGACCTGATGGCCGGCGGCCCGCGCGGCGCGCACCAGCTTGTAACCGGGATCGGAGATGAGCGGAGTCCCGGCGTCGCTGACCAGCGCCACCGCCTTGTCTGCCAGCATTGCGACGATCGCCTCGCGGTCGCCCGCGCTCGAATGGTCGTCATAGCGGCGCATCGGCACCCTGGCGCCGGTATGGGCCAGGAGGCGGGCGGTTACCCGGGTGTCCTCGACGAGGACGAGAGAGGCTTCGCGCAGGGTCTCGGCCGCTCTCGGGCTGAGGTCGCCGAGGTTCCCGATCGGGGTCGCGACAATGTACAGGCCGGGCTCCATCGCGCGATCATCAGCGATTGCCCCGGCGGCCGCAAGGAAGCGCCAGAGAGCTAAGGAAAATCGCGTACTTCCAATGCGCTGCGAAAAGAGTCATTCTCCCTGCAATCAGCCTCTCGGGGAGGAGCCTGATGTTTGTGACGATGTTCGCTGCTGCGTTGCTGCTCGTCCAGGCCGGCAATGCCGACCGAACCGCCTATGTAAGCTGCCTCAAGAACGCGGTCGTCAGCGCCAAGAGCGCAAACGTCGGCGTCGACGCCTTCAAGGATTATGCGCACAAGACCTGCGCCGCGATCGAAGAGAGTTTCAAGGCGAAGCTCGTGGCCTTCAACCTCAAGAACGGAATGTCGAAAAAGGCCGCGGCCGAGGACGCCGACATCCAGCTCGAAGATTATGTGTACACTGCCGAGGAGCGGTATCGATATTCGCTTGAGCCGCAATAGGCTCTAGGCGGCGATCTCGGCGAGGATCCGGTCGAGAACGAGGCGCCCCGCGGGCGTGAGGGCGATGCTTGCGTCTTCGCGGGTGAGATGACCGCTGGTCATGAGCCGATCGACTCGGTCCCAGGCAACGACCGGCACTCCGAAGCGTCGTTCCAGCGCGCCGACGTCGATTCCTTCCCTCAGGCGGAGTCCCATCACGAGCGCTTCGTCCGTCGCCTCGCGCGCCGACAGCGCGGCCTCCTCGGCGATCGCATGGCCGTTGCGGCGGAGTGCTGAGAGGAAGTTCTCGGGCTTCCTGTGGCGGACGGTGCGCGTTCCGAGCCGGCGCCCGTGCGCACCGGGCCCGACCCCCGCATAGTCGCCATAGCGCCAGTAGGTGAGGTTGTGGCGGCTTTCCTGGCCGCGCCGCGCGTGGTTGCTGATCTCATAGGCCGGCAGGCCCGCCTTCGACGTCATGGCGTCGGTGAGCTCGTAGAGCGCGGCCGAAGCATCGGCGCCGAGCGGTTCGAACGCTCCCTTTGCGACCATCGAGGCAAAGCGAGTCCCGGGCTCGATTGTCAACTGGTAGAGCGACACGTGCCCGGTGCCGAGGCTCAACGCCTGGGCCAGCGTCGCCGACCAGCTCGCTTCGCTCTGGCCCGGAAGCGCGTAGATCAAATCGAAGCTCACGCGCCGGAAATGCTTCTGGGCAATCTCGAGCGCTCGCCAACCCTCGCGCGCCGAATGGGCGCGGCCGAGGAAGCGAAGCGCATCATCGTCGAAGGCCTGGAGCCCGAGCGAAAGCCGATTGACCCCGGCGTCGGCAAGTCCGGCGAAACGGTCGGCTTCGACCGAATTTGGATTGGCCTCGAGCGTGATCTCGATGTCCGGGTGCGGTGCCCAGTGCCGGCAGGCGGCCTCGATCAAGGCGGCCACGGTGCCCGGAGCCATGAGCGAGGGCGTGCCGCCGCCGAAGAAGATGGAGGCGAGGCGTCGTCCGGGGAGGAGTCGCGCCTCGTGGGCAAGATCGGCGAGAAGTGCCTCGCGCCATTCGTCCTGGTTGATCGCCGAGCGGACATGGCTGTTGAAGTCGCAATAGGGGCATTTGGAAACGCAGAACGGCCAGTGGACGTAGAGGGCGAGCTCCTGCGTTTCCGCCCTGCTAGAGAGGGGGAGAGACGCCGAGCGGCTGAGGGGCGGGTCAGCAGTCGTACCCACCCCCAGCCCCTCCCTAAAAGGGAGGGGAGTATTCACGCCTTTCCCAATGCCCGGACCAGCTTCCTGAACGCGTCCGCGCGGTGGCTGATCCGGTGTTTTTCCTCCGGGTCCATTTCGCCGAAGGTGATATCGTGGCCGACGGGCACGAACATCGGGTCGAAGCCGAAGCCCTTGTCGCCACGCGGCGGCCAAACGAGCGTTCCGTCGACGCGCCCCTCGAAGCTCTCGGTCTGGCCATCGTTGGGCCAGGCGAGCGACAGGACGCAGGTGAAATGGGCCGCGGGCGGCGCGTCCGGCTCGGTCTCCTGGACCTCCCGCCACACCCTCTCCATTGCCCGCATCCAGTCGCGGTTGCCCGCTTCGTCCTCCGCCCAGCGGGCAGAGAAGATTCCAGGCCGACCGTGAAGCGAATCGACGCACAGACCGCTGTCGTCCGCAAGCGCCGGCAGGCCAGAGAAGTCGGCCGCCTCGCGCGCCTTCAGGTCGGCATTGTCGGCGAACGTGTTCCCGATCTCCTCGGGCTCCGGCAGGCCAAGCTCCTCGGCGCCGACGCAAGCGATGCCCAGCGGCTCGATCAGCACCGCGATTTCGCGCAGCTTGCCGGGATTGTGGGTCGCGATGACCAGCTTGTCGCCGATTTCCCTCACTTGCCCACCGCCTTCCGTTGCGCGTCGAAAATCTCGCCGCATCCGATCCGCGCAAGGCGGAGGAGCCGCAGCAGCATTTCCTCGTCGAAACACTCGCCCTCGGCCGTCAGCTGCGCCTCCACGATCGCGCCGTCCGCGGTCAGGACGAAATTGCCGTCACATCCCGCCTTGCTGTCCTCGTCATAGTCGAGATCGAGCACCGCGGTTCCGTCGAACACGCCGCAGCTCACCGCGGCGACCTGGGTGACGATCGGGTCGGCCGCAATCGTCTTGGCCTCGAGCAGTCGGTCGACCGCGATCCGAAGCGCGACCCAGGCCCCGGAAATCGCCGCTGTGCGGGTTCCTCCGTCCGCCTGGATAACGTCGCAGTCGAGGATGACCTGCCGCTCGCCGAGCTTCGTGAGGTCGACGACGGCGCGAAGCGAACGGCCGATCAGCCGCTGGATTTCCTGGGTTCGGCCCGACTGCTTGCCCTTTGCGGCCTCGCGATTGCCGCGTGTGTGAGTCGCGCGCGGGAGCATGCCGTACTCGGCGGTGACCCAGCCCTGGCCCTTGCCGCGGAGGAAGGGAGGAACCTTCTCCTCGACCGACGCGGTGACCAGGACGCGCGTGTCCCCGAAGCCGACCAGGACCGAGCCTTCCGCGTGCCTCGTGAAGTGCGGCTCGAAGGTAATGGTGCGCATCTGGTCGGGGGCGCGTCCGGACGGGCGCATGGGGACTCCTCGGTTGGTGGTGCCGGCGCTCCCTAGACCGGCGGGCGCGTCAATCCTAGATGCTCGGCCATGAGCGGTGAGATCACCGAGCTGACCGACCGGATGCGCGCGATTTTCGGGCTGGTGGTCGAGGCCTATCTCGAGCGCGGGCAGCCGGTCGGCTCGCGGGCACTGACGGCAAGCGTCAATTTGTCGCCAGCGTCGATCCGCGGCGTGATGCAGGAATTGGAGGAGCGCGGCCTGCTCACCCATCCGCATACCTCGGCGGGCCGCATCCCGACAGAAAGCGGGCTCCGCCTGTTCGTCGACGGGATCATGCAGGCCGCCGCCCCGGATCCACGCGAGAGAGCCGAGATAGAACGGCAGATCGGCCGCGACCAGCCGATCGAGGACGCGCTCGCGGCGGCCTCCGCGGCTCTTTCCGGCCTAAGCCACGCGGCAGGCGTGGTGCTGGCGCCGAAACAGGAGCTGCGCCTCCGGCAATTGTCGCTGGTGCCGCTGTCGCCGGGAAGGGCGCTTGCTGTCCTGGTCGGCTTCGACGGGAGCGTCGAAAACCGGATCGTCTCCATCGAGCCAGGGACAAGCGAGAGCGCGCTCGCCGAAGTCACCAATTACGTGAACGCCCGGCTTTCCGGGACGACCCTCGCCGAGGCCGAAGCGCGGCTTCGCGCCGAGATTCGCGACCGCAAGGACGCCATCGATTCCGCGGCCGCCGAGCTGGTCGCCGCGGGCCTTGCGGCCTGGACCCAGGACCATGCCCGCCGGCCGGTGCTGATCGTTCGCGGCCAGGCAAACCTGATCGACGAAAATGCCGCGGCCGACCTGGAGAGGGTCCGAAAGCTGCTCGACGAGCTCGAGAACCGGCAGGAGATTGCGCGCCTTCTCGAAAGCGCGCGCGACGCGCCGGGCTGCCGGATCTTCATCGGCAGCGAGAACCGGATGTTCGCGCTGTCGGGCTCGTCGGTCATCGCCGCTCCCTATCGCGGGAGCCGCGGCGAGGTGGTCGGCGTTGTCGGGGTGATCGGGCCGACGCGATTGAACTACGCGCGTATCGTCCCCATGGTGGATTTCACTGCCAAGGCGCTAACGAGATTGATGGGATGACAAGAAACAAGGAAGAGCTTCAGGACGAAGCGGAGGAAATCCGCAAAGAGACCGCCGAGGAAGCGCCGGAGCTCGCTGAGCACGACCGGGTCGCGGAGCTCGAACAGGCGCTTGAGGAAGCCAACAGCAAGGCGCTTTACGCGGCCGCCGAGGTGCAGAATGTGCGCCGCCGGCTGGAAGCGGAAAAGCAGCAGGCGGCCGCCTATGCCTCGGCGACGTTCGCCCGCGACATGCTGGCGATCAAGGATCATCTCGAGCGCGCGCTGGCCGCGGTCAACGACGAGCTTCGGGCCGACAAGGTCGCGAGCAATTTCCTCGCCGGGATCGAATCGACCGCGCGCGAGCTCGAGGCGGCGTTCACGCGCAACGGGATCACGCGGATCGAATCGGTGGGACAGCCGCTCGACCCGCACCGGCACCAGGCGATGCTCGAGGTTGCGAGCGAGGACGCCGAGCCAGGCACCATCGTCGAGGAGATGCAGGCCGGCTATATGCTCAAGGACCGGCTTCTGAGGCCCGCGCTCGTCGCGGTCGCGAAGAAGGCGGAGTAGGAGCCAGTGATTACCTTCAGTTTCTTCCTTCTCGCCATGCAAGCGACAGCATCACCGCAAGTCACGGCGCAACCCGTCTACGATGAGCGAATAATCGGGTTTAGGCTTCGCATCGGGGCCGACGGTCGCGTTAAGGGTTGCCGCATCACACGCTCAAGCGGTGATAAGAAAATCGACTCCGCCGCGTGCAAAGTCTTGACGGCGCGTTCGCGGTTTAAGCCGGCGCGGGACAATTACGGCAATGCAATCGAGGACACGTACGAAGGGAAGGTGAAGTGGAGGGTCGAAGGCGACGCGGAACCTCCGCCGTCGACGACTCAATGCACCTCGCGCTTGTGCGTCTCGCTCTTCGAGGCGAGGCTGAAGCGCGGCTCCGGCGTGTTTAGGAGGAACAGCCGCTCCGCGGCGTAGCGCCCGACCTCCGGCCCGTGCTTGAATCCGTGGCCCGACCCGCCCCCGACGAGCAGGACGTTTTCAAAGCCCGGGTGGAAGTCGATCAGGAAGTCTCCGTTCGAGCTGTTCTCGTACTGGCACACGCGCGCCTCGGTCAGGACCGCGCCCTTGAGAAGCGGGAAGCGGCGGTCGCGGAAGGCGACGACGTCGGCCAGCGCCTCCTCGGTCGGCTCGCGGCTCTGCGTGTCCGGGTCGACCTCCACCCCGTGCGCGTCGTGCGCGAACTTCACGCCCCGGTTCTCGAGGTCCGGGAATCCATAATAGATGTCGCCGGCATTGAAGTCGGCCCAGCCCGGCATTGCGCCTGGCCCGAAGCGCCAGTCGCCCGCGGGAGGAGCGAAGAAGAACACCTCCTGCCGCGTGGGGCGGATGCGGCTTCCGACCGCGTCAGGGAAGAGCTTGCCAAGCCAGGGGCCGAGCGCGAACACGAAGCGGTCGGCGCCGATCCGCTCGCCTGACGACAGTTGCAGCTCGTCGAGGCGGCCTCCCGAAGCGGTTGGCGGAAGCGCGGCGCCCATGCGATAATCGCCGCCGGCGCGAACGAAGCCTTCGACCAGGGTCTGCACGGCGCGCCGCGCCATCAAGGCTCCGAAGCCGGGCTCGAACATTCCGAGCTCGACCCCGGTGAAATCGATCATCGGGAAGCGGCGCGAAAGCTCGGCGCGGTTCAGCTCTTCGATCGGAAGGCCGAGCGCCCGGTTCACGGCCAGCGACTGGGTGAAATAGTCGTCGGGCGAAGCGGTGAAGAACAACACGCCGTGCGGATGGAAGATCGGCAGTCCGGACCGGGCGCTCAGCTTCTTCCATTCGACAAGGCTGTCGCGGGCCATTTTCGAATAGATGGAATCGCGGCCGTAGCCGGCGCGGGTCATGCGCGATTCCCCGCCCGAGCTCGCGCGGCTGTGCGCCGGGCCGAAGGCGTCGATAAGGGTCACGCGGTGGCCCGCGCGGCGCAGGTGCTCGGCCGTCCAGGCGCCGAACACGCCTGCGCCGATCACCGCGATCTTTTCCTTGCCTTTCGTCATGCTGGCCCTCGACGCTGTTGCCATAACGGCAGCGCCGCCCGCCCCGAGGAGGAGCGAGCGGCGCGTTATTGTCGGCGGCGGCAAGCTGGGCTTGCCGCCTGGATTCACTGGCCGAACTTCTGCCGGACCGTGATGCCGATCGTGCGCGGCTGGCCGATCAGATAGCCGAAGCGTGCCCGAAGACCGCGCTCGCGGTCGATCGACAGCTTTGGATTCTCATCGAAGACATTCTTGACGTACAGCGTGATGTCGAGACCGTTGGCCCAGTGCACGCCGCCCGACAGGTTGGCAATCGTGTACGCGGGCAGGCGCA
>JBKHXB010000016.1:0-38251 GCA_046566245.1 Alphaproteobacteria bacterium | reverse complement strand
GCAAGAGCGGCAGTTAGAAGGATTCTCATTAGAATTGTGTTCCTACGTTGAATGAGAAGAATTTCGTATCGTCGCCTTCCTGCTTCACGATCGCCTTGGCGATATCGATCCGGAGCGGGCCGAAGGGCGAAACCCAGTTGAAGCCGATGCCGACGGAAATGCGGGGCTTTGGGGAGTTGCCGAGGAAGACTTCCTTGAAACCTGGCACGAACACGTACTGAGGATCGCTTTCGTCATCCCCAAGCGCCGGGCAGAGTGGGTCGGGTGCTGGCGGGTTGACGATGATGGGATCAAGGCCGCTGCCGAGCGGCGGCACGCAGGTTCCGACCTGGTCGATGAGGATCGGCTTCGTGATTTTCCACACTGACCCGATGTCGATGAAGGCCGAGGGACGGATACCGAGGCTCCGCACGCCGGGGCTGGTCGGCACCTCGAGCTCGATCCGGCCCATGTAATAGGCGCGACCGCCGAGAGCGTCCGTTACCCGGTCCTTGTCGTCCAGAATCAGCTGGCCGCTCGTGTCATACGGAATACGCTCAACGCGCGGCCCGATGCCGCGGATGTCGAAGCCGCGCATCGCGCCGCCGAAGAAACGGTCGGTAAGCCTGATCGCGTCGCGACCCGGACCAGGGCTTTCCTGGAGCGGATGGATGTAGCCGCCCTCGATGTGGCCGGAGAGGATCCAGCCACCACCGAAGCCCTTCCACTTCGTGATGTCGCCGCGGGTGCGCAGATATTTGACGTCCCCGCCAACGCCGGCGAAGTCCTGGGAGAAGATCAGTCGCTGGCCTCGGGTCGGACGGATTCCGTCCGTATCGTCATAGCTGATCGAATGCCCGATGGCGGAGGTTAGGCGGGTTCCGATCTCGTCGCACAGATAGCGGCCGGCCTTCAGCGGGTCGCAGACCGGTTCGAGCGGCCCGTTCTCTCCGACCAATGGGCCCTGCCCATCGGGGTCAGGCTCCAGGTCGGGATCGGTGTAGAACTGAGGCCCGAGGGAAACCTTGTCCTGGATCAGCGAATAGCGCGTCCCGTAGGTTAGATATTCGGTGATCGGGAAGCCGAGCCTCAGCCCGCCGCCCGTGGACAGCTGCGAATAGGTGTCGTTCCGCTGACCGCCGACATAGTTGAAGCTGTTGTAATCGCGGCGGAACAGCTGGCCTCCCAGGAGGATCTGCTTGTCGAACAGGTAAGGCTCGGTGAAGCCGACCGACGCGGATTTCGCGTACCGCGACCAGCTCACCGAAGCGTCGAGAATCTGGCCCATGCCGCGGAAGTTGCTCTGCTGCACCGCAAGCGAGATCAGGAACTGCTCGAGGCTGGAATAGCCGGCGGAGAATTGCAGCTGGCCGGTCGCCTTTTCCTCGACGTCGACCCCAAGCACGACGCGATCCGGACCCGACCCCTCGGTCTGCTTGATCTCTATATTTTCCTGGAAATAGCCGAGCGACTGGATGCGGTCCTGCGAACGGCGGATCTTGATCGCGTTGAAGGCGTCGCCCTCGTTCACCCGGAACTCGCGGCGGATCACCTTGTCGCGGGTGACCGTGTTTCCCTGGATATCGATCCGTTCGACATAGACGCGCGGGGTCTCGCCGACCCGGAAATTGACGTCCATCGTCTTGGTATCGGCGTTGCGCTTGAAGGCCGGGTTGATGTCGGCGAACGCGTAGCCGAGGTTTCCGGCGACTTCGTTAAGTCCCGCGACCGCGTCCTCGACCGCCTTCGCGTTGAACCAGCTGCCAGGCTCGATGTCGACGAGCTCCAGAATCTGCTCTTTCGTCAGGTCGCGAAGCGCGCTTTCGGCGTCGACCGTTCCGAACTTGTACCTCGGGCCTTCCTCGATCACGTAGGTGATGATGAAGTCCTGGCGGTCAGGGGTAAGCTCGGCTAGCGCGGAGACGACGCGGAAATCCGCATAGCCCTGCGTCAGGTAGAAGGCCCTGAGCTTCTGCTGGTCGGCCGCGAGCCGGTCGGGGTCATAGGTATCGTTCGACTTCAGGAAGCCAAGGAGACCGCCGGCCTGGCGCGTGAACATCTCCTTGCGCAGCCGGCCATCGTCGAAGGCCTCGTTGCCGATGATGTTGATCTGCCGGACCTTGGAAAGCGGCCCCTCGTAGATTTCGAAGACGAGGTCGACGCGGTTCTGGTCGAGCTGGACGATTTTCGGTTCCACCCGCGCAGCGAAGCGCCCCTGGCGCTTGTACAGCTCGACGATGCGGTCGACGTCGGCGCGAACCTTGGACCGAGTGAAGATCTCGCGCGGCTTGAGCTGGATCTCCGGGAGGATCTTGTCCTCCTTCAGCCTTTTTTCGCCTTCGATCACGATTCGGTTGATGACCGGATTTTCCTGGACCGTGATGACGATGTTGCCGGTCTCGGCGCCGGTGATGACAACGTCGGCGAACAGCTCGGTCGCGTAGAGGTCCTTCAGCGCCTGATCGAGCGTCTCGGCATTGTAGGTCTGGCCCGGCTGAAGGTTCGAATAGGAGATGATCGTTGCCGGCTCGAGCCGCTGGTTGCCGCGCACGGCGATCGAGCGGATCATTGCCGTCGTCGGCGCAGGCGGCGCCACGGGGGCGGCCTGGGCCGGCTGGGCCGCGGGCTGTGCGGCCGTGCCCGGAGCGGTCTGCGCGGCGTCCTGCGCCAGCAACGGCGCGGACCAGCCTCCGAGAATCGTGCCGACCAGCAGCACCGCACCCGCACGCCTCGAAATCATCGGTTTACCTGGAGTCACGCGTTCCCGCCCTTGAAATTCTGTGCCGCCCTGGAGCCCGGGCGAATGGATGTGCTGCCCTGCCCCAACCGTCCTAGCCAATCAAGCGCTCCAGCCGGTCCCACAGGCCGAAAGAGCCGAGGTCGTTCACCGTCGTGAACAGAAGAAGGGCAAGGAGAAGCGCGAGCCCTCCGCGAAATGCCCACTCCTGAGCCCGAACGCTGACCGGACGGCGGCGAACCGCTTCGAGCGTATAGAAGAGGAGATGGCCGCCATCCAGCATCGGGACTGGCAAGAGATTGATGAATCCGAGATTAATTGAGACGATCGCCGCCAGCCAGACGAAATCGATGAAGCCGAGGCTCGCCTGCTCGCCCGCGACCTGGGCGATTCTGAGCGGACCGCCGAGCTCCTCGGCCGACCTCAGCCCGGTGATGATCTGATAGAGGCCGCGAACGGTCATTTCGATGACGTTCACGGTGTGCTCGGTCGCGATCGGGAGCAGCGACCAGGCGGGCGGATGAATGAGCTCCGGCTGGTCGCTTGGGGCGACGCCGAGGAAGCCGATCCGGTGCCTGCGGCCGAACGGGTCCTGTTCCTCCGTGGCGCCGATCCTGACGACCAGCGACCGGCGCTGTTCGCCGCGCTCGATGACGACTCGAACCTCTTCGCCCGGACGCATGAAGATAGTCCGCTTGACGTCCTGGAACGTCTTGATCCGCTCCCCATCGACGGCGACGATCCTGTCGCCGGGCTCGATCCCCGCCTCAGCGGCCGCACTGCCGGCCGTGACCGCGCCGACGACGTTGGACGCGTGCGGAATTCCGAACGTTCCGAACACGGCCGCGAAGATCAGTATCGCCAGGATGAAATTGGCGAGCGGGCCGGCAAGAACAATCAGGAAGCGTTGCCAGACCGGCTTTCCCGCAAAGCTGTCGGGACGGTTCGCAGAAGGCGATCCCTCTCCTTCTCCTGCGTGATGCTCGTCACCGACGAAGCGGACGTAGCCTCCGAGAGGAAGCCAGCCAACCTTCCATCGAGTCCCGCGCCGGTCGGTCCAGCCGGCGATCTCTCGCCCGAACCCGATCGAGAAGGTTTCCGCGCCGACTCCGAATAGCCGCGCGACAAGGTAATGGCCCATCTCGTGGATGAAGACGAGCGGGCCAATCGCGCAGATGAACGCGACGACGATGAGCCAGATCGGAGGAGCGGAAAGAATCACGGACAGCTTTCGACCACCATTGCCATCGCCCGTTCGCGGGTTTCCGCGTCGAGCGCAACCACTTCGGCTATCGAGCCGGGCGAACCCGCCGCGATTTCACCGAGCACTTCTTCGACAAGCCGGCTGATGTCGCAAAAACCAATCCGCCCTTCGAGGAAGGCGTCGACAGCCACTTCATTTGCGGCGTTGAGGACGATCTGGGCGCCCGGGCCGGCGCACAGGGCCTCCCGGGCGAGACGCAGCGCCGGAAACCGGTCGGGATCGGGCATCTCGAATTCCAGCCGGCCGATTTTGGCGAGCGAAAGTCTCTCCGAGGGGGTGTCCATCCGCTCCGGCCAGGCGAGGGTGTAGGCAATGGGGATCCGCATGTCGGCCAAACCGAGCTGCGCGAGCATCGACCCGTCGACGAACTCGACCAGCGAATGGACGATCGATTGGGGATGGACGACGATGTCGATCCGCTCGGACGGAAGCCCGAACAAGTGGTGCGCCTCGATCAGCTCCAGCCCTTTGTTCATCAGCGTCGCGGAATCTACGGAGATCTTCGCTCCCATCGACCAGCGTGGATGGGCGACAGCCTGCGCCGGTGTCGCCTTGCCCATCTCCTCGACGGTCGAATGCAGGAATGGTCCGCCGCTAGCCGTAAGCACCAATCTTGAGATATCTTCTTTGCGAGCACCAGCAAGACACTGGAAAATAGCATTATGTTCGCTGTCCACCGGCAACAGGAGTGCGCCGCTCCGGCTGGCCGCCTCGGTCATCAGGCTGCCAGCCGTGACCAAGGCTTCCTTGTTGGCCAGCGCCACGGTCTTGCCTGCGTCGATCGCGGCCATGGTCGGGACCAGCCCCGCGCAGCCGACGATCGCAGCCATCACCCAGTCGGCCTCGCCCGCCGCCGCCTCGGCCAGGGCCTCTGCCCCGGAGGCCGCCCGGCAGCAAGAACCCGAGAGCCTTTCTTCCAGGTCGGAGTGGAGCGATTCGTCGGCGATGACGGCGAGCTGCGCGCCGGTCCTCCTGGCCGCGTCAGCCAGCTCGGCGACATTCGACTGTGCCGTCAGCGCGACGACCTCGAACCTGTCAGGCGAGCGCTCCACCAGGTCGAGCGTGGAGCGACCGATCGAACCCGTTGCGCCGAGGATCGCTATGCGCCGCTTCATGCCACCCCCAGCAAGACTGCCAGCGCCGTCAGGATCGCAACCGGAAGCAATCCGTCCAGCCTGTCGAACACCCCGCCATGCCCAGGGAGCCAGCGTCCCGAATCCTTGAGGCCCGCGCGGCGCTTCATCCAGCTTTCGAAGAGGTCGCCGCCCTGTGAAGCCACGGCGAACAGCGGCGCCAGCAGCAGCAGGACAGGCGAGAGGCCCGAAAACAGCGCCCAGGCTCCCGAGAGCAAGGCCGCCGCGACAATGCCGCCGTAGAAACCTGCCCAGGTCTTGTTGGGGCTGACGGCCGGAGCCAGCTTCGGCCCGCCGATCGCCCGGCCGGCGAAATAGGCGCCGATGTCCACCGACCAGACAAGGATGAACACCCACAGGACGAGCGCAATCCCGTTGTCAGCGCGGTCACGCACCCAAAGCAGCGAGACGGCGGACAGCAAGGCGTAAGCGAAGCCGCTGAGATACCAGGCGGCTCCCCAGCCGCGAACGATCCGGGTCCACTCGTAGAAGACCGCGGTGGCGGCGGCGGCCGCCAGCACGGCAAAGGTGTAGCCGCCCTGGATCACTGCAGCGAGCGCGACTGCGACGAGAATCACGCCGGAAAAGGTGCGGATTGCAAGCTCGCTCATCGGCCGCCGAACCGTCTCTGCCGCGCGGCGAACTGTTGCAGTGCCTCCGAAAACGCCTTCTCGTCGAAATCCGGCCAGAGAACGGGCGTGAACAAGAGCTCCGCATAGGCACTTTGCCAGAGCAGGAAGTTGGACAGCCTAACCTCGCCGGACGTTCGGATCAGAAGGTCGGGCTCCGGCAGGCCAGCGGTGTCCAGCTCCGAACCCAGCACGGCCTCGTCGATGTCGTCCGGATTGATCTTTCCCTCGGCGGCCTTGCGGGCAAGTGCGGCTGCGGCTTTTGCGATTTCCTTTCGCGAGCCGTAGTTGAGGGCCACCACCAGGGTAAGGCGGCTATTCCGCTTGGTCCTCTCGACGGCCGCTTCGAGCTGACGAGCCATATCGGGCCCAAAAGCCCGGTAATCGCCGATGAGACGCAGCCGGATACCCTCTCGCACCAACCGGTCGAGCTCGCGCTCGAGGTAAAAGCGCATGAGCCCCTTGAGGTCGGTAATCTCCTCCTCCGGCCGCCGCCAGTTCTCAGAGGAGAAAGCGTAGAGGGTGAGGACCTCGACGCCGGCGTCGGTGGCTGCCTGGAGCGTCTTCCGAACGGCTTCCGCCCCCGCCTTGTGGCCCGCCGCGCGCGGAAGTCCACGCTGGCTCGCCCAGCGTCCGTTGCCGTCCATGATGATGGCGACGTGGCGCGGCACCGCGCCGGCGCCTCGTCCGGGCGCGTCCTTCCCCTCCGCAGGTGCGGCTTCGGCAGGGTTCACTTGCCGAGGATTTCCTTTTCCTTCGCGTGGGCGAGGTCGTCGATTTCCTTGATCGTGTCGTCGGTGAGCTTCTGGATCTCGTGCTCCAGCCGCTTGCGCTCGTCCTCGCTGATGTCGTGCTTGCGCTCGTCCTGCTTCACATGTTCCATCCCGTCGCGGCGGACGTTGCGGACGGCGACCCGAGCTTTCTCCGCATACTGGCCGACCAGCTTGGCGAGCTCCTTGCGCCGCTCTTCGGTCAGGTCGGGAATCGGCAGCCGGATCAACTGGCCGTCGGTGATCGGATTGAGCCCGAGGTTGGCGGACCGGATCGCCTTTTCGACCGGCTGGACGTTCGACCGATCCCACACCTGCACCGTCAGTAGCCGCGGTTCCGGCACGGACACCGTCGCCACCTGGTTCAGGGGCATGTTGGCTCCATAGACCTCGACATGGATGGTATCGAGAAGCGCGGTCGAGGCGCGGCCAGTACGAAGGCCGGATAGGTCATGCTTCAACGCCTCGACGGCGCCGTGCATCCGCCGCTGAAGGTCGGATTTGTCGATGCTCGTCGTCATGCCTTACTCCTCGTTCTGCACGATCGTCGCGGTCCCCTTGCCGGACAGGACCTGCGCGAGGTTGCCCGGCTGGCGGACATTGAAGACGACGATCGGGATGTTGTTGTCGCGGCACATCGCAACCGCCGCTGCATCCATGATTCGCAGGTCGTCGCTCAGCACGCGCTGGAAGCTCAAATGCTCGTAACGCTTGGCGCCCGACACCTTTTTGGGGTCGGCAGTATAGACGCCGTCGACGCTCGTCCCCTTGAACAGCGCGTCGCAGCCCATTTCCGCCGCCCTCAGCGCAGCCGCCGTGTCGGTCGTGAAATAGGGATTGCCGGTTCCGGCCGCGAACAGGACGATTCGGCCCTTTTCCATGTGCCGGAGCGCCCGGCGACGGATGTAGGGCTCGCAAATCGCCGACATCGGGATCGCGGACTGGACTCTGGTGTCCACGCCCTGCCTCTCGAGCGCGTTCTGGAGCGCGAGCGCGTTCATCACGGTCGCGAGCATGCCCATGTAGTCAGCGCTGGTCCGGTCGAACCCCTTGGCCGCCGCAGCAATGCCTCGGAAGATGTTGCCACCGCCGACGACCAGGCAGAGTTCGAGCCCCTGCGCCTTCGCGGCGGCAATCTCTCCCGCAAGGCCGTTGACGGTCTCGGGGTCGATGCCGAATTGCCCCTGCCCCATCAGCGCTTCGCCGGACAGCTTCAGGAGGACGCGTTTGAAGCGCGGTCGGCTCATGGGTGTGCAGGTCCTCCGGATGAAGAAAGGGCGGCCACGCCTTTATGGCGGGACCGCCCCGATGCCAACAGCTTTGAAAGAGGTTGACGCTTAGGCGACCGGCTCGTCGTTGCGGACTCCGGCGGCCGCAGCCACCTCCGCGGCGAAGTCGTCCTGCTTCTTCTCGATCCCCTCGCCAAGCTGGAAGCGGACGAACGAGGCGATCTCGATCGCCGCGCCCGCTTCCTTGGCGGTGGCCGCGACGACCTCCGCAACCGGCGTCTTGTTGTCCATCACGAACAGCTGCGACAGGAGCGCATTCTCCTTCCGGAACTTGGCGAGCGCGCCTTCCACCATCTTCTCGACGATGTTCTGCGGCTTGCCGCTGTCCTTTGCCTTCTCCATCGCGATCCCGCGCTCCCGCTCGATGAGGGCCGGATCCAGCTCCTCGCCGGCGAGCGCGAGCGGGTTGGCGGCGGCGATGTGCATCGCGATCTGCTTGCCAAGCGCCTGCAGCGTCTCAGCCGGAGCCTCGCTCTCGAGGGCGACGAGTACACCGATCTTGCCGAGGCCCGGAGCGACGGCATTGTGCACATAAGGCACGACGACGCCCGTGTTCACCTCGACGACCGCGATTCGGCGAAGCGACTGGTTCTCGCCGATCGTGGCGATGTTGTCGGTCAGCTTCTCCTCGACCGTGCCTCCGCCCGGGTAGGCGGCGGCCTTGAGGGCCTCGACGTCGCCGCCGTTGGCAAGTGCGATTTGCGCGACATTGCGGACGAACTCCTGGAACTGCTCGTTCTTGGCGACAAAGTCGGTCTCGGAGTTCACCTCGACGGCCGCACCGCGGGTACCTTCGACGGCGACCCCGACCAGGCCTTCGGCGGCTGTCCGGCCAGCCTTCTTTGCGGCAGCGGACAGCCCCTTGGCGCGAAGCCAGTCGACGGCGGCCTCCATGTCCCCATTCGTCTCGGCCAGCGCCTTCTTGCAGTCCATCATCCCGGCGCCGGTGCGCTCACGGAGTTCCTTCACGGTGGCGGCAGTAATCTCAGCCATTTCCACTTCCTTTCGTGCCCCGGCGACTACCGGGATCCAATGCTATTCCGAGAAACCCGGTTCCCGGACATGCCGGGACCGAGGCCGATTATGCTTCCAGCGCCTGCTCGGCGGGCGGCTCGGCCATCTCGCCGATATCTTCGCCCTTCGCTTGGGCCTCTCCGGTCCTGCCGTAATTCACGGCCGCGGCAACCGAGTCGCAATAGAGGCGAATCGCGCGGCTCGCGTCGTCATTGGCCGGCACCGGGAAAGCAATCCCGCTCGGGTCGCTGTTCGAATCGAGGATCGCGACGACCGGGATGCCAAGGACGTTGGCTTCCTTGACGGCCAGCTCTTCCTTGTTGGTGTCGATGACGAACATGACGTCCGGAAGGCCGCCCATGTCGCGGATCCCGCCCAGCGACTTCTCGAGCTTGTCGCGCTCGCGGGTCAGCTGGAGGACCTCCTTCTTGGTCAGCCCGGCGGTGTCGCCCGAAAGCTGCTCCTCGAGCGTCTTGAGGCGCTTGATGGAATTGGAGATCGTCTTCCAGTTGGTCAGCATGCCGCCGAGCCAGCGATGGTTGACGAAATGCTGGCCGCAGGACTGGGCCGCCTCCGCGATCGCGTCCTGCGCCTGGCGCTTGGTTCCGACGAACAGCACCTTGCCGCCGCGGGCGACGGTCTGCTGAACGAAGTCGAGCGCACGCGCGAACAGCGGAACGGTCTGCGACAGGTCGATGATGTGGACGCCGTTGCGGTCGCCGAAAATGTACGGCTTCATCCGCGGGTTCCAGCGATGGGTCTGGTGGCCGAAATGCGCGCCGGCCTCGAGCAATTGCTGCATCGTGACGACGTTAGCCGCCATGGTCTTCTCCTTCCGGTTCTGCCTCGGCGGAGCCGTGTCACCGACCTATCGGCCGGCACCGGTATGTAAGCTCCGCCTGTGGGATGCGCGGCCCCCTAGCCGAAGACGCGAGCGGGTTCAACCTCTTGCGCCAAGTCTGGGGACGGGGCTTGACACACGAGAACAAACATAGAACATTGATTCGTCCCGGAAGCGTTGCAGTGCGGCCTGCGCTTCACTTCAAGAATGGGACGAAACGATGCTTGGACCGCTACTCAACCTCCTTTTCCTCGCCTGCTTCTGGATCGCCGGGAGCCTTGCCCTCCAGCTTCTGCGCGACCGGCGCCGGGAAATCCTCGCCGCGCTCAATGGCCGCGGCGGCGTGAAGCGTCTGCCCCGGCTCTCCGGCGTTTGACCCGGCCGTAGCTCGCAACGCTGAGCGGAAGCATCGCAAGGTAAAGGGCCGCGATCGCGAGGAGGGTGATCCAGGGGCTGGTGACCAGCGCCGCGCCAAGCAAGCCTATTCCGGCAATCGCGAACAGGCGCGACGAGCGGCGGATACGAAGGCTCGACCAGCTGAAGGTCGCGATGCTTGAGATCATCAGGAGCGCGACGAACAGCAGCCAAGGCATTGTGACGTACCAGGCGCGGAACAGCTCTTCCCCGGTCACGAACCAGAGGTAGACCGGCACGAAGGCGAGCCCAGCCCCCGCGGGCGCCGGCACCCCGGTCAGGAAACCTGCCGACTTGTGGGGCTGATCGTCGGTGTCGATGCGGGCGTTGAAGCGGGCGAGCCGCAAGGCGCAGGCCACCGCCAGTGCGAGCGCGGCTGTCCAGCCGAACTGGGGCGCTTCACTGAGCGACCACAGGAACATGACGATCGCCGGCGCGACTCCGAACGCAGTGACGTCCGACAGGCTGTCGAGTTCGGCACCGAAACGGCTCTGCGCGCGGAGCAGGCGCGCGATCCGCCCGTCCATCCCGTCGAGCACGCCCGCGAACACGATCGAGCCGAGCGCCATTTCCCACTCTCCGGCGATGGCGAACCGGATCCCCGTCAGGCCGAAGCACAGCGCAAGAGCCGTGACCGCGTTGGGGATGAGGGCCCGGAAGGGGATCCCGCCCCGGGCCGCGTCAGCCTCGCTCACTGACTGTGCCCCGTCAGCGGCGAATCGACGCCGAGCTCCGCGAGCACCGTTTCCCCCGCGATCGCGCGCTGGCCGAGCAACACCTTCGGGCCTGTGCCCGCGGGTAGATAGACGTCCACGCGGCTGCCAAACCGGATCATGCCGATCCTCTGCCCGGCCTCGACCGCATCCCCTTCCTGGACGAAGGTCAGGATCCGCCGCGCCACGAGGCCCGCGATCTGGGTGACGCCGATCCTGGTCCCGCCTTCCCCTTCGATCAGGAAATGCTGGCGCTCATTCTCCTCGCTGGCCTTGTCGAGGTCGGCGTTGAGGAATTTGCCTGGCACATAGGCCATCTTCCGCACCCGGCCCGAGATAGGCGATCGATTTATGTGCACGTCGAAGACGCTCATGAAGATCGAGACGCGGGTCATTTCCTGATCGTCGAGGCCGTTCGGCCCTGCGAGCTCCTTCGGCGGGGGCACCCTTGCGATCATGGTGACCAAGCCGTCAGCGGGCGCCACGACCAGGTTCGCAGCATCGGGAGTCGTGCGCACCGGATCGCGGAAAAAGGCCGCAACCCAGATCGTGATTCCCATCATGATCCAGCCGAGGAAGTGGCTGATCCCGCCGTAGACAACGAGGGTCGCAACAGCTGCGATCAGAAGGAATTTTCGTCCCTCCGGATGGACCGAGGGGAAGCGCCATTTGACCGTGGTCGTGGGTAGCGGCGTGTCGGACTTGTCCAGTTCTGGCATGGGGACGAAGCCTTAAAGTGAGCGGCCGTCATTCACAATCGGCCGCGGTTGCCTTCGCTTGCGGCCATCGCCTATGCGGCCCGCCAAGCTCAAAACACCAGGCAGGACGGACATGGCGAAGATCAAGGTGAAGAACCCGGTCGTCGAGCTCGACGGCGACGAGATGACCCGGATCATCTGGCAGTGGATTCGCGAGCGGCTGATCCAGCCCTATCTCGATATCGACCTGCTCTATTACGACCTGTCGATCCAGAAGCGCGACGAGACCGAGGACCGCATCACCGTCGAGGCTGCCGAGGCCATCAAGAAACACGGTGTGGGCGTCAAATGCGCAACCATCACCCCCGACGAGGCTAGGGTCGAGGAATTCGGCCTCAAGAAGATGTGGAAATCGCCCAACGGGACCATCCGCAACATCCTCGGCGGCGTGGTCTTCCGTGAGCCGATCGTCATGTCGAACGTGCCCCGCATTGTTCCCGGCTGGACGGACCCGATTGTCGTCGGCCGTCACGCCTTCGGCGACCAGTACAAGGCGACGGACTTCCGCGTTCCCGGACCCGGCAAGCTGACGATCAAGTGGGCGGGCGAGAACGGTGACGAGCTGGAGTTCGAGGTGTTCGACTTCCCGGACGCTGGAGTCGCCATGGGCATGTACAATCTCGACAAGTCGATCCGCGACTTCGCTCACGCCTGCTTCAACTACGGGCTCAACCGCGGCTGGCCGGTGTACCTGTCGACGAAGAACACGATCCTGAAGGCCTATGACGGCCGCTTCAAGGATATCTTCCAGGAAATTTATGACAGCGAATACAAGGCGAAGTTCGAAGCTGCTGGCATCGAATATCAGCATCGCCTGATCGACGACATGGTCGCCTCGGCGCTCAAGTGGAGCGGCAAGTTCGTCTGGGCCTGCAAGAATTACGATGGTGATGTCCAGTCGGATCAGGTCGCCCAAGGCTTCGGCTCGCTAGGCCTTATGACCTCGGTCCTGATGACGCCGGACGGGAAAACCGTCGAGGCGGAGGCCGCGCACGGCACCGTTACCCGCCACTATCGGATGCACCAGCAGGGCAAGGCGACCTCGACCAACCCGATCGCGTCCATCTTCGCGTGGACCGGCGGCCTCAAGCATCGCGGCAAGCTCGATGATACGCCCGATGTCGTTCGCTTCGCCGAGACCCTCGAGCGGGTCTGCGTCGATACGGTCGAAAGCGGCAAGATGACGAAGGACCTGGCGATCCTGGTCGGCCCCGAGCAGCCGTGGATGACGACGGAGCAATTCTTCGAGGCGATTGTCGCGAATCTGGAAACGGCGATGGCGAACTGGGAGAAGGTGCCCTCCCCCGCCTGATCCCCGGGGCTGGCGCGGCTGAATCTGATGTCATGACGTCATTCGGCCGGGATCGCCCGGGCAGCGAGTGACAAGCGGTCGCCCCGCTGCTTTAACGCGAGGATGCATGGCGGCGGCTTCAGCACCTCGGGCTTCAGCGACGCCTTGGTGATCCTGGGCGCTGCCGGACTCGTCATCCCCGCATTCGCGCGGCTGAGAATCAGCCCGATCATCGGCTTCATCCTCGTTGGCGCGCTGGTCGGGCCCGCGGCGCTCGGGTCCCTGACAGGCCAGTATCCCTGGCTCCGCTACGTGACGATCTCCAGCACGGCCTCGATCGGGCCGTTCGCCGAGATCGGAATAATCCTGCTGTTGTTCTCCATCGGCCTTGAGCTGTCCTTCCGGCGCCTGTGGAGCATGCGGCGCGTCGTGTTCGGCGTGGGCGCCGCGGAGCTGCTTGGCTGCGCCGCGGTCATCGGGCTTGCGCTCTACCTGATGGGCCAGGGCCCGGAAGGCGCGATCGGGCTCGGGCTTGCGCTTGCCTTGTCCTCGACCACTCTCGTCATTCCGCTGGTTGGAACGCACAGCGCCGCAGGCCGCACGGCACTCGGCATGCTGCTGTTCGAGGATGTCGCGCTGGTCCCGATCCTGTTTGCCCTCGGAGCCATGGCGCCCTTCGCCGCCGATGCCGGCGTCGGGTCCCTCCTCGTGACCCTGTTGCTTGGCGCGGTCGCCGCGATCGGCCTGTTGGTCGGAGGCCGCCTGTTGCTCCCCCACCTGTTCGCGCAGGCCGCCCGGACGAAAAGCCCAGAGCTGTTCCTGGCCGCCTGCCTTCTGGTCGTGATCATTTCCAGCCTGATCACGACAGCCGTCGGCTTCTCCCCGGTATTCGGGGCGATCATCGCCGGGATCGTCATCGCCGAGACCGAGTATCGCGGCGAGGTCGAAGTGATCACTGCGCCGATCCGTGGCCTGGGCCTGGGAATTTTTCTCATCACGGTCGGCATGAGCCTGGATTTCCGCCTGATTCTTGGCAGCTGGCAAGAGATCTTGGTGGCGGTTCTCGGCGTACTTGCCGCAAAGGCGGCGATCACCGCGGCCCTCGTCCGGCTCGAGGGAGCGCCTGCCGCAGTAGCCGCCGAGACCGGCCTGCTCATGGCCTCGCCGTCGGAAACCACGCTGATCGTACTCAGCGCGGCGAGTGCAGCGCAACTGATCCTGCCCGAGACCGCAGCATTCTGGCAGATCGTCACGGCGATTGGACTGACCGTCACGCCTTTCCTTGCCAAGCTCGGGCGGCTCGCCGGCAAGCGCGTCGGCGCCGAACACAAACGTATCGCCCAGGCGGTCGCAGGCAGCACCAAGGGCATGGTCGTGATCCTCGGCTTCGGCCGAGTCGGGCAAATGGTGGCCGACATGCTCGACGCGCACGAGCGTCCCTATGTCGCCATCGATTCCGATGTGGACGCGGTCGCCGCGGCGCGGGAGAACGGTTACGATGTCTTGTTCGGCGACGTCTCCCATCCGGAGATCATCGGGCAGCTTCGTGAAAGCGAGCCTGCGGCTTTTGTACTGACGATGGACAATCCAGTCCTCGTCGCCCGGCTGGCGAAGCGACTGCGCGAGGCGTTCCCGAAGTTGCCGATCGTCGCCCGGGCGCGGGATACCGATCATGCCGCAACATTGTACAAGGCGGGCGTCACCGATGCCGTCCCGGAGACTTTGGAAGCCTCGCTTCAGCTCGCCGAGGCGACTCTCGTCGATCTCGGAATCGCCATGGGCCGGGTGATCGCCTCGATACACGAGAAGCGGGACGAGCTTCGGACCATCATCAAGACCGAAGCCGACCTGGAGGAAGCGCCTTCGCTGGGACGACGGCGCCTCAGGGATGCGGGCTAGGCGGCGACCTTTTCCAGCGCGTCGCGAACCGCTGCGAGCGCTTCCTTCGCCTTGGAGCCGTCGGGGCCGCCGCCCTGGGCCATGTCCGGCCTTCCGCCGCCGCCCTGCCCGCCAAGGGCCGCGACCGCGGCCTTGACGAGATCAACGGCGCTCAGCTGCTTTGCGAGGTCTTCGGTGACACCGACCGCCACGCTCGCGCGGCCGTCATTGACGGCAACCAGTGCCCCGACGCCAGAGCCCAGCCGCTTCTTCATTTCGTCAACAGCGGCGCGCAACCCCTTGGGATCTAAGCCTTCCACGACTTGCCCCATGAACTTGTGGCCGTTGATCTCTTCTGGCGCGGGGCCTTCCGACCTCGATGCGCCTCCACCCATTGCGAGCGCCTTTTTCGCCTCGGCGAGCTCGCGCTCCAACCGCTTACGCTCTTCCACCAGGGCCGCGATCCGGGCCGGAACCTCATCGGGCGCGGCCTTCAGCGCCGCCGCAGCCTCGCGCAGCTTGGCCTCGCGCTCGCTTAGCCATTGCCGTGCCGCCTCGCCGGTCAGCGCCTCAATCCGGCGCACCCCGGAGGAAACCGCGCTTTCGGAGACGATTTTGAGCAACTGGATGTCCCCGAGCGCGCGGACGTGCGTTCCGCCACACAATTCGACAGAATAATCGCCCTCGTCTCCCCGGCCCATGGAGAGCACGCGGACCTCGTCACCATATTTCTCGCCGAACAGGGCCATCGCGCCCGCCGCAATCGCCTCATCCGGGGTCATCAGCCGGGTCGTGACCGGCTCGTTGGAGCGGATCTGCGTGTTCACTTCCGCCTCGACCGCCTCGATCTCCTCTCGGGTCATCGCCTTGGGATGCGAGAAGTCGAAGCGGAAATAATCGGGAGCAACGAGGCTGCCTTTCTGGGTCACGTGGGTCCCCAGATGCCTGCGAAGCGCCGCGTGAAGCAGGTGCGTCGCGCTGTGGTTGGCGCGGATCCGGTCGCGCCGATCGGAATCGACCTTCTGGTGAACCGCCTCGCCGACGCTCAGCTCCCCGGCGACGACCTTTGTGCGCAGGGCATGAAGCTTACCAAGCGGCTTCGTCGTGTCTTCAACTTCGCCTTCGAAACCCTTGAGGGTGGTCAGCATTCCAGTGTCACCGATCTGGCCACCGCTTTCCGCGTAGAACGGCGTCTGGTTGAGAATCAGCTGCACCGTCTCGCCGACCTCGGCCCTGTCCACGCGCTTGCCGTCCTCGACGATCGCCAGCACGACGCCCTCGCCTTCGTCACCCGAATAGCCCGTGAACTCGGTGCTTCCGAACTCCTCGGCAAGGTCGAACCAGAGTTCGTCGGACGCCTTCTCCCCCGACCCCTTCCAGGCCGCGCGCGCCGCGGCCTTCTGCTCGGCCATGGCCGTGTCGAAGCCTTCTCGGTCCACGTTGAGGCCGCGCGCCCGCAGCGCATCCTCGGTTAGGTCATAGGGAAAGCCGTAGGTGTCGTAGAGCTTGAACGCCGTCTGGCCCGGCAGAGTCCCGCCTTTCGGCAATTCCGCGACGGCCTCGTCGAGCAGCTTCAGGCCCGTCGCGAGGGTCTGTCGGAAGCGCGTCTCCTCCTGCTGCAGCGTCGCTTCGATCAGCGGCTGAGCACGCACAAGCTCCGGGTAGGCCGCGCCCATTTCCGCGACCAGCGCCGGCACGAGGCGCCACATCAGCGGCTCCTTCGCCCCGAGCAGGTGCGCGTGGCGCATGGCCCGGCGCATGATCCGGCGAAGGACGTAGCCACGGCCCTCGTTGGCGGGCAGCACGCCATCGGCGACCAGGAAGCCCGAGGCGCGCAAATGGTCGGCGATCACCCGGTGGCTCGCCTTGTTTTCCCCTTCCGCGCGGGTGTGTGTCAGCTCCTCGCTGGCCTCGATGAGCGCCCGGAACGTGTCGGTCTCGTAATTGTCGTGGACGCCCTGGAGGACCGCGGCGACCCGCTCGAGCCCCATCCCGGTGTCGATGCTCTTGCTCGGCAGCTCGGAGACGATTTCCCCGCCGGCCTGCTCGAACTGCATGAACACGAGGTTCCAGATTTCGACGAAGCGGTCACCCTCCTCGTCCGCGCTTCCCGGAGGACCGCCTGCTAGATGATCGCCGTGGTCGTAGAAGATTTCGGAGCACGGGCCGCAGGGCCCATCGTCCCCCATTGCCCAAAAATTATCCTTGGTCGGGATCCTGACGATGCGCTCGTCCGGAAGGCCGGCGATCTTCTTCCAAAGGTCCCAGGCCTCGTCGTCGGTGTGATAGACGGTGACGGTCAGCCTGTCCTTGCCGATGCCCCATTCCCTGGTGACGAGGTTCCACGCAAGCTCGATCGCCCGGTCCTTGAAATAGTCGCCGAAGGAAAAATTCCCGAGCATTTCGAAGAAGGTGTGGTGCCGGGCGGTGTAGCCGACATTATCGAGGTCGTTGTGCTTGCCGCCGGCGCGAACGCACTTCTGCGAGCTGACCGCGGTCTTGTACGGGCGGGTTTCCAGGCCGGTGAACACGTTCTTGAACGGCACCATCCCGGCGTTCACGAACATCAGGGTGGGATCGTTATGCGGGACAAGCGGGGCCGATTGCACCCGCGCGTGGCCGTTCTTCTCGAAATAATCGAGGAAGCCGCGGCGGATGTCGTTGGTCGAGGTCATCGGCAAGCCATGTAAATGCGCTGCTGCACTGCGGCAAGAACGGCGGCTTTTCGCTGGGCTGGCTTTTGGCTAGGCCATGCGAGTCGGTGAAGGGGGACCCGAATGTTTCGGTCGATCGCGAGCCTCGCCCAGGTGGTGAACCTCAAGAGCCTGCTCATCAGCCTGCTCGCCGTCGTGTCGACCTGGGTCTGCCTGAAGCTCGGAATCCACGCCGATTTCCCGCTCACTCTGATCGCGACCGCGATCGTCTTCCCGCTCGTCTTCTCGATCAGCACCGCATACACGCGCCGCGAGAAGGCGCTCGAGGAATATGGCGCGCTGAAGGCCAACGGGCGGGCCCTTTACCTTGCGTCGCGCGATTGGGTGCCGAGCAGGGACGAGACCAGGGACCACAACCTCAAGGCGACCCTTCATGAGCTGCTCGACGCGTGCCGCGACATGTTCACGACTCCCGTTTCCGAGAACGAGAGGCAGCAGCAGAGGGTCTATGCCGCCTTCGCCAGACTTTCCGCGTTCGTCACCGAGATGCGGGACAGCGGGCTCGCGTCGACCGAATGCTCGCGGTTGAACCAGTACATCGGGCGGATGCTGCTCGCCTTCGAGAATATCCGGAACATCTACGAGTATCGCACGCCGCGCACGCTGCGCGCCTTCAGCGAGTTCTTCATCCTGCTTCTCCCCGTCCTGTATGGCCCCTATTTCGCGTTCCAGGCCGAAGAGTTCGACCCGAACTATTTTTTCATCATGCCGATCCTGTTCGCGCTGATCCTGGTCGGCCTGTCGAACATCCAGGACCATCTTGAAAACCCGTTCGACCAGATCGGCCAGGACGACGTCGCGATCGACCCCGAGCGTTTCGTCGCGAGCCTGGACGCGGAGCCCTTTCCAACGCCGGCCAAGGCTGGCTGAAGGATCATGATGGCCAAGTCACGCCGCCCGGCAATCCCCGCCTATCGCCGGAAGCGAAAACGATCGTTCCTCGCCCGCCTGCTGGGCTGGATCGGCCGCACGATCCTCGCTTTCGTCCTGATCTCCCTGCTGTGGGTCCTGGCCTACCGCTTCATCAACCCGCCGATCACCGCGACGATGCTCGGCGACCTGCTCGCCGGGCGGGGCGCCACCCGCGACTGGATGCCGATCGGCGAGATCGACCGCGACATGGTCCGTGCGGCCATCGCCGCCGAGGACGGCAAGTTCTGTTCCCACAGCGGTTTCGATTTCGAGGCCATCGAAGACGCGATGAAGCGCAACGCTTCGGGCGGGCGGATCCGCGGCGGTTCGACTATCAGCCAGCAGACAGCGAAGAACGCCTTCCTGTGGCAGGGCGGCGGCTATTTCCGAAAGGGGCTGGAGGCCTGGTTCACGGTGCTGATCGAGGCGATGTGGCCCAAGCGCCGGATCATGGAGGTCTATCTCAACCTCGCCGAGACCGGCATCGGCACCTATGGCGTCAATGCCGGGGCGCAGCGCTATTTCGGCCATGATTCGAGCGCAATGACCGCTAGCGAGGCCGCCCGGATCGCTGCGGTGCTCCCGCTTCCCAAGAAGCGCGGCGCAATCGCTCCCAAGGGCTTCACGCGCCGCTACGGCAATACGATCAGCGCGCGGATCGGCTCGGTCGCTCGCGATGGCCTGGATTCGTGCATTTACAAGGGCGCGTCAGCCCCGGCCGATAAGGCCCCGCCGAAAGTGGAGCGCGCGCCGCGGCCGCTTCCGGGCGAGGAATATGAAACAGCCACGCCGCCGCCGCCGCCGCCCGAGGAGGTCGTCGAAGATCCGCTCGGCGAGCCGGTCGCGGAACCAGCGCCGCCGCCGGAAGCGCCTTCCGACAACACGCTCCCGCCAATCGACCAGCCTGCCGAGTCGGAGCCCCCGGCCGAAGCCCCGCCCCCACCCGGCGCCGGCTGAGCCTCCATTCGTCGCAGCGCGGGTCGAGCCGCCGGAACGGCGCCCCTGCCGCCCCGTTGTTACGGCGAAACCATGTAAGGAGGACACAATGGCTACGCGTACCCAAAGCCGGACTTCCGCCAAGACCTCGAACCGCAGCAGCAACCGGAGTTCCAATCGCGCCGCCACCGAGCGCAGCGCCTTTTCCTGGGGTGAAGGCGCCGGCCCGATCCTGGGCGCCGCCCTCGCCGGTGCAGCGATCGGCTTCGCCGCCAATTTCGGCCGCAAGTTCCTGATGCAGGGAATGGAGGCGACCGCAGGCGACTGGGACGAGATCCTGGCGAACGAGCATGACGCGGCGATGGCGATCTTCGAGAAGATGCTCGCGACCGACCAAACCCAGACCTTCAAGCGCAAGATGTTGCTGATGAAGCTCACCCATGCGCTCGACAAGCACGCGCACCAGGAGGAAATGGTCGTCTATCCCGCGCTCCGCGAAGCCAACGAGGCGGTTGACGCCGACCATCTCGAAGGCGAGCACGGTTACATCAAGACCTTCATCTACGAGCTCAATGAAATGGGCGCGGATTCGCCCAACTGGCTCGAGAAGGTGCGCGAATTCCGCGACCTCGTCAGCCGCCATGCCCATATGGAGGAAGAGGAAGTCTTCCCGCGCTTCAAGCAGGCGCTCACCGAGGAGCAGAACAAGCGGGTGACGAACCTCGTCAACCGCGACGGCTTCTGGATGGCTTAGCCCACCAGAGCCAGCTTCGGCGGTTCCTGGACGGACAGGTCCACCGTCCCTTCGCCGGCGATCCGTTCGATGCGGGCGGCAAGTTCCGCATCTAGGGTGAAGTCGCGCCCGGCGATCACGATTGCCTCGCCACCACCGCCAAGCGGTACGCATAGGCGGACGACTCCGTTACCGCCACGATGCGATTCGAGCTCGGCGGAAATTGCGTCGACCCAGCGCGGGTTCGCGATGCTGATCCGCATTTGAAGTCGGGAGCGCCTGGCCAGGCTTTCGAGGGGCTGGAACTTCCGGATCGCTACTCGCGGCGTTTCCTCTCCGGGACGCCGGTCAAGTTCAACGCTCAGCAGCCCACAGCCCCCGGTCTTGGCTGCAGCCTCGATCGCGGCGCACGCCTCGTCCTCGAACACGGTCGCCTCAAACTGGCCCGAGCTGTCGGAGAGGCTGGCGACCATGTAGCGGCGCCCCCTCGCGGACACGCGCCAGCGGATTCCTTCGACAAGCGCCGCCATGGTCGCGCTCGCCCGCTCGCCCTCGGGGATCCGGGTCTCGGCCAGGGAAGCGAAGCTGGACACTTTCTGCCCCGCAAACAGGTGCCGGTGCGCGTCAACCGGATGCGCGGAAAAATAGAAACCGAAGGATTCGCGCTCCGCAGCCATGCGTTCGGCGAGCGTCCAGTCGGCCGCTGGCAGGCGGATCGGCGGAATGCTGGAATCTCCCGACGCGAAAAGCCCGTGCTGGCCGCTCTCCCGCTGGTCGGCCGCACTCGCCGCGTGCGCGAGGATCGTGTCAGCCGCCGCGAATACGGCGGCTCGCCTCGGTTCCAGCACGTCGAACGCTCCGCCCCCTGCCAGGCTTTCGATCTGGCGCCGGTTGAGGAGCCTCGGCTCGACCCGCTCGGCAAAGTCGTCGAGCGACCGGAACGGTCCCCTCGCTTCGCGCTCCGCGACGACGACCTCCATGGCTTTCACGCCGACGCCCTTGAGCGCGCCCAGAGCATAACGGACAGCGCCCTTCTCGACGGTGAAATGGGCCTCGCTCTCGTTGATCGAGGGCTGCAGGCATTCGACCCCGCCGCGCCTCATGTCCTCGACGAACAGGGCGAGCTTGTCCGTCTGGGCCATGTCGAAGCTCATCGAAGCGGCATAGAATTCCGGCCGGTGATGCGCCTTCAGCCAAGCGGTGTGATAGGCGACCAGCGCGTAGGCGGCCGCGTGGCTCTTGTTGAAGCCATAGCCCGCGAACTTGTCGATCAAGTCGAAGAGCTCGTTCGCCTTGGCCGCGGGGATTGCGTTGTGCGTCGCGCAGCCTTCGACGAACGTCGCGCGCTGGGCATCCATCTCGCTCTGGATCTTCTTGCCCATCGCCCGTCGCAGCAGGTCGGCGCCGCCCAGTGAATAGCCGGCGAGGACCTGCGCCGCCTGCATCACCTGCTCCTGGTAGACGAAGATCCCGTAGGTTTCCTTCAGGATGCCTTCCAGCAGCGGGTGGGGGTAGTGGATCGCAACGCGGCCGTTTTTGCGGTCGCCGAACAGCGGGATGTTGTCCATCGGGCCGGGCCGGTAGAGCGCGACAAGGGCGACGATGTCGCCGAAGCTCGTCGGCCGCACCGCCGAGAGCGTGCGCCGCATCCCTTCGGATTCCAGCTGGAAAACGCCGACTGTGTCACCACGCTGCAGCAGCTCGTAGACACGCGGGTCATCAAGCGGGAGCGAAGCGAAATCAAGCTCGACCCCCTGCTGGGCGAGCAGCCGCTGCCCTTCCTTCAGGACCGACAGGGTCTTGAGCCCCAGGAAGTCGAACTTCACGAGGCCCGCCGCCTCGACATATTTCATGTCGAACTGCGTGACCGGCATGTCCGAGCGAGGGTCGCGGTAAAGCGGGACCAGCTCGTCGAGCGGCCGGTCGCCGATCACCACGCCGGCCGCATGGGTCGAGGCGTGGCGCGGCAGGCCTTCGAGCTTCATCGCCAGGTCGACCAGCCGCCTCACATCGGCGTCGGAACGGTATTCGGCGATGAACTCGGGAGCGCCGGGCAGCAGTTCCTTGGTCTTGTCGTCGCGCGCCCGGCCAAGGCAGCGCTCCAGGGTCCAGGGGTCGGTCGGGTGGTTGGGGATCAGCTTGGCGAGGCGATCGACCTGGCCATAGCTCATCTGCAGCACCCGGCCGGTATCCTTGAGAACCGCCCGCGCCTTCAGCCGGCCGAAGGTGATGATCTGCGCGACCCGGTCGCGGCCGTACTTGCCCTGGACGTAGGCGATGACCTTGTCGCGGTGGGTTTCGCAGAAATCGATGTCGAAGTCCGGCATCGACACGCGCTCGGGATTGAGGAATCGCTCGAACAGCAGATCGAGCGCGATCGGGTCAAGATCGGTGATGGTCAGCGCCCAGGCGACGACCGAGCCCGCCCCCGACCCGCGGCCTGGCCCTACCGGGATGTCGTTGGCCTTCGCCCATTTGATAAAGTCGGCGACGATCAGGAAATAGCCGGCAAAGCCCATGCCGATGATGATCTGGAGCTCATAATCGAGCCGCTCGCGATAGGGCGCCTTTTCCTCCTCGCTGCGGCCTTCGAGTCTCGCCGCAAGTCCCGCCTGGGCGTCGCGGCGAAGCTGCCAATCCTCCTGGTCGCTGAGCTTCGGGAGGATTGGGTTGCGTTTCGGGGCGCCGACCGCGCAGCGCTGGGCAACGACGGCGGTATTGGCGATCGCCTCGGGCAGATCGGCGAACAGCTCCGCCATCGCCGCGCCGTCCTTCAGCCACGCATGGGGTGAGGACGAGACCCTGTCCCGGCTTTCGAGATACTGGCCCGCGTCGATGCACAGCATCGCGTCGTGGGCGGCGTGGAAGCTCGGGTCGAGATAGGCGGCCGGGTTGGTCGCCACGAGCGGAAGGCCGCGCTCATAGGCAAGCTCGATCAACCTGTCCTCGGCTGCCAGCTCGACCGGATCCTCCCGGCGGATCAGCTCGATGTAGAGGCGCTCCGGATACAGCTCCTTGAGCCGGTCGAGGTAGGCGTCCGCCTTTTCGCGCTGCCCTTCCGCGATGAGCCGAGCGAGCGCGCCTTCGGAGCCGGCGGTCAAGGCTATCAGCCCTTCGGAATGCTCCGCCAGCTTCTCGAAAGGAATATGCGGCTGTTCGCTGAGCGGGCGGTCCAGGTGCGCGGCCGAGACCAGCTTGCAGAGGTTCGCATAGCCTTGCTCGTCCTTGGCCAGCAGCGCCAGCCAATCGATCGCGGTTCCAAACTCGGGCGGCCTGCTCACGGCAAGCAGCGTGCCGATCACCGGCTGCACCCCCTTGGCCATGCACGCCTCAGTGAAAGGCATGGCCGCGTACAGACCGTTGCGGTCGGTCAGCGCGATCGCGGGGAATCCCAGCTTCTCGGCCTGGGCGGCGAGCGCCTTTGGCTCCATCGCGCCCTCGAGCATCGTGAAGCAGGACAGGTTGCGCAGCGGGACGTAAGGACCGGTCACGAAGCGACTATGCGGTGAGGCGGCGAGTCGGGAAAGCGCCGGACCGCACTTATCCCCAATTAGCCGCGCCAGCGGTTGGCCATGATGTCGGCGATCTCCCGCATCCGCCCGCGATAGGTCTCGGCAACGCACTGGCTGTCGCGGCAGCGGTCGCGATACGAAAGAAAGCGGTTGCGCGTCCGGTTCAGGAGCGCGCGTTGCCTGGCGTCGGCGTCGCTCAGGGCCGTGTTGAATTGCGCCGCCATCTGCCGGTCGAGCGCCGCCAGGCCGGGGTCGGAGCAGACCATCACCTCACCGCGGGTGCGGGCGCGAGAGCAGTCGAAGCTCGGGCTGGCGGCAAGCGGTGCGGGTTCCTCTTCTTCCTCCTGTTCCACCTCCTGGACAGGCTCGGCCGTCGCCTCGTTCTGAAGCTCGGGCGGGACCAGCGGCGCGCTTTGAGGAGCGCCGCGCCTCGCCAGCGTCGCGAGCGGCACGACGATCGCGTCGGCGTTCCCGAGCGTGACGACATTGCCGGTCCCGTCGGCGGCGGGCTGAACAGAATATTCGATGTCGCCCGAAAGCGAGCGGCGCCCGCCGGCCGCCGCTACCCCCGGCGGCAAGTCTATTGTAGCGGCGCCGCTGCAAGTGACGCTTGGCAGTTGCTCGTCGATCCCGCGCGCAACCGGGTTGGCTACTCGCAACAGGGCAAAATCGGCGAGCCGTGCAAATGCCTGCTGGTCGCTCCCGCGCACCTGAGCGGCGCGGCGGAACAGCTCGCGGCGAATGGAATCATAGGTCGACTGGGCGGCGCACCAGCTTTGCAGGTCAGGCGCGCGCTTGTCCTCCTGCGCATTGCCGAGAACATCTTCGCCCGGGCCCCAGCTCCCCTGCCAGACCGTGCTCGCGAGAAGAATCCCGGCTCCAACGGCGGCGACCAGGGCCGCGATGAGCCACCAGTTGCGGCGCTTGCGCTCGAGCCTGGTTTCCTTCGGCGGGTGCCGGTCGTCGTTCGGGGTCATTGCAGCACCCCTTCATGCAGCCGCAGGACCCGGTCCATCTTCTTCGCCAGCCGCTCGTTGTGGGTCGCGACGAGCGCCGCGCTCCCCTCGCCCCTTACCAGGCTCAGGAACTCGGCCAGGACGGTGTCGGCGGTTGCCTCGTCGAGATTACCCGTCGGCTCGTCCGCGAGAACAAGCGGAGGCCGGTTGGCGAGCGCGCGTGCGACCGCGACGCGCTGCTGCTCACCGCCCGACAGCTTCGAAGGCCGATGCTCGAGCCTTTCGCCGAGCCCCAGCTTGCCAAGAAGCTCCTTTGCCCGCTCCCTCGCGGGTTCCATTTCCGCCCCGCGAACAAGCTGCGGCAGGACGACGTTCTCGAGCGCGTTGAACTCGGGGAGCAGGTGATGGAACTGGTAGACGAAGCCGAGCAGGTCCCGCCGAAGCGCCGTCCTGCCCTCATCATCCAGCTCGGACGCTTCGCGCCCGTTCAGGCGGATCGAACCCTTGAAACCGCCTTCGAGCAAGCCGACCGCCTGGAGCAAGGTCGACTTCCCGGATCCCGACGGGCCCAGGAGCGCGACGATCTCGCCCGGCGCGACGTCGAGATCGACCCCCCGAAGCACGTGGATCGTGACGTCGCCCTGGACGAAGCTGCGCTTCAGCCCGCGGGTCTGGAGCACCGGCTCATTCATAGCGCAGCACCTGTACCGGGTCGGTGCCCGCCGCCTTCCAAGCCGGATAGAGCGTCGCCAGGAAGGACAGGACCAGCGCGGTGATGACAATGGCCGCGACCTCGAACGGGTCGGTCCTCGAGGGAAGCTCCGACAGGAAGCGGACCGACGGGTCCCAGAGGTTCTGGCCAGTCAGGAACTGGATCGCGTTGACGACCCCCTGCCGGAAGAAAAGGAAGATCGCCCCTAGGATCAGGCCCAGCACGATCCCTAGCGAGCCGATCGTGACCCCGACGGTGACGAATACCTTCATCATGCCCCGCTGGCTTGCCCCCATTGTCCGCAGGATCGCGATGTCGCGCGTTTTGGCCCGGACCAGCATGATAAGCGACGAAAGGATGTTGAAGACCGCGACGAGCACGATGAGGGAAAGAACGACGAACATCGCCACCCTTTCGACCGCGAGCGCTTCGAATAGCGCCGAGTTCATTTGCCGCCAGTCGATCAGCACGCCCTTGCCCTGGACCAGGGGCTGTAGCGGCGCGACGATTTCCTCGACCTGGTCGGGGTTCTCCGTCTGGATTTCGACCGTGCTGACCTCGTCGCCCAGCAAAAGGAGGGTCTGCGCGTCCTCGATCGGCATGACCACGAAGGCGCTGTCGTAGTCGTAGATGCCGACCTCGAACACTGCCCCAACCGTGTAGGAGACGATCCTCGGGACCGTTCCGACGACCGTCGAGCGGCCTTCGGGACTGATCAGGCTGATCGAGCTGCCGGGATACGCGCCAAGCATCTCGGCGAGCCGCGAGCCGATCGCGACGCGGCCGCTTCCCGGCACGATCTGGCGAAGGTCGCCCGACTTTACATTGCCCGTGATGACCGGGTTGTTACGGATGTCTTCGAGCCGCATTCCCCGCACCAGGACGCCTTCGACGCGGCCGTTGGCCGAGGCCATCAGCGGCTGCTCAATCAGCGGCGTCGCCGAAGTCACCCCGGGCAGCGCACGGGCGCGGTCGGCAATCTGCTGCCATCCCACAAGCCGCCCCTCATAACCCTGGACGATCGCGTGGCCGTTGAGGCCGGTGATCTTGTCGAACAGCTCGGCCCTGAAGCCGTTCATCACGCTCATGACGATGATGAGCGCGGCAACGCCCAGCGCGACGGCGACCAGGCTGATCGAGGCAACGAGGAAGATGAACCCCTCGCCCTTGCCCGGGAGAAGGTAGCGCCGGGCAACCATCCGCTCGTAGCGGTTCAGGATCATGCAGTCAGCCTCGCCAGCGCGCTCTCGAGGCTCAACTCCTCGCGCTCGCCGGTAGAGCGACGCTTGAGCTCGACCTGCCCATTGGCGATGCCGCGCGGTCCGACGATCAGCTGCCAGGGTAGACCGATCAGGTCCATCGTCGACAGCTTGACCCCTCCCCGCTCGTCCCGGTCGTCGTAGAGGACCTCCACGCCGGCAGCCTGCAGCTGGCTGTAGAGTTGGTCGGCGGCTTGCGCGCTAGGCCCGTCGTCCGCCCGCATCGTCACCAGCCCAACCTGCCACGGAGCCACCGACATCGGCCAGATTATGCCGGCCTCGTCGTGGCTCGCCTCGATGATCGCCCCGACCAGCCGCGACACGCCGATTCCGTAGCTGCCCATCATTGGCGTGATCATCTGCCCGTCCGGCCCGGAGACCTTGAGGCCCATCGCCGCGGAATATTTGTCGCCGAAGTAGAAGATATGCCCGACCTCGATGCCGCGGCCGGTCCGCCGGCGGTCGTTGGAAATCCCGGCCCAACGCGCCTCGTCGTGAGTCTCGTCGGTGGCCGCATAGGTCGCGCTGACATCCTGGAACAGGTTGTGGAGCCCGGCCGGATCGTCATAGCGCAGGTCCGCGCGGTTCCAGTCCATCTGCTCGAAGGCGGCGTCGTAGAACACCTCGCTTTCGCCCGTCGGCGCAAGCACGATGAACTCGTGGGAAAGGTCGCCGCCGATCGGCCCCGACGCCGCCTTCATCGGCACGGCCTGGATGCCCATGCGCTGGAAGGTACGGAGATAGGCCAGGAGCTGGGTGTAGTAACTGAGCCGCGCTCCATCCTCGTCGAGATCGAAGCTGTAGGCGTCCTTCATCAGGAACTCGCGTCCCCGCATGACCCCGAAGCGCGGGCGCACCTCGTCCCGGAACTTCCACTGGATGTGGTAGAGCGTGCGCGGCAGGTCGCGGTAGCTTTTCGCCTCGTCCCGGAAGATTGCCGTCAGCATCTCCTCGTTGGTCGGCCCGTAAAGCATTTCGCGGTCGTGGCGGTCGCGGATCCGGAGCATTTCCGGACCGTAAGCGTCGTAGCGGCCGCTTTCGCGCCACAGCTCTGCTGGCTGGATCGTCGGCATCAGCATTTCCTGCGCGCCGGCCCGGTCCTGCTCCTCGCGGACGATCTGCTCGATCTTTTTCAGCACCCGGAAGCCGATCGGCAGCCAGGCGTAGATTCCGGCAGCCGTCTGGCGGATGAGCCCGGCACGGAGCATCAGCTTGTGGCTGACGATCTGGGCGTCCGAGGGGCTTTCCTTGAGGACCGGCAGAAAACAGCGGGAAACGCGCAAGGCTATCGGGTCCCTGTCAGTGGTTCGAAGGTCGGCAGCCCTAAGGCCCCGGCCAGTCCAAGGCAATCGCGCCGCGCTGCGCGAGATTTGTGACCTGCTCGCCACAGCCGTGCGCGAAACGTCGGCGTGGGGTCACTTGCCCGGTGACAAGCGGCAACAATCGAGTTTAGCGATGTCGCCTGCTGGATGCTCCGCCTTCGGGCGATATTCGGGGACGCCTCGAAGATGGCGGAATCATGGTTGAAGGGGGCTGACGAGCAATCGTCACGCAGGACGCCCGGGCCCAACGGCCCGGGCGTTTGTTTTTCGCCATCACCATTCGCGGAACAGAAGGTGCGCGCATGGGTTGGCCTAGAGGCGACGTTTCTAGTAGAATGAAACGCGCCAACAGGGAGGCGGACATGGGACGCCGATGGATACTTCCCAGCCTGTTGCTCGCCGCCGCGGCCTCGGCGGCACAGGCACAAGCGATCAACGACACTGGAATCCCCACCGAAACACAGCAGCGGCTTGAGTCGGGCGCCGGGGACGAAATTCCCTGGGACCTGTTCGGGCTGTTCGGACTCGTCGGGCTGCTGGGGCTTCGCCGTGAGCACCCGGAAGACAGCTATCACCCGACCCCGGTGGAATGAGAGGCAGGTGGCACATGCGAACGATCACTATCGCACTCGCTCTCGCCGCATTCGCCGGGGTGCCGGCGGCTGCGCAGGAGAGCAGCAACGTCGCGGCTGCTCCGGCGCCGGCAGAGAACGTCGCCGTGGCAGCCGATGCGAACATGACTGCGTCGAACGAGGTCTTGCTGCCGGCTGATGAAGCCGCCGCGGCCGATCCGCTGGCCGAGGAGCCGACCGTCACGGTCAGGCGGGAAAAAGTGCGTTTCCCCTGGGGCCTGCTTGGCCTTCTCGGACTGATCGGCCTGCTCGGGCGCCGGCGCCCCTGAGCGGGGGCTTTAAGGCCCAAGGTGGTAGCGGAGGAGGGACTTGAACCCCCGACACGCGGATTATGATTCCGCTGCTCTAACCAGCTGAGCTACTCCGCCCCAAACCCATGGCGCGCTGCCCTAGGGAGCGGCCTGTCCGGATGCAACGCGCGGAGCCGCGCGCGGGCGGCGATATAGGATTGGCGACTCTCGCGGTCAACGCGAGGAACCGCTAACCATTGCTGTCGTTGAGCCGTGATCACGAGAGGCTTTCCGATGGACCCAGTAACACCGCTCGAAACGCTGTGCCGGATCATCCTGCGGGCACGCGAATATGAAGCCCAGACGCCGAGCGACTATGATTCGGGCGAGTCGGCCGACAATGTCGACGATGAAGGCGAGGAAGCCCTCTCGGTCCTCGACGATTCGATCAACGACAGTGTCGAGGAAGAGCTTCGCTCGATCCTCGAAGATCTCGGCGAGGACCAGCTGGCCGAAGTCTTGGCCTTCTGCTGGGTTGGGTCGGGCACCTATGACGCCTCGGACTGGGAAGAAGCGCTTCAGGAAGCCCAGGACCTCAATGACGATGGCGAAGGCATAATCCAGGAACTCCTGGAGATGCCGATGCTGCCCTCGGTCCTGGAATCGGGGATGGCCGCGTTCGACCTCAGCTGTGACGGAATCGGCGAGCTGACTTAGCCGCGGAACCGGTACGCCGCGATCGGCTCCCACCCGCCTTCAGCGTAACGAACCAGCTGCAGCCCGCGGACCCTGATCGGCCGCGGCTCGAACCCCTCCCGCATCTCCCGCAGCAGGGCTCGGACTGCTGTCGGCTCGGCCTTGTTCTGGATCGTCACGTGCGCGGTCCAGGGCCCGCTGTCCTGCGAACTGAGTAATCCATGAAACTCCCCCGCGAGCTCCGCGCGAATCCGGTCGAGGGCAAGCGAATCAACCCGCAGCGCCACACCCTCTCCCAAGTCCATCACGCCGCTGGTTCGCGCTTCCGGCGGAGCTCGGGAAGCTGCCCGGGCCAGGCTTCGCCGCACCTCGTCCTCGGCGGACGGCGGTAGCGCCCTGAACAAGGTGAGATGCGCCGGCACCCGGTTGCGATCCGGCGGGTAATGACGCCAGCGAAGCTGGTCGAACCAGGCGAAATCGGGGGCGCCGAGCTCCACGAGGACGATCAGCGCGCCGGCCAATGATCCGGTTCCAGCTGATCGAGCGCGCAAAACCGGGCCTGGGCGAGCGGCGCGTGGAGCTTGCCCTCGTCGACGCGGCAGCCGGTCCACGGGAGACGCCGGAGGGTCTCACCGACCCCAGCAACGCCGCCCTCTCCCACAACGACATAGGCGATCCGCCCGCTCGAACAGCCAGCCATTGCATCGATGCAATGGCCGACGATTTGCCCGTCGCTTGAGACGACTTCGCCCTTCGTCAGAATTGACACCGGGAACAGCGTCTCCGTCGTTGCCTCGCGGCTTTGCGCGGCGGCCGAAATGCCTCCTTCCTCGATCCGCGCCTGGCGGCCAAGCCAGCGCCACACGCCAAACAGGTTGAGGAAGGTGAGCACGGCATTGGTCCACACGAGCGCGGGCTGGCCGGTTCCAAGCCCGACTGCGAGCCAGGCGATCGATCCGATCGTGAAAATGAGGAAGCCATAGCCCGTGATCCGGGTCCCGAGGTTCGACGCGGTGACAGAGGCCGCTGCGATTGTCGCTGCGGTAGCGATCCAAGAGAGCGACTGGTCCATTGCGCGGGAACCCCCAAGAAGCGGCCCCGGTTCAAATCTCCAGCTGGCTTCCCAGCTCGACGACGCGGTTGGTCGGGAGCTTGAAGAATTCCATCGCGCTTTCGGCGTTGCGCAGCATCCAGGCGAAAAGCCTCTCCCGCCAAATGGCCATGCCCGGCCGCGAGGATGCAAGCAGAGTCTGCCTGGCCAGGAAGAAGCTCGTGTCCATCATCTTGCACGCTGGGCCGCAGCCCTTGATCTGAGCAAGCGCAGCCGGAACGTCGACTTCCTCCATAAAGCCGTAGCGCAGGATCACCCGGTAGAAGCCCGAGCCATAATCCTCTGTCATCGCCCGCTCCTCGTCGTGGACGAAGGGAATGTCCTCGATCCGGACTGTAAGAAGAATGATGCGCTCGTGCAGGACCTTGTTGTGCTTGAGATTGTGGAGCAGCGCGTGCGGCACGCCAGTCATCGACGTCGTCATGAACACGGCAGTCCCGGGCACTCGAGCGGCACTCGCGGAGGCCGACTTGATGAACACGCTGATCGGCAGGGACGCCTCGTTCATGCGCGCGATCATCAGCTGCCGCCCGCGCGCCCAGGTCGTCAGCAGCGTGAAGGCGATGATGCCCACGAGCAGCGGGAACCAGCCGCCGTCGGGTATCTTCAGAAGGTTCGCACCGAGGTAAAGGCCATCGATGACGAAGAACAGGGCGAGCATCGAGAAGACGAGCAACCGGTTCCACTTCCACAAATAGAGAAGAACGACCGCGATAAGGATCGCGTCGATCATCATCGCGCCGGTCACGGCGATCCCGTAGGCGGCCGCGAGGTTGGACGAGGAGCCGAAGATCAGGACCAGCAGGATCACCAT
The DNA here is from genome assembly GCA_046566245.1 of Alphaproteobacteria bacterium. Taxonomy (GTDB): domain Bacteria; phylum Pseudomonadota; class Alphaproteobacteria; order Sphingomonadales; family Sphingomonadaceae; genus Sphingomicrobium. The sequence continues at coordinate 7,002 of JBKHXB010000016.1, read as the reverse complement.
CGTCAGCAGGCCCCAGTTGACGATCGGGATGTAGATTTGGCCCTTCGCGCTCTCGCTCGTGTGGCTGATTCTGAGGCGCGGGATGAAGCCGAGCTGGATCGCCTGCTGGGTAACCGAGAAGGCGCCCGAGATCACCGCCTGGCTGGCGATAATCGTGGCCGCGGTCGCAAGCAGCACCAGCGGCAGCCGGAAACTCTCGGACGCAAGATAGAAGAACGGGTTCTTGACCGTTTCCAGCGCCTGCTCGGGCGCCTGAGACAGGAGCATCGCCGCTTGTCCCATGTAGTTGAGGAGCAGGGCCGGCATGACAAAGCACAGCCAGGAAACGCGGATCGGGTTGCGGCCGAAATGGCCCATGTCCGAGTAAAGCGCCTCGGCGCCCGTGACGGCGAGAACGACCGAGCCCATCGCGATGAAGGCGGGCAACGGGTCGTCGAGGAAGAATTCGATCGCGTTCCAGGGGTTCAGCGTCTCGAAGAGGACGGCCGGGTGTTCGACGATGTGGAAGATGCCCAGCGTCGCCAGCGTCAGGAAATAGATCAGCATGATCGGCGCAAACAGGTTCCCGACCTTGGCCGTGCCGCGCGATTGAATGGCGAACAGGCCGACGAGGATCCCGATCGCAAGCGGGATCACATAGGGCTCCAGCCCAGCGTTGACCGTCGTCAGTCCCTCGACTGCAGAAAGCACCGAAATGGCCGGCGTGATCATCGAATCGCCGTAGAAGAGCGCGGTCGCGAAGACGCCCAGCAGCACGATCCCGCCCGTCCATTTCGCCCGTCCCTCGAGCGAGCGGTTGATCAAAGCGAGCAGCGCCAGGCTGCCGCCCTCGCCCTTGTTGTCGGCGCGCATGATCACCGTCAGGTACTTGAAGGTGACGATGATCATCATCGACCAGAAGATCAGGCTGAGCACGCCGTAGATGTGCAGCGCGTCGGGCATCAGCTTGTGATGGCCGGCGAAGGTTTCGCGGAACGCGTAGATCGGGCTGGTGCCGATATCGCCGTAGACGACGCCGATCGCGCCGACGGCCAGCTTTGCGAGCGACCCCTGGGCGTGCGCGTGCTGGGCTTCCTGCTCTGGCTCGGTAACTGGCGCGCCCGTCGCGGTTATGCTCATTCCTGCCCTTACGGCGATCGACCTTGGGGGTCGCGCCCTAGCACCCGCGTGTTGGCCCCGCAATGAGTGCGGACAAGCGCGAAATCCCCGTCTATAGGCCGCCCCGCTGAACAATTTTCGGAGCTACGAGACAATGCGAATTGGGGTGCCCAAGGAAATCAAGAACAATGAGTTTCGGGTGGGCCTGACCCCGGCGTCCGTCTCCGAGCTGGTCGCCGCCGGTCACCAGGTGTTCGTTGAAACTCGCGCCGGCAGCGGCATCGACTGTCCTGATTCCGCCTACAAGAAGGCGGGGGCCGAGATCGTTGGAACGGCACAGGAGGTCTTTGCTTCCAGCGACATGATCGTGAAGGTGAAGGAGCCGCAGGCGGCAGAGATCGATCTGCTCGAGCCGCGCCACATCCTCTTCACCTACCTGCACCTCGCAGCGGACAAGCCGCAGGCGGTGGGCCTAATGGAATCGGGCGCGACCTGCATCGCCTATGAGACGGTCACGTCCAACTCGGGCGCCCTTCCCCTCCTGAAGCCGATGAGCGAGGTCGCGGGTCGGATGTCGGTCCAGGTCGGCGCCCATTATCTGGAAAAGGAACAGGGCGGCCGGGGCGTCCTGCTGGGCGGGGTGCCCGGCGTCGCTCCGGCCAAGGTCGCGATCCTCGGCGGCGGAGTGGCAGGCGTCAACGCGGCGCAAATGGCCGTGGGGATGCGCGCCGATGTCACCATCTACGACATCAACATGGAGCGGCTGGCCGAGCTGGACATGTTTTTCTCGAGCCAGATCAAGACCGCCTACGCTTCGCGCGCGGCGATCGCCAAGGCCGTCGAAAAGGCTGAGCTGGTGATCGGCGCGGTGCTCGTGCCCGGTGCGGCGGCGCCGAAGCTCGTCACGCGCGACATGCTCAAGACGATGAAGCGCGGGTCGGTCCTCGTCGACATCGCCATCGACCAGGGCGGTTGCTTCGAAACGAGCCATCCAACAACTCACGCAGACCCGGTCTACGAGGTGGACGGGATCATCCATTATTGCGTCGCCAATATGCCTGGCGCGGTTGCCAGGACCTCGGCTTTCGCGCTCAACAACGTGACCCTTCCCTTCGTCCTAAAGATCGCGAACATGGGGGCCGAAGAAGCGATGCGGAGCGATCCGCACCTCGCCAATGGCCTTAACGTGTCGGGCGGCAAAATCCGCCACCAGGCTGTCGCGGAAGCGCTCGACCTGCCGTTCGAGCCGATCAGCTTCTAGGAGCTTGCGGAACGTTCGGGCACCGTCGAGCAGGCGGTGCCTCAACTTGCGGCGCTCGTCAGGCCCTGCCGATGAGCCGCTGCGCCATGGCATCGGCGACCGCGGCGGGGTCGCGGCCGGTCGCTGCGCTTTCCGACCAGATCTGCTCGAGACGGGTCGGAATGCCTTCGATCCGCTCGCGGACTAGGCTCGCGTCGCCGTCTCCAAGATATTCGGTGCAAACGTTGATGATCCCGCCGGCGTTGATCACGTAGTCGGGTGCGTAGAGGATTCCCCTCTCGTGGACGAAGGCGCCGTCGGCGGGCGTCGCGAGTTGGTTGTTGGCCCCGCCAGCAACGATCGGCGTTCTCAGTTTCGCAATGCTTCGCTCGTTAAGAATGGCGCCAAGCGCGTTGGGGCTGACGACGTCCGCGTCGAGGAACAGCACTTCGTCCGGACTGACGACCGTCGCGTTGCTGAGCCCCGCGAGCTTTTTCGCCTTCTCCTCGTCGACGTCCGCGATCGACAGCTTCGCGCCTTCGTTCGCGGCGTGCATCGCAACCCCGGTGGCGACGCTCCCGGCGCCCTGGATCGCGATGTGCAGCCCCGCGACGCTTTCCTTGCCGAGCGCGCGCCGCACCGCGGCCTTGATGCCGAGAAACACGCCTAGAGCGGTGTGGGGCCCGGGATCGCCGCCGACGTCCTTGCCCTCCGAGGGAAGGCCGGCGACGAATTTGGTCTGGCGGCTGACCTCGACCATGTCGCGGACGCTCATTCCCACGTCCTCGGCGGTCACGTAGCGGCCGCAAAGCGCGTCGACAGCCTTGCCGAACGCGGCGAGCAGCTCGGGCGACTTGTGCCGGTCTGGTGGGGCCAGGATCACCGACTTGCCGCCGCCCAGCGGAAGCCCGGCCATCGCGTTCTTGTAGCTCATCCCCCGCGAAAGCCTGAGTGCGTCGGTCAGGGCATCGGCCGGATCGTCATAATGCCAAAAGCGGGCGCCGCCCGCGGCCGGCCCCAAGTGGGTCGAATGGATGGCGATGATCGCCCTCAGCCCGCACTCGGGCTGCTCGACGAAATGAAGGATCTCGTGTGCGTCGAAATCGGGGAAGCCCCAGGGCGTCTTCATCTTGTTGGGTCGGTCCGCTTACAAAAAAATGGGGCGACCGATGGGACTTGAACCCACGACCCCTGGTACCACAAACCAGTGCTCTAACCAGCTGAGCTACGATCGCCATGGAACGGCCAAGGAAGCATTCCCAAACCGCGCGCGCTCCTTAGGATTGGAGACCCCTGAACGCAACCCGAGTGGACGAACGGATGACCAACCCGACCCTGCTGAAATTCGGCTATCCGGATACCTTGGTTCGGGAATGGCGGCACTGGGCCGTCCTTGTCCGCCCGGCGCAGGTGACATTGGGATCGCTGGTGCTCTGCGCAAGGGGAGACTGGACGGCTTATTCCCAATTGCCCGACGAAGCCTTTGCGGAACAGGGTTTGGCGATCAGAACGATCGAGTCGGCGCTGGCACGCTTTTGCCGATACGAGCGCATCAATTATTTAATGCTGATGATGGTTGACCCGAATGTACATTTCCACATTATACCGCGCTATTCCGAACCGCGCGTCTGGATGGGGCGGTCCTTTGCTGACCACGGCTGGCCCGGCCCTCCCGACCTGAAATCGGGACATGCTCTCGAGCCCACCGAACTCATAGAAATGCGGGATAAACTTAAGTTGATGTTTCAATTCCTTTCATAATGCCAGGCAGTCGTTTCGGCTTGCTAACTGCCAAGATCAGGCTCATTGTTGAGATGGGGAGAATGCCATGCAACCGAGTCGCAGGCCCAGAGCCGCGGCCGCACCGCGAGTGTCGTTGAAAGAAACGCTGATAGCGGCTGGGCTCTCTCCCGATCTTGCGCAAATCCTCGAGGACATGCCCCATCGGGTCATTCATGTTGACCCGAAGCGCCCGTTCCGGGAGCCCGGCGCCCTGCGCGATGAAGTCATGTTCGTTCGATCGGGGATTCTCGCGAAGTTCAAGACCGACGGGTCCGGCCGCCGCCAGATTGTCGCGCTCCGCTTCCCGGGCGAAGGAATCCTGCCCCGCGAGGGCCATGCCAGCTATGGCGTTCAGGCAATCGTCAAGAGCGAAGTCATGGTCGGCAGGGCTGAGGATTTCGATCCGATCGTCGAGCGATTCCCGGAAATGCAGCGCTTCTTCTGGAAGCTGATCCAGCGCAACGAGGCGATCGGTTACGAGTGGTTGGTCAATTGCGGCCGGCGCGATTCCGTCGCCAGGGTCGCCCACCTGCTGTGCGAAACGGCGACTCGCGCCGGTGTCGACGGAGAGCGGGAGCGAATGGTCAACCCGTTTACCCAGCAGCAGATCGCCGACATCACCGGCCAGACGTCCGTCAACGTGAACCGCGTTTTTGCCGACCTCGAGCGGCAAGGCCTGATCGAGCGCAACGGCCGCGAAATCTCATTCCCTGACTGGGCGGAGCTTCGCCGGATCGCAAGCTTCCAGCCGACTTACCTCGAGTAGCCACTCGTCACTTCTGTAGCTCAACGGCCTTTGATTGGAGCTGGGCCGGCGCAGACATCAGTGCTTCGGTGAATCGCTGACGCCACCAGACAACGTCCTGCTCGATGACGTTGGCACGCATCCGCTCCCAACGGGCGATCCGTTCCTCGAGCGGCATTCGCAAGGCGGTCCTGATCGCATCAGCGATCTCTTCCGCGCTGTGAGGGTTCACGAGTAGCGCATCCTTCAGCTGCGTGGCCGCGCCGGCGAAGCGCGAAAGGATGAGGACTCCCGGGTCGTCCGGGTCCTGCGCGGCGATAAACTCCTTCGCGACCAGGTTCATCCCATCGCGAAGAGGCGTAACGAGGGCGATCTTCGCCGCGCGATAAACCCCTGCAAGGACCTCGCGCGGGTAGTTCCGGTTCACGTAACGGATCGGCACCCAGTCGAGGTCGGCGTGCTCGCCGTTAATTCGCCCCGAAAGGCCTTCCAGGCTGGAACGGATGCGCTGGTATGTTTCTACTGCTTCGCGCGATGGCGGCGCGATCTGCAGCAGAAACACTTCCTTGCGCTCCTCCGGATGCTCCACCAGGAACCGCTCGTAACCGAGGAAGCGTTCCTCCAGCCCCTTGCTGTAGTCGAGCCGGTCGACCCCGACGATCATCCGGCGCTTGTTGGCGCTGATGGTCATCGCATCGCACATCCGCCTGGCGGCTTCGCTTTCCACCAACTCGCCGAACTCCTTCGCGTCGATCCCGATCGGGCAGGCTATGATCCGGATCCGCCGTCCCTCGACGTGAAGGATTTCTCCTTCAACGCGGGCACCGAGTTCCGCGGTCGCGAAGTCGCAAAAGGACTGAAGCCACTCCTCGGTATGGAAACCGATGACGTCGTAGGCGAACATCGTCCGGACGAGGTCCTGCGCTTCCGGCAGCGTCAGAAGCAGGCGCCTTGGGGGCCAGGGTATGTGAAGGAAGAAACCGATGCGGTTGCGGCATCCGAGCTTCCGTAGCTCGGCGCCGAGAGGAATCAGGTGATAGTCCTGGACCCAGATGGCGTCTTCCGGTTCGACCAAGGGATAGACGGTCTCGGCAAATCTCTGGTTTGCGCGCTGATAGCCGCCGGCAAACTCCCGCTCGTATTCCGCAAGGTCTATCCGGTAGTGGAACAGGGGCCACAGCGTCCGGTTCGCATAGCCGTTGTAATATTCCTCGATGTCCTGCTCTTCGAGGTCGATCGTCGCGGTTGTGACGCCCGCTTCGCGCTTGAAGTTGATCTGGCCCGTGAATTCGTCGGTCTGCTCTCCGGACCAGCCAAACCAGAGGCCGCGGTTCTGCTTGAGGGCCGCGGTCAGGGCGACAGCCAGTCCCCCATGCGCGCCGGACAGCTCTCCAGTGGCAGCCGTCACCCGGTTGGAGATGACGATCAGGCGGCTCATCGGATCGCACTCCATGGTTTGCTCAAAAGAACTGCGCAGTTGATCAAACCTACAAGCGAATAAGTCTGCGGATAGTTGCCCCAAAGCTCGCCCGTTTGCGGGTCGATGTCCTCCGAAAGCAGGCCTGCCGGCGTCCTCCTTTCAAGCATCTCCTCGAACAGTGCGCGCGCATCGTTCGTCCGACCTGTGGCGTGCAACGCTTCGATCAGCCAGAAGGTGCACACGTTGAAGGCGGTCACCGGCATCCCAAAATCGTCCTCAGCCGCATAGCGAAGCATGTACGAACCGCGCCTCAGCCCCTCTTCGACGGCGCGAAGGGTGCCCTGGAAGCGCGGATCGTCGGGCGAGAACAAGCGCAGGTCGAGAAGCTGAATCAGGCTGGCGTCCAGCGCGTCGCCATCGAACACCGCGGACAAACTGTCGAGTTCGGGTCGCCAAGCCGCCTCTTCGATATGCTTGCGAACATGGTCGGCGCGTGCCGCCCACAGCTCCGCCCGGTCCTCCAGGCCCAACACGCCGGCGGCATTGGCGAGGCGGTCGCAGGCCGCCCAGCACATGGCCGCCGAATAGGTGTGGACGGCCTGCCTTGTGCGAAGCTCCCACAGCCCAGCGTCCGGCTTGTCGTGAAGGGCCCACGCGCGTTCGCCGACCCGCTCGAGCGCTTCGAAGTCCTCAACTCCGGAGGGACGGAACAGGCGC
>JBKHXB010000015.1:0-38904 GCA_046566245.1 Alphaproteobacteria bacterium | reverse complement strand
CCCACCAACTAGCTAATCCGACGCGGGCTCATCCATAGGCGATAAATCTTTGGACCGAAGTCATCATCCGGTATTAGCTCAAGTTTCCCTGAGTTATTCCGAACCTAAGGGCAGATTCCCACGCGTTACGCACCCGTGCGCCACTAGACCCGAAGGTCTCGTTCGACTTGCATGTGTTAGGCATGCCGCCAGCGTTCGTTCTGAGCCAGAATCAAACTCTCAAGTTGATGTACGATCATCGCCCCGCGGGAATACGCGAAGCAAAGACCGGCATCTCTGGGAGCCGTTCCTGCACAAATATACAAACTGGTGTGTTTGCGTATGAGGACATGAGGGTCACCCCATCAAAGTACTACTTTGATGGGAACCCTTGGAACGGCTTGAATTTGACCGATCTGCCCGAACCCAGAGGCTCCGGGAGACCGGGCCGCCGCCCACATGTCCCTTCATCTAAACCGACAATGTCAAAGAGCCGACGCGCATCCTCCCCCGGTTCGATTGGTTCCGGGCATCGGTTGTACCGACTAAGAAGAGGCGCGAAACGGTCGCCGACCCGCTGGGGGCCGCCGCCGTCGCTGGAGGCCATATATGTGCGACCCTTCAGCGCGTCAACGGGCTTTTTGCCCCAATGTGCCAAAAAACCGTTTCCGCTTGGAACGCCGCCGGCCAGAAGGCCGGCGGCGCATTAGGAAAATAGGGAGTGATCGCCCCCGTTCAAGGGGAACAAGCCACTGGCAATGTTGATTTTTTCAGGCGCTCTGGATGTATGAGCGGAGCGCTTCGGCCTCCTGCTCTATCCGATCCATCCGGTATTTGACGAGGTCGCCGATCGACACGATCCCGACCAAATCTCCCCCCGAAACCACGGGGAGGTGGCGAATCCTGCGCTCGGTCATCATCGCCATCGCGGCGAGCACCGGCGTCGAAGGCTCGGCGGTGATGGCGGGAGAGGTCATCACTTCCGACACGGGCCAGTTGAGGGCGTCCGCGCCATGGTCGCGCAGGCAGTAGATGACGTCGCGTTCCGACATGATGCCGAGGATATGCCCGTCGCCGACGACGGGAAGCGCACCGATTCTCTTTTCGCCGAGCAGGGCGACCGCGCGCGACACGGGCTCCTTGGCGCCGATCGTGTGAACATCGCCGCCTTTATCCGCGAGGATCGACTGGATGGTCATCTGCAGCGACTCCCGATCCGTTGGACCGGGCTTGATAGTGTCACCAACGGCGACCAAAGGGAAGGCGCGATGCCCTCTGCCAGCCCGCCTCCCGCCCCCCACGAAACCGTGCTCCTGCGTTTCCGGCGAGGGATGAAGTGGGCCGCGCTTCTGTCCATCGCGGTCGCCGCGGCGGCTGTGCTCCTGGTCGCGATCGGCGACGAGGGAATCAACGTTCATGCGCTGATCGCCACCGCGCTCGGCGCCGGGCTCACCGTGCTGCTCGGCACTGGGCTGATGATGCTCGTGTTCCTGAGCTCTTCGAGCGGGCACGACGATTCGGCGGCCGGCCCGGGCGATAAATCCAGGGAGAAGGAATGACGGATTTCAACCGGGAGCCGATCCTCCGGGTCGTGCCGGGACCCACCGACATCAATGCCAACAACCATATCTTCGGCGGGTGGGTGCTCAGCCAGATGGACATAGCCGGCGGCATCGTCGCCTCTCGGCGCGCGAACGGGCCCGTGGCGACGGTCGCGATCGAAGGCATGAAGTTCATCACCCCGATCCACCTGCGCGACCTGATCTCCGTTTATGCGCACGTCGAGCGCGTGGGGCGCACCTCCATGCGGGTCCGGGTCGAGGTCGTCGCCACCCGCGATCGCGGCGCCACCGACATCAAGGTCACCGAGGGCCTGTTCACCTTCGTCGCGCTCGACGAAAATCATCGCCCGCGACCGGTCGACGAGATCGCCTAGAAGCTCGAAAGAAAACGGCCCGCCTTTCGGGCGGGCCGCAAGCTGAAGGTTGTTTCTGCCGTCAGGCAGCCGGAGCGATGTCCGCCTCGTCGTCGTCGGAGCGAACACGGCGGGTCCGGCGTCGCGGCTTCGGGGCAGGCTCTTCGTCCTCGCCGGTGTCCTGGCCGATCGCCGGGGGAAGTGCTTCAAAGGCGATTCGCTCGTCCTGGACCTCTTCGATATCTTCCTGCGCCATGCCGTTGCGAGACGAGCGGTCGCGGCCGTTCCCGCGCGGCCGCCGGGTCTCCGGCTCCGGGCGGTCCTCTTCGGCTGCCTCGACCATTTCCTCTTCGGTCTCGCTCTCTTCGGCGGGCTCGTCACCGCGCTGACGGCGCTGGTCCTCGAACCGCGCGCGGCTCTCCCCGAGAACGCGGAAATAATGGTCCGCATATTGCAGGTAATATTCCGCCTGGACCCGATCGCCGGCGAGCTGCGCGTCGCGGGCGAGGTTCTTATACTTCTCGAGAAGCTGGGCGGCGTTGCCGCGCTGGCGGTTGTCCTGCCGGTTGCCGCCGAGGCTCTGGCCCCTCTGTCCCCCGCGGCCGCGCCTGCGGCCGCCCTGTCGATTGCTGATCAAATGGCCACTTCCTTGTACAATAGAAGCTCGCCCCCCGTTCCTTCGTGCCCGCAGGCTGCGCGTCGCGCAGCTTTGCCTTATCGTTCCGGCCCGGGCGTAATGCCTAGCGAACGGCCGATTGCATCGGGGGTAGGACGGGGATCGCCAAGGTCATCTCCCGCTTAAGCGGACCCGGTCCTGAACATGGATGTAGTGCCGATTGGCCGATATTCCAAGCAAATTCCGCTCAACCCCATGTGAGCAGCACGGCCCGGTCACGGTTGCCGAAGTCCTGGGCTAACCTCCCCTTGAGCCCGTCGCGCTCGAGCAGGGCGAGCGCCGCCTTGCCTTGCGTGGCGCCGATCTCGATCCCGGCAAGGCCGGCGGGGGCGAGCAGCCGCGGGATCTCGGGCGCCAGAAGACGGATCGAATCCAGCCCCTCAGGCCCCGCGAACAACGCTTCTTCCGGCTCGTGCTCGGCGACTGTCGGCTCCAGCTTGTCGTCCTCGGCGACATAGGGCGGGTTGCAGAGGACGAGGTCGAACCTCTCGTCGACACCCTTCGCCCAATCACCCATCTTGAACTTGGCGCGCTTCTCGAAGCCAAGCCGGCGCGCGTTCGCCGAGGCGTAAGAGAGCGCCCGCCGCGAGGAATCGATGCCAAGTCCCGTAGCCTCGGGCCACAGGTCCAGCGCGGCCAGGAGGAGCGTGCCCGGGCCCGTGCCAAGATCGAGGATCCGCTTGGGCCCCTCGCGTCCTTCGAAATGGGCGATCGCCGAGGCGATCAGCACCTCGCTGTCGGGCCTCGGGATCAGCACGCCTGGCCCGACGTGGAGCTCGATGTTCCAGAAAGCGCGGCGCCCGGTAATATAGGCGACCGGCTCGCCTTTCTTGCGCCGCTTCACCATCGTCCAGAAGCGTTTTGGCGGCTCCCGGTCCGGCGGATCGAGGATCAATCGGTCGCGGTCGATGTGCAGCGCCTCAGCCATCAGCAGCTCTGCATCGAGCCGGGGCGTATCACTGGTCTCGGAAAGCTGGCGCGTGGCCTCAGCCAGCGCCCGGGCTACTGGCTTCAATGCTTGAATCCTCGCTGCTCGGACGCCCGGGCTTCAAGCATCCTCCAGCCCCGCCAGCCTCTGCGCCTCGTCCTCCGCGATCAGGGCGTCGATCAGCTCGCCCAGCCCCGGCCCCTCCAGGATCGCGTCGAGCTTGTGCAGCGTCAGGTTGATGCGGTGATCGGTCACGCGCCCCTGGGGGAAATTATAAGTGCGAATCCGTTCCGACCGGTCGCCGGAGCCGACCATCGACTTGCGCGCTCCCGCGCGCTCGCTCGCCACCCGCTCGCGCTCCAGCTCGAACAGCCGCGTACGCAGCACCTTCAGGGCCTTGGCCTTGTTCTTGTGCTGCGACTTTTCGTCCTGCTGGATGACGACGAGCCCGGTTGGAAGGTGCGTGATCCGCACGGCGCTGTCGGTCGTGTTGACCGACTGCCCACCCGGGCCGGATGAACGGTAGACGTCGATCCTCAAGTCCTTCTCGTCGATCTGGACGTCCACTTCCTCGGCTTCCGGAAGGACGGCGACGGTCGCCGCCGACGTGTGGATGCGCCCGCCCGCCTCGGTCACCGGCACGCGCTGCACCCGGTGCACGCCGCTCTCGAACTTCAGCCTGGCGAAGACGCCGGCCCCGTGGATCGACGCGATCGCCTCCTTGTAGCCGCCAAGCTCGGATGCATTCGCGGAGATGAGCTCGAACCGCCACCCCTGCGATTCCGAATAGCGCTGGTACATGCGCAGCAGGTCGCCGGCGAACAGCGCTGCCTCGTCGCCGCCGGTCCCGGCGCGAACCTCGAGCATGGCTGCGCGCGCGTCCGCCGCGTCGCGCGGAAGCAACCTGAGGGCGAGCGCGCGCTCGGCCTCGGGAAGCCGCCGCTTGATTTCCTCGACCTCGTGCTCGGCCATTTCCTTGAGCTCGGCTTCTGCGTCGGGGTCGTGCAGCATTCCGTTCAGGACATCGAGCTCGGCGCGAAGCCTGCGCACCTCGCGCGCCGCAGCCGCGACCGGCTCGATCGCCGCATAGTCCTTCGACAGCTTGACGAACTCATCAGGCGACAGGTCGCCGCGGGCCATCGCCTCGGCGAGCTCCTGCTTGCGCGCCTCGATCGACGCGATACGTTCCGACGAAATCTTCATCACGCGCGAACAGCCTCCGCGACCCGGTCGATCGCAACGCTCGTCTGCTCGCCGGACTGGAGGTCCTTCACCTGTGCCTCGCCGCGATCCAGTTCGTCGTCGCCGAAGATCAGCGCATACCTTGCGCCCGACGCATCCGCCTTGGCGAGGCGCTTCTTCATGTTCCCACGATAGGCCATGTCGGCCGCCAGGCCGCGACGGCGAAGCTCGGCCAGGAGCCGCGGCGCTTCTGCTTCGGCCCGCTCGCCGATCGGCACCAGCATCGCGTCCGGCCTCTCACGCTCCGGAGCGACGATCATCATCGCCAGCCGCTCGATCCCGGCGGCCCAGCCGACCGCCGGCGTGTGGGAACCGCCAAGCGTTTCGACCAGCCCGTCGTAGCGCCCGCCCGCGATGACCGTGCCCTGCGCCCCCAGCCGGTCGGTGACGAACTCGAACGCCGTGTGGCGGTAATAGTCGAGCCCGCGCACCAGCCGGGGAGCGCGTTCCCAGCGCACGCCGGCCGCGTCCAGCCCCGCGGTCACCGCCGCGAAGAAGTCGGCCGCCTCGGCTGTCAAATACTCATCGACCCCCGGCGCGCCCTCGCAGATCGCCTTGTCGCGCGCGTCCTTGCTGTCGAGGATGCGCAAGGGGTTGCGCTCGAGCCGCGCCTTGCTGTCCTCGGACAGCCGATCACGGTGCGCCTGAAAGTAGTCGACCAGGGAAGCGCGCCAGGCTTCGCGGGTCGCCGGGTCGCCAAGCGTGTTGAGCTGCAGGATCACGCCCTCGCCGATCCCGAGCTCGTCGAGCAGCTGGCTTCCAAGGCTCAGCAGCTCGACGTCGGCGGCCGGCTCCGCGGCGCCGATGATCTCGGCGTCGAGCTGGTGGAACTGGCGGAACCGGCCCTTCTGCGGCCGCTCGTAGCGGAAAGCCGGCCCGTGGGTCGCGACCTTCAGCGGCGCATGTTGCTGCCATCCTTCGCTCAGATAGGCGCGGCAAATTCCGGCGGTGAACTCGGGCCTCAGCGTGACCGAATCGCCGCTGCGGTCCTCGAACGTGTACATCTCCTTGGCGACGACATCGGTGGTCTCGCCGATGGTCCGGGCGAACACGGACGTGTGCTCGAGTACTGGGACCTCGACCCGCTGGAAGCCGAACAGTCGGCGCACCTTGTCGAACGCCGCGACGACCGCAGCCATGCGGTCGGCGTCCTCGCCCAGCAGGCTCTGCATTCCACGGATTGGCTGCGGCGTCGTCATGCCCGAGCGCATGGCAAAAAGCTTCGGCAAAGGGAAGGAAACCGCATCGGCATGGCGTTCCTTAGAGGGAATCAAGCGCGTGGATGATGACCCCGACGAGCCCGCCGACCAGCGTGCCGTTGATCCGGATATATTGAAGGTCGCGCCCGACCGCCGCCTCTAGCCGTTCGGTGACGGTGCGCGCGTCCCAGCTGCGAATCGTCTCCGACACGAGCTTGACGATCGAGCTTCCGTAGCTCTGCGCCATTCCCGCGGCCGCGCGGCGGACGAACTGGTTGATCGCGGCACGGATCCGCGAGTCCTGCTCAAGCGACGTGCCCATCGCCTTGAGCAGCTCGCCCAGCCGTCCGGCCATCGCCGCGTCCGGGTTGCGGGCGGCGCGGATGATCGCCTCCCGCCCCTTCTGCCAGAGCGTGTCGATCCACAGCGCGACCGAGCGGTTGGCGAGCAATTGCTCCTTCATGTCCTCCACGCGCGCGCGCGTGTCGGGATTGGTCTGGAGGTCGTTGGCGAGCTTCGCCAGCGCTTCCTCGACCTTGAGTCGAACCGGGTGCGCGGGGTCGGTCGACATCTCGGTCGTGAGCTTGCGAAGCCCGTCGATGATCGCGTCGGCGAGCCGGTAGTCGAGGCCGGCGAGCTTGAGGACCCAGCTCGCCTTCTTGTGGACCATCTCGCGGATCAGCTCCTCGTTCGCGTCGAGCGCGCGGGCCATCCAGCGAATCGCCGCCTCGAGCATCGGCACGTGCCGGTCCTCGTTGATCGCCGAGGCGAGCGCGTGGCCGAGCAGCGGCGACACCTCCATCTTCTGGACACGGGAAGCGATCGCGCCCTTGACGATCCCTCCGAGCCGCTCGTCGTCGAGACCTTCGAAAATGTCGGCGATCAGCCGCGAGGCGCCCTGGCGGATCCTCGTCCCCTCGCCGGCCGGGGTCCTCAGGAAGCGGCCCGCGGCGCCGGCAATATCGATGTTACGCATCCGCCGAGCGACCACCGAGGGAACCAGGAAATGCTCGTTGATGAAATTGGCGAGCGCTTCGCCGATGCGGTCCTTGTTCCTCGGGATAATGGCGGTGTGCGGGATCGGAAGGCCGAGCGGATGGCGGAACAGCGCCGTCACGGCGAACCAGTCGGCGAGCCCGCCGACCATCGCCGCCTCGGCGAAAGCCTTGACCCAGGCGAGCCAGGGATAAGCGGGCTCGAGCGCGCGGGTTGCGAAGAACAGGGCCGCCATGACGACCAGAAGGCCGGTGGCGACGATCTTCATGCCCGTTGCGCCGGGCTGGGCGGGGTTGAACCTGGCGAGGGCGGCCGGAGTCATGGGCCCGCCATAGCGGGCGCTTCGCGCGGAATCACTCCGCCGGCACAGCGCTCGCGTGAACCTTGTGGGCGTCGCCCCCGACCAGCCGGGTGAAATGCCGACCGAACCAATGCTCCATGTCGGTCGCCAGGCTGAAATAGGCCGGCACCAGCAGAAGCGTCAGGATGGTCGAGAAGATGAGGCCGCCGATCACGGTTACCCCCATCGGAGCGCGCCAGCTCGCGTCCCCGGCAAGCGACATGGCGATCGGAAGCATGCCCGCGACCATCGCGACGGTCGTCATGACGATCGGCTGGGCGCGCTTGTGCCCGGCCTCGGCGATCGCTTCGTCCTGAGGCATGCCCTGGTTGATCATCTCGACCGCGAAATCGACCAGCAGGATCGAGTTCTTGGCGACGATCCCGAACAGCATCAGGATTCCGATCAGCACCGGAAGCGAGACCGGGTTGCCGGTAACATGGAGCGCAAGCGCGGCGCCGAGCGGCGCGAGAAGCAGCGAGCCCATGTTGACGAACGGCGACAGGAACCGCCGGTAGAGCAGCACCAGCACCGCGAACACCAGCAGCACGCCGGAGAGCAGAGCGATCATGAAATAATAGAGCAGTTCGGCCTGCCACTTCTGGTCGCCCAAGTTCAGTTTGCTCACCCCGCGCGGCATAGTCTTGACGGTCGGAAGCTGGTTGATCTTGGGCCATACGTCACCCGACACCAGCCCCGGCGCCAGGTCCGCACCGACCACGATCCGCCGGATCTGATTGGTCCTCTGGACCGTCGTCGGCCCTGCTCCGAAGCCGATCTCAGCGACCGATTTCAGCGGCACCGACCCGCCCGACGCGGTCGGCACGGGCAGGTTCTCGAGCGTTGCGAGGTCGCTGCGGGCGCTTTCGGGAAGCGAGACGACGATCGGCACCTGGCGGTCGGCCAGCGAGAACTTGGCGCTGTTCTGCTCGATGTCGCCCATCGTCGCGATCCGGATCGTCTGGCTGAGCGCCGCCGTCGTCACGCCCAGGTCTGCGGCCAGGTCGAAGCGCGGCTTGATGACGATTTCTGGCCGTTCGAGGTCGCCCGCCACGCGCGGAGCGCGGAGTTCCGGCAGGGTTTCCATCTCGTGCGCGATCTTGTTCGCGGTCGCCTCAAGCAGCTCGGGGTTGTCGCTCCCGAGATAGAGCATGATGTCGCGCGGCGCGGCACCCGGGCCGCCGCCGCCCTGGCTCATGAAGCTCACGCGCGCATCGGGGATTGCGGCGAGTGCCGGCGTCCACTTGCGCTCAAACTCGGTGCTCGTCTGCTCACGGTCCTGCTTGAGGCCGATGTTGAGGAACCCGCTGCCAACGAAGATGCGCTCGTAGACGCGGTCCACGTCGGGGTCTTGTTTCACGATCTCGGCGGCGCGGTCGATCACCGCCTCGGTCTGCCGAAGCGTCGCCCCCGGCGGCAGGCTCACGCTGATCCTCGAGAAATCGAGATTGAGCGGCGGCTGGAAAGTCATCGACAGCGTGGAGAAGGCGACGATGGTCAGCGCAAACGCGCCGAAGCCCGCGCCGACCATGCGGATCCGGTGGTCGCCGAACCAGGCACTCCAGTGGGCGACCATGTTCTCGATGTTCCCCCCGATCTTGCGCGACAGGAAGCCGAGGGCCTTTCCAGCGCCGTAGGCCGCAGCCGACCCCAGCGCGAGCGCAAGCACCATCGTCAGGAATTTCGGCAGGAATTCGGCCAGCGACAGGACCTGCATTCCGATCATCAGGCCTGCGACGAAGGCGACGAGGCACAGGACGAGGAGCAGGATGCCGACGCCCAGATAGGCGATCCGGCTGCGTACCGCCGGAAGCGACTTGCGCAGCGCGTCCGCCTTGCTGTGGTCGAGGCTCCAGCGCAGCGTCGCCATATACTTGTCCATCACCCAGCCCGACGCGTGCGGCTGAACGCCCTTGGCGCGCAGGAAATAGGCAGCGATCAGCGGCGTGATCATTCGCGCGACCAGAAGGCTCATCAGCACGGCGATGACGACGGTGAAGCCGAAGGCCTTGAAGAACTGTCCGGAGATTCCCGGCATCAGGGCGACGGGCAGGAACACCGCGACGATTGCCATGGTCGTGGCAACGACCGCCAGGCCGATCTCGTCGGCGGCGTCGATTGCTGCCTGGTAGCCCGATTTGCCCATGCGCATGTGGCGGACGATGTTCTCGATCTCGACGATCGCGTCGTCGACCAGGACGCCGGCGACGAGGCTGAGCGCGAGCAGCGACAGGCCGTTGAGGGTGATCCCCATCAGGCTCATGAACCAGAAGGCCGGGATCGCCGACAGCGGGATTGCGAGCGCCGAAATCAGCGTCGCCCGCATGTCGCGAAGGAACAGGAAGACCACGAAGACCGCGAGAATGGCGCCCTCGATCAGGCCCATCATCGCCGATTCATACTGCTGCTTCGTATATTCGACGTTGTTGATGATTTCGCGGTAGCGCACGCGAGGGTCGTTCTTCTCGACCTCGCGCAGCTTCTCCCAGACCGCGTCATAGACCGTGACTTCCGAGGCGCCCTTGGAACGGGTCACGGAGAAGCTGACCGCCTGGCGGCCGTCCATCTTTGCGATCGTCCGCTGCTCGGAATAGCCGTCCTTCACTTCACCGAGGTCGTCGAGCTTGACCCAGCGGCCGCCGGGAAGCGCGATCTGGACCTGCGAGAGCGCATACGCGTCCTGCGCGTTGCCGAGCACGCGGACCGACTGTTCCGAGCCCGCGATCTCGGCGCGCCCGCCAGGCGCGTTGAGGTTGCTCTGCCTAAGCTGCGCGTTGACCTGCGCCGCGGTGATACCCTGGGCCTGCAGGGCCGCGGGGTCGAGAACCACGCGAATCTGCCGGTCCACTCCGCCGAGCCGCTCGACCGCGGCGACTCCCTCGATAGACAGCAGCTCCTTGGCGAGCGTATTGTCGATGTACCAGCTGAGCTCCTCCAGCGTCATGTCGGTCGTCTCGGCGGCCGCAAAGAAGATTGGGTCGCCGGCGATGTCGACGCGCGTGACCTGCGGCTCGAGAATCCCGTCGGGAAGGTTGCTCCGCACCTGCGCGATCGCGTTGCGCACGTCGTTGACGGCGCGGTCGGTCGGGGTGCCGATCTCGAACTGGACGAAGGTGCTGCTGTTGCCCTCGCGGATCGAGCTGTTGATCTCGTCCACGCCGGTCACTCCCCGTATCGCGGCCTCGATCCGCTGGGTGACCTGCATCTCCATCTCGGCGGGCGCCGCGCCAGGCTGGGAAACGTTCACCTCGACCGCGGGGAAGTCGATGTCCGGGTTGTTGTTGACCTGCATCCGGCTGAAGGAGACCAGCCCGGCAAGACACAGCAGGACGAACAAGACAATCGGCGGGACCGGGTTGCGGATGCACCACGCCGAAATGTTGCGGAAATTCATTGCGGCCTACTCGTTCGCTAGCGCGGTGGCGAGCGATTGCCGCCGCGGGTTCACCTTCTGCCCCGGGTTGAGGAACGGACCGGCGGACAGCACTACGCGCTCCTGCCCGGCGAGCCCCTCCGCGATCGTCACGCCGTTGTCGCCGACGGTGCCGACCTTCACGTCGCGGCGCTCGACCTCGTTCTTCGCATTGATGATGTAGACGTAATTGCCGCGCGTATCGCTGAGCACCGCGCTTTGCGGGAGCAGCGGGGCGGTCGTCGCGCCGGCGGTGATCTTCGCCTCCGCGAAGCCTCCGGGACGAATCCCGGCCGAATAGGGAATCGCGATCCGCACTTCGCCCTGGCGCGATTGCGGGTTGATGATCGGCGCGACCTGCCAGACCCGGCCCGTCACGCTCTGATCGGTTCCGATCGGAGTAACGGTTGCCGGCATTCCGACACTGATTCCGGCGATGTCCTGCTGCGAGATCTGCGCGCGCATCTCCATCTCGCCTCCGAGCGCGAGCCGGAACAGTGCGCCGGAGCCCGGCCCAACCACCTGGCCGACCTCGACGTTGCGGTTGAGGATGAGGCCGGCGGTCGGAGCGCGCACGTCGAGCCGTCCGATCCGCGCCCGAGCGGCGTTCAGCTGCGCCTGCGCGACCCGCACGCGGGCGGCGGCGGCGTCGCGCGCGGCCAGCTTCCGGTCGACGTCGGCCTTGGAAATGAAGCCGCGGCCGACCAGCGCCTGGGCCCGTTCCAGCTCGTTCTGGGCAAGCTGCGCGTCGGCCCGAGCCACTTGGACGGAAGCGGCGAGCTGCGAAGCCTCCTGGGCCTGCACCGACCGGTCGATCGTCGCGAGCACCTGACCCTGCCGCACCCAGCTGCCCGCGTCGACCAGTACCCGGACGACCTGCCCGCCTTCACCTGGAACTCCGATCGGCTGGTCGCGGCGTGCGGCAAGCGCTCCGCTGGCGGTGATGACGCGAGCGACCGAGGTGCGGCCGGGAACGATGACGGTAACGGTCGGGATCTGGCCCTGCCCGGCACCCGGTCCGCCGGCCGGTGCCGCTTCCTTCTCGCCGCCGGTCATCATCAGCGCCAGGATGATCGCGACCAGCGAGACCAGCGCCGCGCCGATGATCGCGATCCGCTTGCGCCTGCGCGCCCGGTCGTCGATCACCACGAGGGTGTCTGATTCGGAGGAGTGGATCGGCGTTTCCCGGTTCATTTCCAACATATTTCTGCTGCGACCCCGTGAGAGGCGTCGGTGGATATGCGAACTGTATTACGCGAATAAGTCACTGGCCGCAACAAAGACCTGCTCCCTTCCCGTCGCCAGCTTTTTTCGACCAACAGCGGCACCTGGGCAGCAAAGGTGCGTTTGGCGGCAGGACGGGACAGGCGTTAGATGCGCGGCTCCGCAGGACAGGGGAATTCGCGATGCTCGAATCGTATAGCTGGCTGTGGTGGATCATCATCGGCGGGATTGCCGGCGGAATCGCCAAGCTTCTGATGCCGGGACGAGACCCGGGCGGCTGCCTGGTCACGATTTTGCTGGGAATTGGCGGCGCCTTCCTCGCTGGCTGGCTCGGGCAAACGGTCGGCTGGTACGAACGTGGCGAGGGTGCAGGGTTCATCGCCGCGATCGTCGGCGCCTTCATCATCCTCGCACTCTATCGCCTGATCGCCGGCCGCCGACGGCTCTAGTTCAGCCGATCGGAATCGTTCGTTCACCGCCCAGCCATATGGCGGGGCTGATTCCTTTCGTTCGAAATACGAGCGAAGGGGAAGGAATGATGAAAGTCTTGCTTGCGGCGCTGATCGCGACGGCGGCGGTCCCTGTGGCGCCCGCCATGGCCCAGGTGACCTCCGGGCTTGTCCAGCCGATAACTGGCACAAGGCTTGAGATCACGGTCGCGGGCGAAGCCACGCGCGTTCCAAACCTGGCGATAATCTCTGCAGGCGTCGTGACGCGTGCGCCGAGTGCGTCCGGCGCGCTGCAAGCCAACAGCGCGCGGATGGAGCGGGTGCTCGCGGCGCTTCGGCGGGTTGGAATCGCGGAGCGCGACATCCAGACGAGCTCGATCAACCTCAACCCGGAATATCAATACCAGGAGAACCAGCCGCCTCGGCTCGTCGCCTATACCGCCTCGAACCAGGTCACGATTCGCTTCCGGGACATCCGCAACAGCGGTCAGGTCCTTGATATCCTGGTCGCGGAAGGGGCGAATCAGATCAGCGGCCCCAGCATGATCATCGAACGTCCAGAAGAGGCGCTGGACGAGGCGCGCACCAATGCCGTCGCGGCCGGACGCGCCCGGGCCGAGCTTTACGCTCGCGCGCTCGGCAAGCGGGTCGCCCGCGTGATCTCGGTCAGCGAGGGCGGCGGCTTTTACCCGCCGCCGCCGATGCCGATGGCCGAGCGTGCAGTCGCCGTTTCCGCAGTGTCGAAAACGGAGATCGTGCCTGGCGACCAGAAGCTCCAGGTCAACCTGGCGATGGTTTTCGAGCTTCAGTGATGAAAAAGGCCGCGCAGGCGCTTCCCTGCGCGGCCCTCGGAAAAAAGCTTTCGCGTTCGTCTGTTAGCGGACCGATCCCCTGCGGATCAGGTTGACGATCGCGAGCAGGATGACCGCGCCAAGCAGCGACCACAGGATGTTGGTGAGATCGAGCGGGTCCTGATTGATGGTGCCGCCGCCGAAAATCAGGCCGGCGATGACGGCTCCGACGATACCGACCACGATGTTGAGGATGATCCCCTGTTGCGCATCGGTGCGCATGATAAGACTGGCCAGCCAGCCGATGACACCCCCAACGATCAGCCAGACGATGAAACCCATGAGCGTATCCTCCTGTTCGCGGCCGCCACGGTTACTCGGCGGCCATGAGCATCGAAAAGACGCCCGATGCGCCGCTGTTGTTCCAATTTAGGGGGCCGCTGTCCAGCCTGAGGGTTTATTCAGCTGTGGGCAAATGGCTGAAATCCGCCATCGATTGCCGAAAGTAACGACTTGCCGAAGGTCGGTCAGTAACGCTGCTGGCGCTCGTAGACGTCGCGATAATGCTTTATCCGGGTGACGCGGAGGCCCGGCATGCCGCTGCGCTCGACCGCGCGCTGCCAGCTCGTGAACTCTTCGAGACTCAGCGAATAGCGCTTGCAGGCCTCGTCGACGGTCAGCAGCCCGCCCGCTACCGCAGCGACGACTTCCGCCTTGCGGCGGACGACCCAGCGGTTGGTGTCGGACGGCGGCAGCGTGTCGAGCGTGAGCGGCTCGCCGAGCGGGCCGATCACCTGGGCTGGCCGGATTTTCTGGTTCTCGAGCATTCCGTCAAACCTGCTTAAATCAATTGCCGATGCGCCGCGTTTAATGCCGCCGCGTTGAAGATATTCTCAAAACCAGTGGTTAACCGATTTCTCATTCTTTCTTGGCCGCCTTAAACTCTTCCAGGCCCGCCGGGGCGAAGGCCCCGCCGAGAATCGAGGAAGCCTCCTGCCACCCGTCGCTTGCCGACAGGTAGCAGCTGACCGCTTCCTGCCGCCGCCGTGAGCTGGCGGGAGAGCCTTTGGCTAGTGCGGCCAGGATCTCGGCCGAATCCACGGCCACCTCTCCAGCCTTCTCTAACTTGCCCTCTATTCGCGACACGGCGCCCCCCTGGCTTGTCCCTGTCGCGCCCGGACTAGCAGTGAGGAGTGAACTTCGGGTAAAGAGCCGCTCCATAACGACAATGAAGCTCGATTTCGGCCTCGAGAGCCCTGCATGCTCGCGGATCGTCGTCGCCATGTCCGGCGGCGTCGACAGCTCGGTCACGGCTGCGCTCGCCGCGCGCACCGGCGCCGAGGTAATCGGCGTCACCTTGCAGCTCTATGACCACGGCGAGGCGGTGAAGAGGTCCGGCTCCTGCTGCGCGGGCCAGGACATCTACGATGCACGAACCGTCGCCGACCGTCTCGGGATCGCGCACTACGTGCTTGATTATGAAAGCCGTTTTCGCACCGGCGTGATCGACCGGTTCGTCGACGATTATGCGCGGGGCCGGACACCGATCCCCTGCGTGCTGTGCAACCAAGGTGTGAAGTTCACGGATCTCATTGGATTCGCTCGTGATCTTGGAGCGGATTGTCTCGCGACAGGCCATTACGTGCGCCGCGTCGTAAACGGCGGAAGGGTTGAGCTTCACAGGGGCGCGGACGAACGGCGCGACCAGAGCTATTTCCTTTACGGGACCACGACTGAACAGCTTGAATTTCTTCGTTTTCCTTTGGGCGAGCTGCCCAAGCCGGAAGTCCGGCGAATCGCGCTGGAGACCGGACTTGCGGTGGCGTCCAAGCCGGACAGCCAGGACATCTGCTTCGTGCCCGACGGCGATTACGCGTCACTCGTGAAGCGGCTCCGGCCGGAAACCGAGGCCGAGGGCGACATCGTTGACCTCGACGGCCGCCTGCTCGGACGCCACCACGGAGTCGTTCACTTTACCGTCGGCCAGCGACGCGGGCTGGAGATCGGCGGCAGCCCCGAACCACTTTACGTGGTCCGGATTGAACCTGAGTCGCGCCGGCTGGTGGTTGGCCCGCGAAGCGCACTGGCCGTCGGGCGCATGCGGGTCGAACAGCTGAACTGGATCGGCGAGAATCAGTGCGAGGTTGCGGTCAAGGTACGCTCGCTCGCGCCGGCCGTCCCCGCCCGTATCGAAAGCGATGGCTGGGTCCGCTTCGAGAGATCTGAATTGGGGGTCGCTCCCGGCCAGGCTGCGGTCTTCTACGAAGGCTCCAGGCTCCTCGGCGGCGGCTGGATCGCCGAGACCGTGGCCGCCGACCCGCGAGTAGCCTGCGCAGCAGCAGCCTAGCGGCGGCGGCGCGTCGGCGCCTCGATCGCGTAAAGCACAGCTCCGACCGCAAGCAACCCGCCAAGCATCAGCCAGGACCGCAACTCCGACTGGGCCGCAGCCCAGGCGCAGATGGCGAGCCCGCCCAGGATGAGTAGCCAGGTCACCGGCGTGGCCGGCCGCCCGTCGCTCCGCCTGGCGGCTGGCAGCGCGGCAATGCTCGTCCCGTAGACGAACAGCCGGGCAAGCGTGCTTACAAGGGCCAGCCACACGAAGCTTCCACTGAGCGCCAGCGCCGCTCCCGCAAAGCCCATGAACAGGACGGAATTGACGGGCGTGCGCCACTTTGCGTTCACCCGAGCGAACCAGCTGGGGATCAGCCCGTCTTCGGCCAGCGCATAGGTCACTCGCGGGGTCGAGGTCATCGAGCCGAGGAAATTGCCGCCTACGGAGGCCATTGCCGTGAGGCTAAGGAGAATGATCCCGACAGGCCCGACCAGGATCGAGGCCAGCTCGGCGAGCGGCGCCTCTGGCTCCGCGCCTTCGGGCATGACCGAGACATAAGCGAGCTGGACCACAAAATAGAGCAGCGCCGTCGCGGCCACGGTCGCGATCAGCATCCGCGGGATGGTCCGCTTGGGATCCTTCGTCTCGCCGGCCGGGACGACGCTGTTTTCAAAGCCGACGAACGCATACAGGGTCATAAGTGCCGCCGCCTCGAGCGTCCCGAACTGCGGGACCTCGCCGGCAAGCTTTACCTCCCCGGACATTGCCAGCGCGCCGATCGCGAGCGCGACCAGCGGCAAGGCCTTGAACAGGGAGAGGACGTCCAGCGCCCGGATCGCGCGCTTGAGGCCGACGACATTGACCCAGGTGACGAGCGAAATGAGCGCCAGGATGACCGCTCCCCGCCCCACGGTGCTCCCAAGCGGCGGCCACAACGCCGCGGCATAGGTCGCAAAGACATTGGCATTGGCTGCGAAGGCCGTCAGCCGAGCCAGATAATAGACCCATCCGACCTGGAAGGAGACGATTCGGCCGAAGCAGGCGGTGTAGGCGACCGGTCCCCCCGATGAGGAAAACAGCGCCGCGAGATTGGCGAACGGCAGGGCGACGAGCAGGATCAGTGAGCCGAAGATCGGGAAAAGCCATGGGCTGAACGTACCGAACTCGGCGTGGAGAGCGGCCGGAAGCGCGAAAATCCCCGCGCCGACGATGCCGTTGAAACTCAGCAAGGCCGAGCCCAGCGGGCCGATGCGGCGCTCCAGGCGCGGCTGGCCCGCGCCGCTCAAAGCTGGAAATAGCCTTCGATGACGGTGACGCACTTGCCGCCGAGGACCACCCGGTCACCGGAGAGGCGGCAGTGCAGGACTCCTCCGCGCCTGCTCGCCTGGAAGGCCGTGAAGTCGCCCCGCCCGAGCCGCTGCGCCCAGAACGGCACCAGCGCTGCGTGCGCCGAGCCGGTCACTGGATCCTCGTCGATCCCGTGATAGGCGGCGAACACCCGGCTGACGATGTCGTGCGATTCGCCCCGCGCAGTGACCATGACCAGCCGATCGAAGTGGAGCAGTGCGGCGAAATCGGGCTTCACCGATCGCACGGCGGCCTCGTCGGGAAGCAGCAGGATCGCGCTGTTGTTTCCGCCCTCGCCAAGGAACAGCTCGCCGTCGGCACCGAGCGCCTCGACGAGGCCCGGGAGCTCGCCTCGCTTCACCTCATATGCGGGCAGGTCGAGCTGCAGCAAATCGCCGTCGCTGGCTACGGTCAGGATTCCGGACCGCGTCGCGAAGCGGACCTGATCGCCTCGGACCAGGACGTGCCCGGCCGCGAGCGTCGCATGGCCGCACAGCTCGACCTCAGTCGTGGGCGTGAACCAGCGCAGGTCGTAATCTGCGTCCTCCCTGCCCGACGGGACCGTGAACGCGGTCTCGCTCAGATTGTTCTCGGCGGCGATCGCCTGCATCAGCGCGTCGTCGAGCCACTGGTCGAGCGGCATCACAGCGGCCGGGTTGCCGGTCAGCGGCTGCTCGGCGAAGGCGTCGACCTGGAAAAAGGGAAGCGCGATCATGTCGCCTTCTCGGTGATTTCCGGGGGAAGCATCGTTTCCCGGTCGGTCTGTCCTTCCGGATCGACGTGGATCAGGATTTCGGTTCCAGGAAATCGCTCCCTAAGCTTCTGCTCGACAGCGTCGAGCCGGTCGTGCGCTTCCTGCACCGTCCAGTCGCCCGGCACCCAAACATGGAACTGGGCGAAATGATGCGTTCCGCTGGTGCGGGTCCTGAGGTCGTGGAGCCCGGCGAGCTCGGGATAGTCCCGCGCGGCGGCGAGGAAGCTCTCGCGAAGCGAATCGGGCCATTCGCGGTCCATCAGCTGGGCGAAGGCCTCGCCCGACGAGCGCCATGCCCCCCACGCCAGCCACAGCGCGATGAAGATCCCGAAAACCGCGTCGGACCCGACCAGACCCGCATATTGGTCGAGTACCAGCGCGGCGATCACCGACCCGTTGAGCATCAGGTCAGACGCATAATGGAGCTGGTCGGTGCTGATCGCGACCGACTTCGTCTTCGATATCACGCGCCGCTGGTAGGCGAGCAGGACCATCGTGATGGCCATCGCCGCGAGCGACACACCGATCCCGAGCTCGGCCTGCTCTGTCCGAGCGCCGGCGATCAGCCTCTCCACGGAGCGGAAGAGGATGAACAGCGCCGAGAGCGAGATGAGGATCACCTGGACGAGCGACGCCAGGGCCTCGGCCTTGCCGTGGCCGAACCGGTGCTCCCGGTCGGCCGGCTGAGCCGCGATCCACACAGCGAGCAGGACGATGAGGCTCGCGATGAGGTCGAGCGCGCTGTCGGTCAAAGACCCGAGCATCGCCATCGAAGACGTCTGGAACGTTGCCCAGGTCTTGAGCGCGATCAGCAGGATCGCGGTGGCGATGCTGGCTAACGCAGCACGAGACGCCAACCTTCCCCGCGCGGGGCCGTGGACGTGGCCCTCGGTCATGGGAACAACAAGCTCTCGGTCCAGCCGTCAGCCGTTTTCGTGAACAGCCGGCGCTCGTGCAGGCGATGCGGGCGATCGCTCCAGAACTCGATCGCTCGGGGATCGACGACATAGCCGGACCAATGAGGCGGACGCGGAACGTCCATGCCTTCGAACCTTTGCCTCGCTTCCTCGAACCGCCGGTCGAACGATTCTCTGTCCGGCATCGGCCGCGACTGGTCGGACGCCCAGGCGCCGAGCTGCGCCTCGCGCGGTCGGCTGGCGAAATAGGCGTCCGCATCCGCCGTCTCGCACGGATGCGCCTCGCCTTCGATCCGCACCTGCCTGCGAAGCGACTTCCAGTGAAACAGCAGGGCGACGTTCGGATTGCTCGCAAGCTCCGCCCCCTTGCGGCTTTCGAAGTTGGTGAAGAAGCGGAATCCCTCCGGCCCATGGCCTTTGAGAAGCACCATCCTGACCGAGGGACGGCCATCCGGAGTGGACGTTGCCAGCGCCATCGCTTCGGGATCGTTCGGCTCGCCTGCCTGCGCCTCTGCGAACCAGCTGTCGAACAAGGCGAGCGGATCGTCGGCCATTGCGCCGACTTATCCGCCGCTACGGGCGGCCCGCAACCCCGGCGCTAGAAAGCGAAGCGCGCGCTTATGCGGATGTCGCGGCCCGCGAGCGGCACGAAATCCTTGGTGAAGGACGCGTGACGCCGCGCGTTCACGTCGAAGATGTTGTTGGCCGACAGCATCAGCGTCGTCTCGCGCGCTTTCCCCCAGGGCCGCCAGGCGAGCGAGGCATTGACCATCGTGTAGCCCTTGGTGGGGTTCTCGAACTCGGCAACGCGCTTCTGGGAGTTGACCCATTCGACTTCGATCCGTCCGTCGAGCCGGTCCGACTGGGCCTCGAGCCCACCGAGCAGCCTCAGCGGCGGGATCCGCGGGACCGGTCCCCCGTCCCTTATCGTCGCGCGCACATAATCCGCGACTGCATCGGCGACGAAGCGGAAGCCGCGGGTCTCGAACAATCGGGCCGAGGCTTCCGCCTCGACGCCGAAGAAACGGGCATCCTGCTGGCGGTATTCGAAAACCGGCAGGCCGTCCTCTTCCTCGCCGGTTGCCGCCTGGTAGATGAAGTCGTCGAACCAGTTCGCATAGGCCGTCGCGCTGAAGCTCAGATGCGACCGTTCAAGTCGGAGGTAGGCTTCTGCGCCAAGGCTCTTTTCCTTGCCCAATGCCGGGTTCCCGAGCTCGAACGACTGGCTCGCGATATGCGGCCCGTTGGCGAAGAGCTCTTCGGCCGAGGGCGCGCGCTCGGAGCGGGAAAGATTGAGCCCCGCGGTCAGCTCGGGACCAAGCTCGTATGAGGCGCCGCCGGCAGCCGAGAGCGCAGTGAAGCGGCGCTCAATGCCGAGCGAATCCGCCTCTGCCCGGCTACGCTCGAGGCGCGCCGCCGCTTCCAGCCCGAGCCGTCCCAGGTCAAATTCCTGGAGCGTGAACAGTCCAAGCTGACTGGTCTGGTTCGGCGGAACGAACGCCTCCGCACCGAGCGCGTCGAAATCGCGCACATAATATTGCAGTCCGCTCACTCCGCGCCACGCGCCAGAGTCGCGCTGGACCAGCTCAAGGCGCCCTTCGGCCCCCTTGGACTTGAAGACGGTCCCGACTTCCTCGCCTTCGAATTCCGTATGCTCGTAACGCGCAGCGCCGATGCGAAGCTGGATCTTGTCGAGGAAGCCGGACTCAAGCTCATATTCGCCGCGCAGGTCGAGCCGCTTCTGCCTGAGCGCTATGCTCACCGGCTCGGCGCCATGTTCCTCCTCGCCTTCCTCTTCCTCGGCTTCCTCGCCGTGACCGTGCCCAAGGCCTGGACGCAAGGGAACGCCGTAATCGCTATCGAACAGGCTGACCGAGGCGCCGATGCTGAAGCGGTCGCGGATCAGCGCAAGCCCAGCGGCCGCGGTCTTTTGCTCCGCCGCGCTGTTTGGAACCTTGCCGCGCAGGTTGGCGAGCGCCAGCGCCTCCTCGGCCTCCTCGACATGGCCTTCGGCGAACTCTTCTTCGGCGATCTCGAGCTGTTCGGCGCGAAGGGGCGGCGAAAGGACGTAACCCCCGACCCTAAGATCGTCGGTCTTGCGGAAGCTTCCGTCGAGATGGGCGACGAGCCCGCCGCCAAGCGCGGCCTCGAGGGCGGCGCCAGCGGACCGTTCCTCGGCCGCCGAGCCATAGAGCGCGGTCGCGTCGGCGTGGAAGCCCTCGTCCGGGACGTGCCTAGGGATCCGGCGATCGATGACGTTGACTGCGCCGCCGATCGCCTGGCTCCCATACAGCAGCACGGCGGGACCGCGCAGGACCTCGATCCGGTCGGCGGTGAGCGGATCTATGGTCACCGCGTGGTCGGCGGACGTGTTGGACACATCGATCGCGCCGATCCCGTCGACGAGTACCCGGATTCGCTCGCCCTGCATCCCGCGCAGCACCGGCCGGGACGCGCCAGGAGTGAAGGATGTGGCCGAAACCCCGGGTAGCTTCGTCAGCGTCTCACCGATTTGCGGCCGGACCTCGCGCTGAAGCTCCTCGCCGCTCATCACCGATGTGCCGGCGAGGATGTCGAGCTTGCGCACTCCGGTAACGACGATCACGTCCGACGAATCATGGTGGCTCTGCGCCGTGGTCGCGGGCGCCGGCGGCTCAGGTGCGGCTTGGGGCTCTCCCGTTGCGGGCTCGACAGTTTGCGCGCCCTCGTCGGCCTGCTGGGCAAAAGCCTGAGAAGAAAGAATAGAGCTCAGCAGCAGCACAAAGGCGGAAGTTTTCATGGTGGCGGGTTCGCTCCTCGGAGTAACCCCCTAAGCGATACAAAATATCATCACAAGAGCGAATGTGGCGCTTTTCAACGGCTTGGCTCGGGGAGCAATCGGTCAGGGCAACGAAAAGGCGGCCCGGAGGGGGCTTCCGGGCCGCCTGCTCGCCGCGTTCAGGGGAGGAAACGCGGGCTGGGGAGGGTCGTCTAGAGATCGATTCCGGCGGCGATCGCCTCGAGCTTGCGGATCCTTTCCTTCAGGTCGGCGAGCTCGATCCGGTTCCCGGCCGGCGGCAGGTGGCGGTCGCCGGCCGAATGGGTGAGCTCCATCCGCTTGAGCTCGAGCCAGGCGTTCCAGCCCTTGAGCCCCGCGTAGGCGGCGGTCCCGATCGCGGTCATTACGCTCGCTGAAATCAGTCCGATTGATAGCGGGTCCATTACTTTTCCTCCCGGAGCGCTTCGATTTCGCGCGCCAGCTCATCGTTGGGTTTGGACAAATGGTCGTCGATCGCCATCAGCCGGCGGTCGATCGGGTCGAGTTCGGTCCGCATCGCGTGCACCGAGGGCCGCACGTTTGCGGCGAGTTCCATCCGGTCGAACTCGCTCATCCGGCTTCCGCCATCGACCGCGCGCTTGCGCTGGATCGAGAAATAGATGGCGAGCGCCACGTAAGCGACCAGCGCGATCTCCCATTCAATCAGGAGCGCGAAGGCGACGAAGCCGATCCGAAGGAAGGTCGGGTCGATCCCGAACCGCTCGCCGAGGGTCGAGCAGACCCCGACCAGCTTCGCGTCCTTGCGATTGAGCGAATAACGATAGGTCTTGCGGGCCATCTGCCTTCCCCTTTTTAATTGGCCTTCGCCGCGAGCGCGGCCTTCATCGCCTGAAGCTCGGCGTCGACCTTCTCGGCCGCCTTCAGGTCAGCGATTTCTTCCTCGAGGTCCTTGGGACCGGTGAGGCCCAGCGCCTCGGCGCGGCCTTCGGCGAAGTCGGCGCGGCGCTCGAGGATCTCGAACTTCGAGAATGCGTCCTGTGCGCGGCTGCCGTTCAGAAGCTCGCGCGCCTTGGCCCTCGTGACCGCGCTTTCCAGGCGGTGCTGGATGGCGTTCTGGCGGCCACGGGCTTCGCGGAGCTTCGCCTGCAACTTGCCGATATCGGCTTCATAGCCGCGAAGCACCGTCTCGATCTGCGCGATCTCGGCCTCGAGACCGGCGGCCATGTCTGCCGCCTTCTGGCGCTCGATCAGCGCGGCCTTTGCGAGGTCCTCGCGGCCCTTCGAGAGCGCAAGCTCGGCTTTTTCGGTCCAATTGGCCTGGATTTCCTCGAGCCGGCCGAGCGACCGCTTCATTTCCTTCATGTCGGCGATGGAACGGGCCGCGGTGGCGCGGACCTCGACGAGGGTCTCTTCCATCTCGAGGATGATCATCCGGATCATCCGGGCCGGGTCCTCGGCGCGGTCGAGAAGCTCCGTCATGTTCGCCGCGAAGATGTCCTTCGCGCGGCTGAAAACGGGCCCGTTCAGCCAGCCTGCGATCGGGGCGATCCGCGACGTTACCGTCTCCGGCTCCCTAAGCGCTGGCGTACGCACCGGCACCTTGGCCTCGATGATCTCAAGTTCAGGCATTGATCCGCGCCTCGACCGGAGCGGCGTTCACATGGGCTGGGGCAACGGCGGAGCCGACTGCGACCGTGCTCATCAGAAGCGCGCCCAAGGCGGCGATGAGGTTCCGAACGATGGTCTTCTGACCGGACATTTCAAATCTCCCTTTTCGTCGGCCGAATTCAGTCTCGCAGGCCGATGAACAGGACTATTCAAGCGCCGTGCCAAATGCGGAAAACCGACAAAAATGACGCTTCGGCGTCCCCGAACCGGCGGCGGTTGGGAGAATGTCCCACGATGCCTTGGCGCAATTTCCCAACTGTCCGGCGCGGAACCTTGGGCGGCCTCCGCGACTTGGGACCTCAAACGGAACCGCAGGAGAAATCAGCTATGCTTGGGAAGATCGCCGGCGCCTGGATCGGAAGCAGGATCGCGGGCCGTCACTCCGGAACGAAAGGCGCCCTGCTTGGACTGGGCGCGGCCGCACTCGCGCGGCGCAGCGTTCCGGCGCTCGCGGCCGTCGCACTTGGCGGCTGGGCGTTCAGCAAGTGGCGCGACAAGCGCCGCTCGGCGTCCTATCCTTCCGGAGCCGCTTCCCCGCCCTCGGCCTGATCCGAGCCTTCGATATAGGGCTCGACCTTGCCTTTCAGGGTGATGGTCATCGGGTTGCCGTAGCGATCGCGGCTGCGCCCGGCGGGCACCTTAATCCAGCCTTCCGAGATGCAATATTCCTGGACGTTGGTCCGTTCCTGCCCATTGAATCGGATGCCGACTCCCTTCTCCAGGATGCCGGAATCGAAATAGGGGCTTCGCGGGTCGAGGCTCAGCCGGTCGGGGAGCTGGATGTCGTCTTGCGCCATGCCGCGCACCTAGTCCCCGCGGTGCCGGACGGTCAACGCACCGCGAAGCTCGTCACATCGCCGTCGGGCTCTACTACGTAAACAGTCCCATAGTCCGTGTCGCTCAGCGGCGGCTGCGGCGGCCCACCAAGCCGGTCGACGAGGTCGGGCACGGTGTTGCTGTGACCGACGACCAGCACGGGTCCGCGCGCAGCAGCGACGGCCTCCACGAGCCGGTCCGGGTCCTTCGCCTCGTAGGACGTGACGGCGATTCCCAGCTTGGTCGCCAGTGGTTCGGCGGTCTGCATCGCCCTTCGCGTCGGCGTTGCGAAGATGGCGACGATGCCTTTCGCCGAAAGAAGCTCCGCAAGCCGCTGCGCGTTCGCCGCCCCTTCCGCGCTCAGCGGCGGATCGTCGCCCTGGGCCTTCTGCATGTGCCGGACGACGTAGACCGGCTTTGCCTCGCCCGCCTGCGCTGCCGGCGCGCTTGCCGCACAGCCGCCTAGCGCGAGCGCCACCAAACCCAGGAGACTGACGAAAAGCTTCATCGGCATTCCTTCATTCGCGGCCATGATATTGCAGGCATTGCCGCTCGCCCGCCAGCCGACTAAGCGCCTCAACCGATGCGCGACAAGGAACAAGCAAAGAAGCCGAACCGGCCGCGGCTCGAGCTGCACGTGCCCGAGCCGCCGTTCAGGCCCGGCGACAAGCCCGATTTCTCATCGATGGTGATCCCGGCCGCCGGCTCCGCGCCCCGGCCCGACATCGCCGCGTCGGCGGCGGAGACCGCACCGCTCGCGACCGGCCTGATCCGCGTCCTCGACGAGGAGCATCGCGCGGTCGGCCCATGGGACCCGAAGCTAAGCCCGGATACGCTGCGCAAGATCCTCCGCGACATGGTGCTGGTGCGGATTTACGACGACCGCATGTACCGCGCCCAGCGGCAGGGCAAGACCAGCTTCTACATGAAGTGCACGGGCGAGGAGGCGATCGCGATCACCACCGCGGTGGCGCTCGACCGGGAGGACATGAACTTCCCGACCTATCGCCAGCAGGGCTTGTTGATCGCGCGCGGCTACCCGCTGCTCGACATGATGTGCCAGGTCTATTCGAACCGCGGCGACAAGCTCCACGGGCGCCAGCTTCCGATCAT
The DNA here is from genome assembly GCA_046566245.1 of Alphaproteobacteria bacterium. Lineage (GTDB taxonomy): Bacteria > Pseudomonadota > Alphaproteobacteria > Sphingomonadales > Sphingomonadaceae > Sphingomicrobium. The sequence continues at coordinate 14,048 of JBKHXB010000015.1, read as the reverse complement.
GTACTCGGACAAGGCGCACGGCTTCTTCACCATTTCCGGCAACCTCGGCACGCAATTCCCGCAGGCGGTCGGCTGGGCGATGGCAAGCGCGATCAAGGGCGATAGCCGGATCGCGGTCGGATGGATCGGTGACGGGGCGACGGCCGAGGGCGACTTCCACGCCGGAATGACCTTCGCCGCGGTCTACAATGCGCCGGCGCTGCTGTGCGTCGTCAACAACCAGTGGGCGATCTCCAGCTTTTGCGGGATCGCGGGCGCGGAGAAGGCGACCTTCGCCCAGCGCGCAATGGGCTATGAAATCCCGGGGCTTCGAGTCGACGGCAACGACGTTCTCGCAGTCCATGCGGCCGTCAGCTGGGCGGCTGACCGCGCGCGCTCCAACCTCGGCCCGACCTTGATTGAGTTTTTCACCTATCGTGCCGAGGGCCATTCGACGTCAGACGATCCGTCCGGTTACCGCCCGGTGGGCGAAGCCAAGGCCTGGCCGCTCGGCGATCCGATCGATCGCCTGAAGGCGCATCTGATCGCGCTCGGCGAATGGGACGAGGAGCGGCACGAGGCGATGCGCGAGGAATGCGACGCCGAGGTCCGCTCCGCGCAGAAGGAGGCCGAGAAACTCGGCATCCTCCCGCAGCAGGGCAAGGACAATGTCGAGAGCATGTTCGAGGACGTCTATGCCGAGCTTCCCTGGAACCTCGCCGAGCAGCGCGACGAGGCCGTCGCGGAGGGCCGCGAATAGATGCCGACGATGAACATGATCCAGGCGCTCAACAGCGCCCACAAGGTCGCGATGGAACGCGACGAGGATGTCGTCGTCTTCGGCGAGGACGTCGGCTATTTCGGCGGCGTCTTCCGGGTGACCGAAGGCCTGCAGAAGACATTCGGCAAGAGCCGCGCCTTCGACGCTCCGATCTCCGAGGGCGGGATTGTCGCCGCCGCGGTCGGCATGGCGGCCTACGGCCTCAAGCCGGTGATCGAGATCCAGTTCGCCGACTACATCTACCCGGGCTACGACCAGATCGTCAGCGAGGTCGCCAAGATCCGCTACCGGACGGCCGGCGAATGGTCGATGCCGATGGTCATCCGCTCGCCCTATGGCGGCGGCATCTTCGGCGGCCAAACCCACAGCCAGAGCCCCGAAAGCCTGTTCACCCATATCGCAGGACTGAAGACGGTGATCCCCTCGACGCCCTACGACGCAAAGGGCCTCCTCATTGCCGCGATCGAGGACCCCGACCCGGTCATCTTCTTCGAGCCCAAGCGGCTCTACAACGGCCCATTCGACGGCCATCACGACAAGCCGGTCAGGCCCTGGTCGAAGCATCCCGCGAGCGAGGTCCCCGACGGCCATTACACCGTCCCGCTCGGCAAGGCGGCGGTCGTCCGCGAGGGCGGTGACCTCACGGTTCTCGCCTACGGCACCATGGTCCATGTCGCGCTTGCCGCTGTCGAGGAGCAGGGTATCGACGCGGAAGTCATTGACCTTCGCACGCTAGTACCGCTGGACATCGAGACGATCGAGCAATCGGTGAAGAAGACCGGCCGCTGCCTCGTCGTCCACGAGGCGCCGCGCACGTCCGGGTTCGGGGCGGAGCTGTCCGCGCTCGTCCAGGAGCGCTGCTTCTATCATCTCGAATCCCCGGTCGAGCGCGTAACCGGCTGGGACACGCCCTACCCGCACGCTTACGAATGGGCCTATTTCCCGGGCCCCAAGCGAATGAAGAAGGCGCTAGAAAAGGTCATGGCTGAATAATGGCGAGGTTCGAATTCAAGCTGCCCGACATCGGCGAAGGCATTGCCGAGGCGGAGATCGTCGCCTGGCACGTGCAGGTCGGGGACACGGTCGAGGAGGACCAGCAGCTCGCCGACATGATGACCGACAAGGCGACGGTAGAGATGGAATCGCCCGTCGCCGGCAAGGTGGTCGAGCTCGCGGGCGAGGTCGGTGAGATGGTTCCGATCGGCTCCGTGCTCGCGGTTATCGAGACCGAGGGCGCCGCGCCGCACGTCGAGGACCGGGCGGACGAATCGCCGGCCGAGAGCAAGAAGGAGCGGCCGCTTGCCGACGGCGCGGTCCGGCCGACCGAGGCGCAGGCGGAGGAAATCCCGGTCGTCTCGGTGGAGCCGAAGCCGACCAAGGAAGAGCCGAAAGCGAAGCCGGCTCAGGAAGCCCATGTTGAGACGGCCGGACGCGCGCAAGCCCTCGCCTCGCCCGCCGTGCGCGCCCGGGCCCGCGATCTCGGAATCGACCTTTCGCAGGTGAAGTCGAAGGACGGTCGGATCCGCCATTCGGACCTCGACGCCTACATCCTTTACCGTGGAGGAACCGTCTCCGCCCGCTCGGGCGCGCCGCGCCAGGACGAGACGGTCAAAATCGTCGGCCTGCGCCGCAAAATCGCCGAGAACATGGCCGAGGCCAACCGGCGCATCCCGCATTTCACGCTGGTCGAGGAGTTTGACGTCACCGCGCTCGAGGACACGCGCGCGATGATGAACCGCGACCGCGGCGACAACCCAAAGCTGACGCTTTTGCCCTTCCTCGTCACCGCCATGTGCAAGGCGCTCGCCGACTGGCCGATGCTCAACGCGACCTTCGACGACCAGGCGCTGACGGTCACCCATCACGGCTCCGTCGACATGGGGATCGCGACCCAGACCGGAAGCGGTCTGATGGTGCCGGTGATCCGCGGCGCCGAGCGCATGAGCGTCTGGCAGCTCGCTTCGGAAATCCTGCGCCTGTCGGAGGCCGCGCGGTCGGGCAAGGCGAGCCGCGAGGAGCTAACCGGGGCAACGATCAGCATCTCAAGCCTAGGGCCGATGGGCGGGATTGCCTCCACGCCCGTCATCAACCCGCCGCAGGTCGCGATCATCGCCGTCAACAAGATCGAGGAGAAGCTGGTTCCTGTCGACGGCGAGATCGAGATACGCAAGCGGATGAACCTGTCGCTGTCCTGCGATCACCGGGTGGTGGACGGCTGGGACGCAGCCAGCTTCCTCGCGGACATGAAGGCGCTGATCGAAAACCCGCTGCGACTGTTGAGCTAGGCTATCGCGCTTCGGCCCCCAAGCCTGGCGTCGACGCTCCACGGGCCAGGGCCGGCGAACACGAAATAGAGGAAGACGAAGGCGTAGAGGATCGCCGCGTCGCCCATATTGTTGACCGGCCAGAAGTTCTGAGGCGCGTGCGCGATGAAATAGGCCGCGGCCATGGTTCCGGAAGCGAGGAAGGCTGCGGTGCGCGTGAACAGCCCAATCGCGATCAGAGCGCCCGTTACCAGCTCGATGATCCCTGCGTAGGCCCCGGGATCGGAGAGGCCCCAGCCGACTCCACCGCGCTCGCCGGCCGGGAAATAAAGGAACTTCTGCGTTCCGTGCGCCAGGAACAGAAGGCCGGTTATGATGCGCAGGATGCTGAGCATCGCCGGCTCATACTTGCTCAAGCCAAGATCCTTCATTGCTATGTCCTTTCTTCAGGCTAGGCCGCAAGCCGGACCGTTTCACCGAGCGCCGCTGCGAGTGACGCCTGCCTCTGCTCCGGGCTGATATTCAGTCCGTCCGCGGCAACGAACTCGGGCTCAATGCCGATGAAGTTGAACACACCGCGAAGGTAGCTTTCAAGATGTTCCAGCGCGGCCGCCGGCGAGCCGGCGCCGTAGATGCCCCCGCGCGCCAGGGCGACGATCACGCGCTTGCCGGCCGCCAGCCCCTCGGGCCCCTGCTCGGTATAGCGGAAGGTCTTCCCGGCGATGAGGATCCGGTCGAGCCAGGCCTTGAGCTGCGTCGGAAGCGTGAAATTGTACATCGGCGCGCCGATGACGATGGTTTCGGAGGCAAGGAACTCGTCGAAGACTTCCAGGTCGTTGAACGATTCGAGAGTCAGGTGTGGCAGCGGCTCTGCGACCAGGTCGCGCCGAAAGATTTGTGCAACAGGGTTTTCGCGTACCAGCTGCTCGACGATCGCGGCCGAGATGGTGCGGCTGACACTCGCTTCGCCGCTGATGCTGCTGTCAATGTGAAGGATAGTCACTATTGCCTCCTAAGTATAGATTTGTTACCGAGGCACCCTAGATAACCATGTGCGAAACCCCCGCAAGAACGCACTTTTTTGTGGGCGACGAACAAATTTGTTGGACAGGAACATCGAGGTGACCGAGCAATGAAAGACCCCGCCAACCCCGTCTGCCGAACGATCAGCACCCTGCTTTCAAGAATAGGGGACAAGTGGACCGTGCTGGTCGTGAGCACGCTCGCGGACGGGTCTCGGCGCTTTAACGAGCTTCGCCGGGACATCCCGAGCGTCTCTCAGCGGATGCTCACCCTGACGCTTCGCAATCTCGAGCGCGACGGAATCGTCAGCCGCACCGTGACACCCACCATCCCGCCGCGCGTCGATTACGAGCTGACCGAGCTCGGCCATTCGCTCCACGAGCCAGTGAACGCGCTCGCGCAATGGGCGCTCGACAATGTGGATGCGATCCACAAAGCGCAGGCCGATTTCGATGCCCGTCGCGAGATTGGCGAGGCCGCGTGACCATGCCGGGGGGCGAGGTCGCGGAACTTCTCGGCCGAGGGGACGAGTATTCCGCCCATGGCGACGCGCGCGCGGCGATGAGCTTCTATCAGGCGGCGCTCCAGGCGGCGCGCAGCCTTGGTCAGCTCGACCCCGTAATCGCGGAGCGGCTGCGCGGCGCGCAGGCCTTCATCCGGCAGCGCGCTGCCGACTTCCAGGCCGCGATCGAGTCGGCAGTGGCGCAGGCTTCGCCCGAGGATTCGCTGGCAGCCCTTCGCCTCGCCCATGCACTCGACATGCTCAAGGGCGAGCGTCAGATTTTCCTGCAGCAGCCGTCGGTGCTCTATTACCCCTACCTGCCCCAGCGTCAGTTCTTCGAGCGCGACGAGTTCGACTGGGCGCGCGATCTCGAGGCGGCGACCCCCGCGATCCGCGCGGAGCTGACGGCTCTCCTCGAGGATTCCGACTTCCGTCCCTACGTTCAGAATGACCCTGATCGCCCCTATCGCGACTTCCACGGTCTCAACGAGAATCCAGATTGGACAGCGCTCTACCTGTGGAAGGACGGATCGGTCGTTGACGAGAATGCGAGGCGCTGCCCCCAAACCATGGCCGCGCTCGAAAAGGTGCCTCTGACCCGCATCGGTTCGCGCACGCCGGCAGTGCTGTTCTCGCGCCTCGAACCCGGAGCGCACATCCCGCCGCACGGCGGGATGCTCAATTGCCGGCTCATCTGTCACCTGCCGCTGATCGTTCCGCAAGGCTGCTGGCTTCGGGTCGGCAACGAGACGCGGCAGTGGAAGGAGGGCGAGCTGCTGATCTTCGACGACAGCATCGAGCACGAGGCGAAGAACCCGAGCGGCGAGCTTCGGATCATTCTCCTCTTCGACGTCTGGCGGCCGGAGCTGACGGAGGCGGAGCGCGGCGCGATCTCGGCAATCTTTGCTGCGATCGATTCCTTCCGCGGAATCCCCGAGGGCTGACGCCGCTCGCTTCCCTTTCGCTCCACTCCTGTTCTAGACCACCCGCCATGCCAAGGCGCTATTTCGACGAATGGAAGGTCGGGGACCGGGTCGAGCACGCGCTGACCCGGACCGTCACCGAGACCGACAATGTCCTGATCTCCGCGCTCACCCACAACCCGCAGCCAATGCACCTCGACCATGAGGTCGCTTCGCAGTCCGAGTTCGGGATGCCGCTCGTCAACTCGGTCTTCACGTTCGGGCTGATGATCGGGGTGAGCGTCCCCGACACGACGATGGGGACGCTGGTGGCCAACCTCGGCTACGACGCCCTCAAATTCCCGAACCCCGTGTTCGTCGGCGACACGCTTCGAAGCGAGAGCGAGTGCATAGCGGTGCGCGAATCGAAATCGCGCCCGAACGCCGGCATCGTCACCTGGGCGCACCGCAGCTTCAACCAGCGCGGCGAGCTCGTCTGCGAGTGCACCCGCACCGCCCTGCTCCTCAAGAAGCCGCAGTGAGGCCCGACCCGCGAAGCTGGCTGTTCGTCCCGGCGGACAGCGAGAAGAAGATCGGCAAGGCCATCCAGTCCGACTCCGACGCGATCATCTTTGACCTCGAGGACAGCGTCGTCCCCTCCCGCAAGGCCGAGGCGCGCGAGATTCTCAAGGCGCTGGCGGAACGCTCCGGCGGCCCCGAATGGTGGGTTCGGATCAATCCGATCGGAAGCGAGTGGCACAAGGACGACCTCGAGCTGATCTCGCGCGGCGACATCCGCGGGATCGTGCTTCCGAAGGCGGAGAGCGGCGCCGACGTCACTCAGCTCGCGCATCGCACCGGCCACATTCCGATCCACGCGATCGTCACCGAGACTCCGGCAAGCCTGTTCAACTTGCTCACTTATCGCGATCCGAAATCACCCCTCGTTGCGATGAGTTGGGGCGCGGAGGATCTATCGGCCGCGCTCGGCGCGGCGTCGAAATATGACGAGGACGGGGAGCTGTCCTTCACCTACAGGCTCGCCCGCTCGCTCTGCCTCGCGGGCGCGGTCGCCGCGGGGGTCCAGCCGGTGGACGGTGTGTTCGCTGACTTCCGCGACATGGAGGGGCTCGCGCGCGAATGCTCGGCGGCCCGGCGCGAAGGCTTTACCGGCAAGCTTGCGATCCACCCGGCGCAGGTGCCCGTGATCAACGCCGCCTTCACGCCGTCACGGGAGGAAGTCGCGCACGCGGAGGCGGTCGTCGCGGCCTTTGAGGCGCAGCCCGATTCCGGCACCGTCTCGGTCGGCGGAGCGATGGTCGATCGACCGCATCTCGAGCAGGCGCGGCGCGTTCTGCAGCGCGCGCGAGGAGTGGCGAACGATGTCTGAGCCTGTGCATGGCGTACCCGAGGGCTTCGGAGCGCGGATCGGGCCCGATGAGCTTGCCGCGCTTCGCGAGTTCGCCGAAAGCGACCCGCATGGCTTTTGGCTCGACCTCGCGAAACGCCTCGACTGGGCTAGGTTCCCGACCCAGTCCGGTGACTGGGCGTTCGACGAAGAGAATTTCCACATCCGCTGGTACGGCGACGGGGCTCTAAACCTCAGCGTCAACTGCCTCGATCGCCATCTCGAAAAGGACGGCGAGCGAACCGCGATCGTCTTCGAGGCCGACGAGCCCGGAGAGGGTCGCCGGGTCACCTATCGCGAGCTCTTCGAGGAGACCTGCCGCTTCGCAAACCTCTTGAAATCCCGCGGGGTCAGGCGCGGCGACCGGGTGATGATCTACATGCCGATGATCCCCGAAGCCGCGGCGGCAATGCTGGCCTGCGCGCGGATCGGGGCCATCCATTCGGTCGTGTTCGGCGGCTTCTCCCCGGAGAGTCTCGCCGGGCGGATCGCCGACTGCGATGCCTGCTGCGTCATCACCGCCGACGAGGGGGTTCGCGGCGGCAAGACGATCCCGCTCAAGCGCAACGTCGACGAGGCGCTCGCGCAGCGAGACGTCGACACCGTGATCGTCGTCACGCGAACGGGCGCCGATGTCCCGATGAAGGAGGGCCGCGACGTCTCTTATTCTAAGGTGCGCGACAGCCTCGCGACGGCGTGCGAGCCGGAGGTGATGAACGCCGAGGACCCTTTGTTCATCCTCTACACCTCGGGCTCGACCGGAAAGCCCAAGGGCGTCGTCCACACGACCGGCGGCTATGCGGTCTGGGCGGCAACCACCTTCGACTGGATCTTCGACTTCCGCCCCGACGACATCTTCTGGTGCACCGCCGACATCGGCTGGATCACCGGCCACAGCTACGTCGTCTACGGCCCGCTGATGAACGGCGCGACCAGCGTGATGTTCGACGGGGTGCCCAATTACCCGGACTTCGGCCGCTTCTGGGAAACCGTCGACCGGCTCGGTGTGACAATCTTCTATACGGCGCCAACCGCGATCCGGGCGCTGATGCGCGAAGGCGACGACCCGGTAAAGAAGCACAGCCGCAAGTCGCTCCGGCTGCTCGGCACCGTCGGGGAGCCGATCAACCCTGAGGCGTGGGAATGGTACTGGCGTGTTGTCGGTGACGGGCGCTGCCCGGTCGTCGACACCTGGTGGCAGACGGAGACGGGCGGGATCCTGATCGCCCCCTTCCCGGGAGCAACGCCGCTGAAGCCCGGATCCGCGACCCGGCCACTTCCCGGAATCAAGCCTTTGCTGGTCGATTCCGAAGGCACCGTGCTCGGCACCGAAGCCAGCGGAAACCTGTGTCTTGCCTCGTCCTGGCCGGGGCAGATGCGCACGGTCTGGGGCGATCACGAGCGCTTCTTCCAGACCTATTTCACCACCTACCCCGGCCTCTATTTCACAGGCGACGGCTGCCGCCGCGATGCCGACGGCTATTACTGGATCACCGGCCGGGTGGACGACGTCATCAACGTTTCCGGCCACCGGATCGGCACCGCGGAAGTCGAAAGCGCGCTCGTCGCCCATCCAAAGGTCGCCGAGGCCGCGGTTGTCGGCTTCCCGCACGAGGTCAAGGGCCAGGGAATCTATGCGTTCGTCACCCTCAACGCCGGCGAGGAGGGCGACGATGCCCTGCGCGCGGAGCTCAACCGGGAAGTGAGAAAGCAGATCGGCGCCCTTGCCGCGCCGGAAAAAATCCATTTTACTCCGGCACTTCCGAAAACGAGGTCGGGAAAGATCATGCGCCGGATCCTTCGCAAGATCGCGGAAGGCGAAACGGAAGGCTTCGGCGACACGTCGACCCTTGCCGACCCCTCCGTGGTCAGGACTCTGCTCGAGGGCCGCCAGTGAAACCGCTCGGGGCACTCGCGGCGGCCGCGCTCGCGGTCGCGGCTCCGGCGCTCGCGTCGGACAGTGCGGCCGGTAAGGATAAGCTCGACCTCGCGGCCTTCTTCACTGGCAAGACCCATTCCGAAAGCGAGATCAAGGTCGGGTTCAAGAAGCCCGTCCGCCACATCGCCGACACAGTCGGGACCCGCGGGAAGAACGGCGAGCTGATCCTGACCGATCATATCAAGGAAGAGGGCAAGCCGCCCAAGACCCGCCGCTGGGTGATGCGACGGAGCGGCCCCGACAGCTTCACCGGCACGATGAGCGAGGCAATTGGCCCGGTTCGGATCGAAGTCGACGGCCGGCAGGCGACCATCCGTTACAAAATGAAGGGCGGCATCAGCATCCACCAGCTCCTGACCATGCGCGACGAGCGGACGCTGCTAAACCATGTCGCTGCGAAGAAGCTCGGAGTCCGGCTCGGACGGCTCGATGGAATCATCCGCAAGGTGGATTGAACGCGCTTGGGCTTTCGAGCTTAGCCTTTCCAGTCCATTCCGCCGACCACGCGCAGCCGCGGCTTCTGGTTTGTGGCTAAGGCTTCAAATCGCTCCGCAAGCTCGGCATGCGCGGCCGCGGCGCGCGGGTCAGTGGCCGATTCGCTGCGCGCCCGTTCGTCCGTTGCGCGCCTCGCGAAATACTCCTTGTCCAACATCCGAACCTACCCCCTGGGCAAGAATGAAGTGATACGACTCGCGATGCGAGCGGTCGCTAACTTGGGTTAGTCCAATCCTTGCGAAACAGGATCTAACGACGGTGCGCATTCGCTCGGCAAGGGCAGCCGACCACAGTTCAAAAGTCTTCATAACCTGCGTTTATTTCTCGCAACCTCGCCACACTGCATGGGTTGCAATTGGAGGACCAAACCCAGGTTTAAAGCGTATGCCCCAAGTCGACGATCCCGGCCCAATCACCGTCTTTCGCAGCTCCTCGCCCGAGACCGGCAACGACGTGACGGGTTTTACGAGTGGCCTGAGCAGGGAATATCTCGAGCTCAGGGAACGCGCCGAGCGGGCCGCTGCAAAACGAGCCTCGTCAATCGCTGCCCGGCGGGCGCACCAGCAGCTGGCGCTGCTCTATTCCGACCTTGTGCGCCGAATCGACAGCGCCGCCGACGGTCGCTGTAACCACCTCTCGGACACGGTAACATTCTCCCCTATGAGCGCTCCCGCTGCTTCCGTTCCGGAAACATAAGTTATTAGGAATACCGCTTACATGTGCTAAGAAGAACGCATCGGCAGCCGATACCTGGGCGTTGCCGCTGAGAGTTCCACTTCGGTCTTGCTCCCGCCCGAATTCCCTCTGGGAGACCTCCGTTGACCCAACCAATCACAGATTCCACCACCTTAGGCATCCTCGTCGAGAAACTCGGCTATCGGGTTGAGCTCAGCTTACGCGATCGCGCTGCCATCCTCGCCCTCCCGTTCGTGCCGATGCGCGTCGAGCGGCATCATTACATTGTGCGCGAATACGACCCCACCAGCCAGGCGTGCCTGCTTCTTTCCGGCTATGCGGTGCGCAGCAAGGTGGTCGCTTCGGGAGCGCGCCAGATCGTCTCGGTCCACATGAATGGCGAGCTTGTCGACCTTCAGAACTCGCTTCTCGAAAGGGCGGACCACAGCGTCCAGACCCTGACCGATTGCAGGATCGCCCTCGTCCGTCGCGAGGAGATTTTAAAGATCGCGGCGGAGCGGCCGATGGTGGGCCGGGCGATGTGGCTCGACACGCTCGTCGATGCCTCGATCTTCCGCGAGTGGGTCGCGAACGTCGGCCGGCGTGACGCGCGCACGCGGATTGCGCACCTGCTCTGTGAATTCTCGCTGCGGCTGAAGGTCGCGGGCCTCGGAGAGAATTCGCATTATGAGCTGCCGATGACCCAGGAGCAGCTCGCCGATGCGACCGGCCTGACACCGGTTCACGTCAACCGGACAATCCGGTTGCTCGAGAAGGACAAGCTGATCGAACGGATCATGCCGCGGTCGATCCACATCGGCGACTGGCGCAAGCTTGCCGAGGCCGGCGATTTCGACAGCAATTACTTGCACCTTCGCCAAGATGAGCCCGCACTCATGATGTGAGCTGGGTTGGCCGGCGCCGCCATGATGATGGTTGCGCCGTTCTGTCCCGCCGCTATCCCTTTCGCCAGCGTGAAGGGGAGAGACGCGTGACGGCAAGTGCGGAAGGACATCACAAGCCGTGGCCGATGAAGCGGGTGATCGCCGCCTCGTCCGCCGGAACCGCGTTCGAATGGTACGATTTCTTCATCTTCGGCAGCCTCGCCGTCACCATCCAGAAGGTCTTTTTCGCCGGCCTTAACCCGACTGCCGGCCTGATCGCCGCCCTCGGCCTGTTCGCCGCCGGCTTCGCGTTCCGGCCGCTGGGCGCACTCATCTTCGGGGTCGTTGGCGACCGGCTCGGCCGGAAGGGCGCCTTCCTCGCGACGGTCAGCCTGATGGGCGGCGCAACGTTCCTGATTGGCCTTCTCCCGACCTACGAGACGGCCGGCGTCATCTCGCCGATCCTCCTGATCCTCCTGCGAATCCTGCAGGGCATCGCGCTGGGGGGGGAATATGGCGGTGCGGCGATCTACGTCGCGGAGCACGCACCCAATTCGAAGCGCGGCGAGATGACGGGCTGGATCCAGATCACCGCCTCGATCGGGCTGATCGCGGGCCTCCTTGTCATCCTCGCCACCCGCACCGCGACCGGCGAAGCGGCCTTCCTAGCCTGGGGCTGGCGGGTCCCGTTCCTGATCTCCGTAATCCTTCTCGCGGTCTCCATCTGGCTGCGCTTCAAGCTGTCCGAGAGCCCTGCCTTCGCCAAGCTCAAGGAGGAGGGCGATGTAAGCAAGGCGCCGCTTCGCGAGGCCTTCGCGCGCTGGGACAATCTCAAGCGCGTGCTGCTTGCCTTCTTCGGAATCATGTGCGCGCAGGGCGCCGTCTGGTACCTGACCTTCTTCTACATCCAGGTCTTCCTCACCCGCTCGCTCGGCGTTCCGGAGCCGACCAAGGACGCGCTCGTCCTTGCGGTGACGATCGTCAGCGCGCCGCTCTACGTCTTCTTCGGCTGGCTGTCCGACCGCGTCGGGCGCAAGCCGGTGATGCTCGGCGGGATGCTGCTCGCGCTCGTCGCTTATTATCCCGGTTTCCACGGGATCGCCGCGGCGGCGAATCCGGCCCTGGTCGAAGCGCAAAGGCGCGAGCCGGTCGTGGTCCTCACCGATCCTGCGACCTGCTCGGTCCAGTTCGACCCGGTCGGAACGCGCACCTTCAGCAGCGCATGCGACATCGCCAGGAGCCTGCTCGCCTCGACCGGCATTTCCTATTCCAGCAGGCCCTCGACCGACGGCCGGACCGTGATCGCGGTCGGCGCCGAGCGGCTTGATGTCCCGGACGGAAGCGCCCTGCCGCCACCCGGCCTCAAGGCGCTCAAGGAACAGACCGGGGCGAAGCTCAAGGCAGCGCTTGCCGCCGAGGGGTATCCGGAAAGAGCCGAGCCGTCGGACATGAACCTGGGTCTCGTGTTCTTCTGGATGATCGTGTTCGCGGTCGCCGCGACCGCGCTCTACGGGCCTCAGGCGGCGGCGCTGGTGGAGATGTTCCCGACGCGCGTTCGCTACACGGCGATGAGCCTGCCCTATCACGTCGGCACTGGCTGGATCGGCGGGTTCCTCCCGGTCACCAGCTTTGCGATCGTGGCAATCACCGGCGACGTCTACGCGAGCCTCTGGTACCCGGTTCTGTTCACGGCGGTGCCGATCCTTGTCTCGCTGCTTTTCCTCAAGGAAACGCGCGGCAAGCCGCTCGACGAGGTCTAGCGCCTCACGGGCACCAGTGGATGTCGATCGGCTGCTCGGCCTCGGCCAGCACCGGGCCGATCGGCAGCTTCGAGCTGTGCCCGTCGGCGATCGCCTGCTCCAGAAGCTCGCGCTTCTTTTGCCCGGTAATCGTGATGAGGATGGTCCGCGCCGACAGGATCGCGGCTCTCGTCAGGGTCACGCGCGGCACCGGCGCCTCGGCGGGAAGCGGGTCGGGCATGACCCCGACGGCGCGGCGCGCTTTCGGCGCCTCGAGCGCGTCAGACAGGTCCGGGCCGGCGAAGATCGAGGCGGTGTGCCCGTCCTCGCCCATCCCGAGCCAGCACAGGTCCGGCGGCCAGGGCAGGTCCTGGAGCCGCGCGTCGGCGCTGTTGCCGGCGAGCCTGTAGTCGGCGATCTCGGCCGCGATCGGAACGACCCGCGCCCCGGCGGCGAGGAACGCCTGCGCGATCGCGCGGACGTTGCTCCGCTCGTCCTGCATCGGCACCAGCCGCTCGTCGGTCGGGATGATGGTCACCTTCTTCCACGGCAGCTTCGCCGCCGCCAGTTTCGCGAAGATGGGCTTGGGGGTGTTCCCTCCGGGAAGCGCCAGGAGGCAGGCGTCACGCGCATCGAGGGCGCTTTCGACGATGAAGCCGATGTCGCCCGCGACGGCCTCGGCCATTTCGTCGAGCGATTCATAGTCCCACCATTCGGCTTCGATCATTCCCGGCCCCTTGCCTGATTCGATTCGCGCGGGCGGCTTAGCGCCCGGACGGGCCCCTGTCGCTCTGGACGTAGCCGAACCAGGCGGAAACCGGCTGCCCGTTCCGGTCGAGCGCCGGACGGAACTGTCCGCGATCCATCATCAGCCGGCAGGTCCACTGGTCGGCGATGGGGTCGCCGTAGCTGCGCATCACGTCGCAGCGGCTCGGGCGCCCGTTCGGTTCGATGCGAAGCCTGAGGTAGATCCTCCCGCCCCTGGGCCAGCGCCGCTGCAGCTCGGGCGGGTAATCGCGGTTGGTGATTCCCTGGACCAGCCTCGCGGGGGTCGCGACTCCGCCAGACCCCCCTCCACCCGTGCCGCTTCCGGCGCCGCCGCTGCCGGTCCCGGTGCCGGTGCCGCCGGCGCCCGTCCCCGGACCGTGGACGTCGGACGCGCCTTGCGTCGCCTCGGTCCCCTGCCTCGGGGTCCTGGAGACCTCGACCGGGACCGGCAGCGGAAGCGCGATCCGCGGCTCCGGATCGGCGATGGGAGTGGCCTTGCTGCGGATGTTCTCCGGGCTCGCCGCGCCTTCGGCCTCCTTGGGCTTTTCGCGCTCCCGCTGGCGCTGCTCCACCACCGGTTCCGGAGGCGGCGGAGGCGGAACCTCGGTCACGTCGAACACGCGAAGCGCGCTTTGCGGGTCGGTCAGGTCAATCCTTCCCGACGCGTGCAACAAGGCGAAAAGCAGCGC
>JBKHXB010000014.1:0-39996 GCA_046566245.1 Alphaproteobacteria bacterium | reverse complement strand
GTCCAGGTCGCGATCCTGACCGAGCGCATCCAGAACCTGACCGAGCATTTCAAGACCCACGCGAAGGACAACCACTCGCGCCGGGGCCTGCTGATGCTCGTCAACCAGCGCCGCTCTCTCCTCGACTATCTGCGTCGCAAGGACGAGCAACGTTACACTGACCTCATCGCCAAGCTTGGCCTGAGGAAGTGACAAGAGGCGCCTTCGGGCGCCTTTTCGTCATCCTGGACGTGCGTCCGGGATCCATTGGGGTTCCCGCTTTCGTGGGGGACGACGAACGCACGGAGCTCCCGCAATTCGGCGGGGCGTTCCTGGGGCACATTAGAACGCCCCGACCGTTAGCAGGCCGGATTGCCTGCTTTAGCTGTCCCGCGATGCATCCGGCACGCGGGGTGAAGGAAAAGAGATGTTCGACATAAAGACTGTAGAAATCGAGCTCGGCGGAAAGACCCTCAAGCTCGAAACGGGCCGCGTTGCCCGCCAGGCCGACGGCGCGGTTCTCGCGACCCTCGGCGAAACCGTGGTGCTTTGCGCCGTCACTGCCGCGAAGTCGGTCAAGCCGGGACAGGACTTCTTCCCGCTGACCGTCCACTACCAGGAAAAATTCTCCGCCGCCGGCCGAATCCCGGGCGGCTTCTTCAAGCGCGAGCGCGGCGCGACCGAAAAGGAAACGCTGACGAGCCGCCTCATCGACCGGCCGATCCGCCCGCTGTTTCCCGAGGGCTTCTACAATGAGGTTCTCGTCATTGCCCAGGTGCTGTCCTATGACGGCGAGAACGAGCCAGACGTCCTGGCGATGATCGCCGCTTCGGCAGCGCTCACCATCTCGGGCGTGCCGTTCCTCGGCCCGATCGGCGCCGCGCGCGTCGGCTTCAAGGATGGCGAGTACATCCTCAACCCGAGCCAGGAGCAGATCCGCGAAGGGTCGCTCGATCTCGTCATGGCCGGAACGCCCAATGCGGTGATGATGGTCGAATCCGAAGCCAGCGAGCTTAGCGAAGAGCAGATGCTCGGCGCGGTGATGTTCGGCCACGAGGCGAGCCGCAAGGTTTGCGACGCCATCATCCAGCTTGCGGAAAAGGCCGCAAAGGACCCCTGGGAGCTCGAGACGGGCGCCGACAGGAAGGCCGAGATCAAGGCCAGGCTCAAGGAGCTGGTAGGCGGTGACATCGAGGCTGCCTACAAGCTCACCAACAAGGGCGCTCGCCGCGAGGCTCTCGAGGCCGCGCGCGTCAAGGCCGCCGAGGCCTTCGCCGAGGCCGATCCGCAGGATCAGCTGGCGGCGATGAAAGTCGTCAAGTCGCTGGAGGCCGATATCGTCCGCACGGCCATCCTGAAGGAAGGGCGCCGGATCGACGGCCGCGACACGAAGACGGTTCGACCGATCGAATGCATGGTCGGTTTCCTTCCGCGCACCCACGGCTCGGCACTGTTCACACGCGGCGAGACCCAGGCGATCGTCACCACGACCCTTGGCACCAAGGAATCGGAGCAGATGATCGACGGGCTGGAAGGCCTCTCCTACCAGCGCTTCATGCTCCACTATAACTTCCCGCCCTATTCGGTCGGCGAAGTCGGCCGCTTCGGGGCGCCTTCGCGGCGCGAGACCGGCCACGGCAAGCTCGCCTGGCGCGCCATCCACCCGATGCTGCCGTCGATCGAGGAGTTCCCCTATACGATCCGGGTCCTGTCGGACATCACCGAATCCAACGGCTCGAGCTCGATGGCGACGGTGTGCGGGGCGAGCCTGGCGCTGATGGACGCGGGCGTGCCGATCAAGCGGCCCGTCGCGGGCATCGCCATGGGCCTGATCCTCGAGGGCAAGGACTTCGCCGTCATAAGCGACATCCTTGGCGACGAGGACCATCTCGGTGACATGGACTTCAAGGTCGCCGGCACCTCAGAGGGCGTCACCTCGCTGCAGATGGACATCAAGGTCGCCGGGATCACCGAGGAGATAATGCGCACCGCCCTCGCCCAGGCGAAGGAAGGCCGCGCCCACATCCTCGGCGAAATGTCCAAGGCCCTCGGCCAGGTCCGTTCCGAGCTCTCGGCCCATGCGCCGCGCATCGAGACGATGAGCATCCCGAAGGACAAGATCCGCGAAGTCATCGGCACGGGCGGCAAAGTCATCCGCGAGATCGTCGCGGAAACCGGCGCCAAGGTCGACATCGACGACGACGGCACGATCAAGATCGCCTCGTCCGACCTTTCGCAGATCGAGGCGGCGCGCAACTGGATCATGTCGATCGTCGCCGAGCCGGAAGTCGGCCGGATCTACACCGGCAAGGTGGCGAACATCGTCGACTTCGGCGCTTTCGTGACCTTCATGCCGGGCAAGGACGGCCTCGTTCACGTCTCCGAGATCAAGAACGAGCGGGTCGAGAACGTCCGCGATGTCCTGTCCGAAGGGCAGGAGGTGAAGGTCAAGCTGCTCGAGATCGACCCGCGCGGAAAGGTGCGGTTATCGATGCGGGTCGTCGACCAGGAAACCGGCGAGGAGCTTCCCGACACCCGTCCGCCGCGCGAGCCGCGCGAGCCGCGTGGCGACCGCGAAGGCGGCGGCCGTGACGGCGACCGGCGCCGTGGCGGCGGCCGCGACCGTGACCGCGGACAGCGGCGCGATCGTGGCGAAGGCGGGAGCGGACGTGACCGCGGCGAGCGCGGCGAGCGCAACCGCGACCGCGGCCCGAGGGGCGAAGGGCGCCGGGAGCGTGAGCCCCGCGAAAACCGCGACGAAGGCGGCGAGGAGCCCAAGTTCGCTCCGGCGTTCCTGACCGGCGACGACTCGGACTGATCCCGGAAATCAAAAAACCCATCGAGAAGCGAAGGCCCCGGAGATCATCCACCGGGGCCTTTTCTTATCTCCCCAATGCCGCTCGTCTCGGCATTAGTGACAGCGTGAGGCCAATGAGCATAAGCGCAAGCAGCCCCATGTTGATGTAGAAGCCGGGCGAGAGCGTCCGTGAGGCCTCCACCGCGTTTGCAAAAACGATCAGCCGGCGGCCGGCATGCTCCGCGAGAAAGATCAGGAAGACTAGTGGGACCATTGCGCGGTAGCGAACGAGAGCCAGCGCCCCGAGCAGGGCGAGCACCAACTGGCCCAGTCCGGCCATTTCGAAGAGCAGCACCACTTCGCGAGCGGCGGCGGGCGCAAACGTATCGAGCGGAATGCCGTCGGCCTTGCTCGCGACCTCCGCTGCGTTCAGCAGCGAGTTGCCGCCCATCATAAGCTTGAGCACGGCGACGAGGCCGAGCAGCCAAAGGGCGACGCGGCTGCCGTCGTAACGATTGTCCAACTGCCTGGGCAAAAGCCGGTCGATCATGGCTGCACTCCTGCGTCTGGCTCGTCCTGATCGCTCTCGTCACCGCCGGGTTCGAATCTGAGGATGTCGCCCGGCTGGCAGTCGAGCGCGGCGCAGATCGCGTCCAATGTCGAAAAGCGGATCGCCCTCGCCTTCCCGGTCTTGAGGATCGACAGGTTGGCGAGCGTGATGTCGACTCGGCCCGCAAGCTCGGTGAGCGTCATCCGCCGCGCATAGAGCATGTCGTCGAGCGTCACCTGGATCGCCATCGCTAGACTGTCCCCTCGAGATCTTCGCGCATCAGCGTTCCTTCGGCGAAGACTCGCGACAGCACGAAGGTCAGGAGCACGGCGAGCCAGCCGCTGATCGAAAAGCCCGCGTCGATGTCGACCGGATGCTCGGGAGTCGAAACCGCTTCGGCGATGCCGCCGATGACCATGCTGAGAAGCTGCAGCACCAGGAGCACCCAGGCGATTGTCCGCAGCCGAAGCGCATTGTCCGGCACGAACGGGTCGCCGGCGCGGACCGTCTCGACCATCGCCAGCAGCCGTTTCAGCACCATGTAATGGAGCGGAATCGCGGCGAGGCCGAGCACGGCGATGCCGCGCAGGCCCATGACGATCCGCTCGGCCTCGGGACCCGGCGAAAGCTTGAACGCGCTCATGATCCACTGCTCGTTCGGCATGACCAGAAGCAGCGCGAGAATCGCCGCCCCCATCAGCCAGTTAAGGAGGATGAGGATGCGGAGCGCGACGTAAAGGATCGGAAGCGCAGCGGAACGGGTTCGGGACATTCGACGACTCCGGAAGGAGATATTATCGTTTCTCGATATCATCCTTTCCGTTATTCGGCAAGTCCGCGTGGATAGCCGCTCATTTTCTCCGGACTTTTTCAGGCGCGGGATCATAGCTATGCTTCCGCGCGCAGCAGCCGTGGGGGCCCGCATGCGTAAAGTCGCGATTGTGATTGCCGCGTTCAGCCTGGCCTCGGTGAGCTCGTCGCCCGCGCTCGCCCAGGGCGCCAAGACCTCGGCCGAGCTCGCCTTCGCCAAGCAGGCCGAAAAGCTCAAAGCCGGCGAGTGGGTGTGGAAGCAAGAGATCGCGCCGGACGGGCCGGTGCTGGTCTATGTGGACCTCAGCCGCCAGCTCGCGACCGTCTATCGCAACGGCGTCAGGATCGCGGTCAGCACCATCTCCTCGGGCAAGCCCGGCTATTCGACTCCCACAGGCGTCTTCACCATCCTCGAGAAGAACGTCGAGCATTATTCGCGCACCTACGACAACGCGCCCATGCCCTATCAGCAGCGGCTGACCTGGAAGGGCGTGGCGATGCACGCCGGCAACCTTCCCGGATATCCCGCCAGCCATGGCTGCATCCGGCTGCCGATGGAGTTCGCGAAGAAATTGTTCTCGGTGACGTCGAAGGGCGGAACCGTGATCATCGCCGGCGGCCACGAGGACCCGGTCAAGCGCCCCGCCGCGGGAGTGCTCGCGCCGGCGATCGCGGGAATCACGACCCCGCCGTCTGCGCTCCTGACCCCGACCGGGACCTACACCTGGACCCCGCAAGCCTCGCCCTCGGGCCCGGTGTCGATCATCATCTCGACTGGCGACCAGCAGGTCGTCGTGCTTCGCAACGGCGTCGAAATCGGCCGCGCCCACGCGGACGTCGAGCAACAGACGACCCAGTCACAGGTGCTCACCTACGCGGGCGGCAAGGACAAGCAGTGGATCCAGGTCGGGGTGACCGACCTCGCCGGCGAGCCTGCGGAGATCATCAGCACGCAGCGGGTCGAGCAGATGCGCCTTCCGCCGGCCTTCGTCACCGCGATGCGCTCGGTCATTACTCCGGGAACGACGGTGCTGGTTACCCAGGCGAGCGTCAGCGCCGCTTCGACCGGGCTCCAGACGACGGTGATGGACGCCGACGACGGCAAGAACTGACAAGGCAAACGGGGGGACAAGGATGTCGAAGCTTCTGGGCGCGTTCGGCGCCGCTGTACTGGCCGCCGCTTTGCCCGTTTCGGCAGCCTTCGCGCAGGGCTCGCCGACCTCGGCTCCGGTCGCGCTCCTCGACCAACCCACCAGCCTGAAGCCAGGCCAATGGGTGTGGGCTCCCGAGCTCGCTCCAGCCGGCCCGCTCCTCGTTTACGTCGATCTCACCCGCCAGATCGCGACCGTCTATCGCAACGGCGTCCGGATGGCGGTCACCACCATCTCGTCCGGAAAGCCGGGCCATGACACGCCGACAGGGGTCTTCACGATCCTTCAGAAGGACGCCAACCACCATTCGAGCAAGTATAACGACGCGCCAATGCCGTACCAGGAGCGGCTCACCTGGGACGGGGTCGCTCTGCATGCCGGCGGATTGCCCGGATATCCGTCGAGTCACGGCTGCGTGCACCTGCCGCTCGAGTTCGCGAAGCTGCTGTTCGGGATCGAATCGCTCGGCGGCACGGTGGTAATCACCGGCGGGCGTTCCGAGCCGCAGAGGATCGCTGCGGCGAGTCTGCTCGAGCCGGCCGTCGCCGGGTCCAACCCGCCGGCGCCGCTCCCCAACGGGCAGCAGTTCAGCTGGAACCCCGACGCCTCGAGAGCCGGGCCGGTGTCGATCATCGTCTCGACCGCGGACCGCCAGGCAGTCGTCCTTCGCAACGGGGTCGAGATCGGCCGCTCGATCGCCGAGGTGCCGCAGCCGCCTTCCGGAACGAAGGTGATGACCTATGCGGGTGGTCTCGACGACCATTGGGTGGCCGTGGACGTGCCGGGGTCGGGCCAATCGGCGGCAGGTCCGACGATTCAGCAGCTCAGGCTGCCTCCCGCCTTCGCAGCGCAGATGCGCACCGTCCTCTCTCCGGGGACGACCCTGGTCGTGACTCCCGATCCGCTCGGCTCCGGCTCGACGGGCGCGATGACCACGGTCCTCGACGCCCCGGGCGCGCCGCGCTAGCCTGCCAAGGCCGCGGCCGCTCGCGCGCTTTCGGCAATCTCCTCAAGGGGGCTTCCGGGCTGCACCAGCCAGGAGCCGCCGACGCACAGCACCGAGTCGAGCGCAAGCCAGTCGGCGGCCGTGTCGGCGCGGATTCCGCCGGTCGGGCAAAAGCGCACGTCCTTGAACGGGGCCGCGAGCGCCTTTAGCGCCGGGATCCCGCCCGAGCTTTCCGCGGGGAAGAACTTGAACCGGTCCAGCCCCAGCTCCAGCCCGCGCATGATGTCGGACGCCGTCGCGACCCCCGGAAGATAGGGGACCTCGCTGTCCCGCGCCGCCAGCGCCAACCGGTTCGTCAGGCCGGGCGAGACCAGGAAATGGCTCCCGGCGTCGACTGCCCGCGCGAGCTGCGCCTCGTCGAGTACGGTGCCCGCGCCGACGATCGCGCCAGGCACTCTCGCCATCGCGCGGATTGCGTCGATCGCATTTGGCGTGCGCAGCGTAACTTCGATCACCGGCAAGCCCGCTCCAACTAGGATTTCCGCTAGCGCAACGGGATCGAGCGCCTCGTCGAGCACAAGCACCGGGATGACGGGCGCGGCGCGCATGATTTCGTCGATGGTCCCGGTCATGGGTTTTCCCGCGCGAAGGCCGCCGCCGCTCCGAACAGCCCCGGCTGCGGATGGGTGATCAGCTTTACCGGCATGTTCTGCATCCGCCGCTCGAAGCGCCCCTTGGCGATGAAACGGTCCGCAAATCCCGATCTGGACAGATGATCGCGCAGCCGCCAGCCGAGGCCGCCCGCGATCACGACGGAGTTCGAGCCGTGCGCCAGCGCGAGGTCGCCCGCGACGGCTCCGAGCGACAGGCAGAAGCGGTCGAGGGCCGCCGCGGCGAGTGCGTCGGAACCCTCCATAGCGGCGGCCCAGAGCGCCTTGTCCTCGGGCGGGGTCACCGCCTTGCCCTCGATTGCCGCGAGCGCATTGTAGATGTTGACGAGGCCCGAGCCGCTAACGACCCGCTCGACCGATACACGGCGGAAGCTCCGGCGCAGATGGACGAGAATCCGGTCCTCGAGGCTGTCGAGCGGGGCGAAGTCGACATGCCCGCCCTCGGTTTCGATGACGTGGGAATGGCCGCCGGACTTGAGCAACTGCGCGACCCCGAGGCCCGTGCCGGGCCCGATGACCGTCGTCACGCCTTCGCTCGGAAGCGGCCGGTCAGGCCCGCACAGATGAAGGAAATGTTCCTCGCCGAGCTCCGCCACTGCGTGGGCGACCGCCCCGAAGTCGTTGACGATCCGGAAGCGCTTCACCCCAAGCTTTTCCTGCATCAGCGCGGGCCGGATCACCCAGGGATTGTTGGTCAGCTTTAAGAGTTCGCCTTCGATCGAGCCGGCGAAGGACATAGCCAGCTCGTCCGGAAGCTCGGTTCCGCTTCGCCTGCCGAATTCCTCCCACGCCGTCTGGAAGCTCGCATGGTCCGATGTGTTGAGAGTCACGGGCTCCGACAGGTCGACGACATGGCCGCCGTCGAGCGTAGCGAAGGCGAACCGCGCGTGTGTGCCGCCGATATCGGCGGTGACGATCCGTCTCATCGCTCGGCCTGCTCCCGGTCCATCAGCGCGAGCATCGCCGACGCGCCCTTTTCAGCGTCGTCCGCATAGAGTCGCATCATCGCGAACAGCTCGCGCCCGGTGCCCTCGGGCGGCGGCGGAGCCGTTGCCGGGTCACGCGATTCAAGGTCGACTCCGACGGCCTCGAGCCGCCCTTCTTCCGCCGAGAGGCGGACAATGTCGCCGTCGCGAAGGCGCGAGAGGGGCCCGCCGCCGTAGGCTTCGGGCGAAACATGGATTGCCGCGGGCACCTTGCCGCTGGCGCCCGACATCCGGCCGTCCGTCACCAGCGCCACCTTGTGCCCGCGATCCTGCAAAACGCCGAGCGTCGGGGTCAGCTTGTGCAATTCCGGCATGCCATTCGCGCGTGGGCCCTGGAAGCGCACGACGGCGACAACGTCGCGGTCGAGTTCGCCGGCCTGGAACGCCTCCAGCACTTCGCTTTGGCTCGAAAATACCCGCGCCGGAGCCTCGACCGTCCATCGCTCGCGATCGACCGCGCTGGTCTTGAACGTCGCCCGGCCCAGGTTGCCTTGCACAAGACGCATCCCGCCGTCCGGAAGGAACGGATCGCTCACGGGCCGAAGCATCGTCTCGTTGCGGGTCTCGACAGCTTGGGTCCAGACGAGCGTTTCGCCGTCGAGTTCGGGGTTCGCGGTCCAGGCCGCGAAATCCTCGGCGCCGGCCGTCACGATGTCGCCGTGAAGCAACCCCGCTGCGAGCAGCTCGCGAGCGACGAAACCGATGCCGCCCGCATATTGGAAATCGTTCACGTCGCCCGCGCCGTTCGGGTAGATCCTCGCGAGCAAAGGCACGGCGTCGGACAGCTCGTCGAAATCATGCCAGTCGATCAGGATCCCCGCCGCCCTGGCGATTGCCGGTAGGTGGATCGCATGGTTGGTCGATCCTCCGGTGGCAAGCAGCCCGACCATCGCGTTGACGATGCTCTTCTCGTCGACGCACCGGGCGAGCGGGCGCTGACGAGCGGCGGCAAGCTCGGCGAGGCGATGAACCGCGGCGCGTGTCAGCGCCGTTCGAAGCTGCGTGTTGGGCGGCGCGAACGCCGCGTTTGGAATATGGAGCCCCATCAGCTCCATCATCATCTGGTTGGAATTGGCTGTCCCGTAGAAGGTGCAGGTGCCAGGCGAATGATAGCTTGCCGCTTCGGACTTCAGCAGCTCTTCGCGCCCCACCTTGCCTTCGGCGAACAGCTGGCGAACGCGCTGCTTTTCCTTGTTCGGGAGGCCCGAGGGCATCGGCCCGCCGGGAACGAGAAGCGCCGGCAGGTGGCCGAAACGAAGCGCGCCGATCAGGAGCCCGGGCACGATCTTGTCGCAAATGCCGAGGAGCGCCGCGCCTTCGAACATGCCGTGGCTGAGCGCGATCGCGGTTCCGAGCGCGATCGTGTCGCGGCTGAACAGCGACAGGTCCATCCCGTCCTGCCCCTGCGTGACCCCGTCGCACATCGCCGGAACTCCGCCGGCGACCTGGGCTGTCGCGCCAACCTCGCGGGCAAAGATCTTCATCTGTTCCGGAAACCGGCCGTAGGGCTGATGCGCGGAGAGCATGTCGTTGTAGGCTGTGACGATGGCGATGTTCGGCCCCGACAGAGTCCGGATTTGCTCCTTGTCGGCCTCTGCGGCGGCAAATCCGTGTGCGAAATTCCCGCAGCTCAACTTCGGCCGCGAAATCCCGCGCGCCGCCTGCTCGTCCATCAGATCGAGATAACGGCGGCGGCTCTCGCGCGACCGATCGATGATCCGCTCGGTGACCGCGGCGATTCTGGGATCGAGTGTCATCTGCGGTCAGTCATTCCATCGCGTTCGATTTCGTTCCGCCAGCGCCGATGCCGCGGGCGGTCCCCATTCGCCGGCGCGATAGACGCTCGGCTCCAGAGCCGCCTCGGCCCGGGCGGCGCGGATTCCGTCGATCCAGTGCCATTGGGCTTCCACTTCGTCGCGGCGGACGAAGAGCATCGGGTCGCCTTCAATGAGGTCGAGAAGCAGCCGTTCGTAGGCGATCCTTCGCCTTGTGTCCGCGAAAGCGTCGGGCCGGCCGATCTCAAGCGGGACTTCGCGAAGGCGGATCCCTCCATGGTCGAGCCCGGGGACCTTGGCCATGAGCTCCAGCGTGATGTTCTCTTCCGGCTGTATCGCGATGATCAGCCGGTTGGGCGTCGTATGCGCTCCTCCCGCCGCGAACATCGAATGCGGGACGCACTTGAACTGGATGACGATCTCGGTGCGCCGTTCGGGCAGCCGCTTGCCGGTTCGTAAATAGAAGGGCACGCCCGCCCATCGCCAATTGTCGACGTGCGCCTTCAGCGCGACGAACGTCTCCGTCACCGACTCCCGGCCCAGCTCCTCGGCATAGCCGGGCACCGGCTTGCCGCCCACCTCGCCGGCCCCGTACTGGCCAATGACGACGTCCGATTTGATCGCGTCGACGGGGATTGGTCGCAGCGAGCGGAGCACCTTCACCTTCTCGTCGCGGACGGCCGTCTCGTCGAAGCTTGCCGGCGGCTCCATCGCGACGAGCGCGAGCAGCTGCAGCATATGGTTCTGGACCATGTCGCGAAGCGCGCCCGTGCCGTCATAATAATCGCCGCGCCCTTCAAGCCCGATCGTCTCGGCGACGGTGATCTGCACATGATCGATCGCGCGGGCGTTCCACAGCGGTTCGAAGATCACGTTGGCGAAGCGCAGCGCGAGCAGGTTCTGGACCGTTTCCTTGCCCAGATAATGGTCGATCCTGAAGATGCGGCTTTCGGGGAAAGCGGCGGCGACCGCATCGTTGATCTGCCGGCTGGATTCGAGGTCCGTGCCGAGCGGCTTTTCGAGCGCCATCCGCACGTTCGGCCCGGCAAGCCCGGCCTTCACCAGGCCATCGATCGTTGGCTTGAACAGAGACGGCGCGGTCGACAGGAAGATCGCGATGCCGCCATTTTTGCCCGCCGCGGCTTTTGCCAGCCGCGCCATGCCTTCCGGGTCGCGCGCGTCGAGCGCAACGTAGCGGAAGCGTTCGAGGAAGCGGCGCACGAGCCCTTCATCGTAGAAGTCGCCCGGCAGATGCGCCCGCAGCGCCTCCTCCGCCTGCGCCCGATAGCCCTCGTCGTCGAGCTCGCTTCGCGCCGTGGCGATGATCTTTAGATCGTCGGGCAGCAGCCCGTCATGGTCGAGCCCGTAGAGCGAGGGCAGCAGCATTCGCCGCGCGAGGTCTCCGGTCGCGCCGAACAGGATAAGTGTCGAAACCTTATCGGTCACGGCCGCGCCTATGGGCCGGGGGAAGCAGGAAGCGAAGCGGAATCTCCACTCGCGACGCCCAGCTCACTTCATTGTGCGCATGGCCGGGAAAGCTCCGGCTGATCCAGTTCACGCCCTGCCGATAGCCGCGGCGGGCGACGACTGAATCGATCCTCTGCTGGTAGCGCGCGTAGACGGAATCGAGGGTCTCGCTGCCGTAATCGAAATAGAGCTTGTGCGTGCGCGGGCTTGGCAGGGCCGGGGCCAGGTAGCGCTCGAACGCGGACGAGACGATCTCATATTCCTCGTCGCTGATCGCCTTGGCCCCATCCGCCGGGACAAACAGGGGCCAGTGGGTCGACACCATCCCCGCACCGCCGAAAATCCTGGGATATTCGTTGATCGCGTAGAGCGAAATCAGCGCGCCCATCGAAGAGCCCATGATCGCGGTATTGGCGCGGTCGGTCCTCACCCGGAAGCGCCTGGCAATTGCGGGGCGAAGCTCCTCGACGATGAACTTCAGATAGCCGTCCGAAAGCGGGTCGCCCCCGTAGAGCGCGCGCACCCGGTCCATGTAGGCTTGGGGAAGGTGGTCGAACGCCTTGGCGGGCACATATTCGCGCAGCCGCTTCGGCGTGTTCCAGATCGCGACGACGATGGTCGGCCGGACCTGTCCCTCGCGGATCAGGCGGTCGAGCGTCTCGTCGACCTTCCATTCCATCCCGCCATAGCCGGTGCCGGGATCGAACAGGTTCTGTCCGTCGTGCATGTAGAGCACCGCATGCTTGGGGCCGCCCGGCCGATAGGTGGACGGGAGCCAGACCGTCACCCGCCGCGCGTCGGCATGGCGCGACGGCACGGTGCCAAGGTCAATGAGCGTGCCCGCGCTTACGCCGGCGAGCGCAGGAGCCGCCAGGAACAAGGCCAAGAGTCCGAGAATCCACCGGATCATGCGGGCTCCTTCAGTCTTGCGAGCGCTTCGCCGTGGCTTGGGAAATTGAGCGCGCAGCCGGCGACGAACCGCTCGATCTCGGCCATGTCCACTTTCACGATATCGTCTCCCGGCGGCTTTAGCTTCGAGGGGTCGGGGAAGTTGCCATAGCCGGCAAGCAGGCAGTGCCAGGACAGAGGCGCGTAGCAATGCGCGATGTCCTGCCTGGCGATCTCCTCTTCCAGGTCGGCGCCGGTGAACCAGGCGGTGATCACGCCCTTCAGGCTGTCGGACAGGTTGTCGTGGCTCGTGGCGTCGCGCCAATAGTCCGTGTCGGAGCGAAGGGCCGCGCGATAATGGCAGACGATATAATCGCGGATGCCCTCGTAGCGGCGCGCGATGGCCGCGTTGAAGGCGTCGCGCGAGCCAGTCTCCCACGCCTCGACGAAGCCGTTGACCGTCACCAGGACGATGTGCAGCGCCGTCGCCTCGAGCGGCTCGAGGAAACCCTGTGCGAGGCCCACCGCGAGGCAATTCCGGACCCAGCTGCGCTCGACGCGCCCGACCCGCATCTTGAGGTGACGTACCTCCGCGTCCTCGGGAAGGCCGCAATGCGCGCGCAGCTCGGCGGCGGCGGCCTCCGGGTCGATGTAGCGCGAGGAATAGACGTAGCCGTTGCCGATGCGGTGCTGCAGCGGGATGTGCCAGATCCAGCCCGCGCTCTTCGCCGTGGCGCGGGTGCACGCATTCGCGCCGCCCACAGGAAGCTCGGTCGGCGCGACGACGGCGCTGTCGTTGAACAGGTTGGCGGCGAACGGCAGATGCTTCTCGGCTAGCGCGCCCTCGATGATCACGGCCCGGAAACCGCTGGCATCGACGAAAAGCTCGGCCTCGAACCGCCGCCCGTCTTCAGCGACCAGCGCGGAGACCTCGCCCGCCTCGTCGAGCGCGACCGAGGCGATGCGCGCATCGACATGCTCGACGCCGCGCGTGGTCGCGACCTTGCGCAGATAAGCGCCGAGCAAATGGGCGTCGAAATGGTAGCCGTAGCTGACGTTGAACGGGAAGTTAGGCGGCGCGACCGGCGCCCGCCCGTCGCGCGCGATGCGCGTCGGAACATAGAAGGCGTCGGGGTGCCCCGGCACGTCGCGGCCCGTGCGCCGGGCGCGCGCGTTGTAGAAGAAGCTGGGCTGCGTGAAGCCGTCCACCGCCGTCGGGAACGGATGGAAATAGAGCTCATGGCCAGGCCGGTCCGACCAGCCGGCGAACTCGATCCCCGCCTTGTAGGTCGCATTGCAGCGCGGCATCCACTCGCGCTCCGCGATTCCAAGCTCGTCGAAGAAAGCCTTGAGCTGCGGCGTTGATCCTTCGCCGACGCCGATGATCCCGATGTCGCTCGATTCGATGAGCGTGACCCTGGTCCCGGCGGGGCCCCACCGCGTGTTGAGGAGGTTCGCGGCCATCCACCCGGCGCTCCCGCCTCCAAGGATGACGACCGATCGGGGCGAAGGCGCCATCAGCGTCCGAGCGCGACGAAACGCACGGCCGCGCCTCCTCCCGGGGCGATCCGGAACGCCAACCGGTCGGCCGAGGTCACGGTCCTGCGCTCGATGGCGATATCCCGCGGATTGGTTCGATAATCGGCGCCGTCGCCGTCACGGTAGATTTCCGCGCGATAGCGGCGGCCAGGCTCGAGGAAGTCGAGCGCGACGTCCACGCGCTTCTCGTTCGAATCGCCGACGGCACCCAGGTACCAGTTGCGGGAGCCGCGCTCCTTGCGCGCGATCACCGCAAGCTCGCCGACCTCGCCCGCAAGAACGCGCGTGTCGTCCCAGTCGATCGGCACGTCCTTGATGAACTGGAAGGCCGGCAGGTTCGCCTCGTAGTTTTCCGGCAGGTCGGCAGCCATCTGGATCGGCGAGTAGATGACGACATAGAGCGCCAGTTGCTTCGCGAGCGTCGAGAGGATGTCGGTGTCGCCGCGTCCCTTTAGGCTCAGGATTCCGGGCGTGAAGTCCATCGGGCCGCCGAGCATCCGTGTGAAGATCAGCTCCGATTCGTATTGCGGCGGGTTCTTGGGCACGCCCCAGGCATTATATTCCATCCCGCGCTGGCCCTCGCGGCTCACCCAATTGGGGTAGGTGCGCCTCAGCCCCGTGTCCTTGATCGGCTCGTGCGGGTTGACCGAGATCCTGCGCTTGGCCGCCTCGGTCACGACTTTGAGGTGATGCCGCGACATCACCTGCCCTTCGTGCCACTCAAAACGTATTTTGCCGTCGGGCCCGAGCGCCTGCACCCCGCCCGCGTCCGATACATAGCCGGTCTTCACGGCCGGGATCCCAAGCCGCTGGTAAAGGTCGAGCGCGGCCTCGAGCTGCTTTTCGTAATGAGCGATGTTGGCCGAGGTCTCATGGTGGCCGATCAGCGAAACGCCTTTCCGCCTCGCGTAAGCGGAGACCTTTTCGAGGTCGAAGTCCGGGTAGGGCTCGGTAAAGCTGAATTCGTCGCCGGTTGCGAACCAGTCGCCATCCCAGCCTTTGTTCCAGCCCTCGATCAGGAGCCCTTCGATGCCGTGTTTCGAAGCGAAATCGATCATCCGCATCGCATAGGCCGTGGTCGCGCCATGCTTGGGCCCGGACGCCCAGCTTTGGGTATCGAGGTGCATGCCCCACCAGATGCCGACATATTTCATCGGCTTCACCCAGCTCACGTCCCCGAGGGCGTTCGGTTCGTTCAAGTTGAGGATCAGGCTGTTCGCGGCGTAGAGCGAAGGCGCATCCGGTGTGATGAGGAGCACCCTCCACGGGGTAGCAAACGGAGTCGCCCGCGACACCTTCGGCCCGGTCGCTGACGGTGTGAGAATTGCCTTGAACTCGCGGCCCTGTGCGCGAGTTACGTTCATCCCCGAATAATCGACCAGTGCCGCTTCGTGGATGGCGATATGCACGCCGCTGTCGGTGCGCATCGTGAAGGGCGTTTGCGCGATCGCGACTCCGTCGATCGGCGTGCGGTTGTAGAGATATTCCTCGCGGTTCGATTCGAACGCCGGAGCCCACCAGGCCGTGCCTGGCTCGGCCACATGGAAGCGCGTGAGCTCCTCGGCGATGTTCGCGTGCCTGAGGTTGGGTTGGGCCGGCAGTTCGTAACGGAGCCCGAGCCCGTTGTCGAAAAGGCGAAAGACAACGGTCATCCGCCGACGCAGCTTCGAGCTCTCCTCGAATGTCGCCGCAAGCTCGTTGTAGCGGTTGCGGACCGTGCGCCATTCGCCCCAGGGCTGCTCCCAGCTTTCGTCGACGCTTCGCTCGGCCTTACCGACGAGGCGGAAGTTGCGAAGCATCTGCGGCGCATCAGTGAACAGGAAGCCGAGTTGGCTTTCGGTGATCACCGGCTTTCCGAGCCGGCTCACCGAATAGCCGATACGGCCCTCTCCGTTCAGGGTCAGCTCGAGCTTCAGGATCCCGTCCGGAGAACTCAGCGTCGCAGGAGCATCCGCGGCAAGAGCAGGCGAAAGCTGGGTAATCCAGAGCAGGACAAGGGCAAACCACCAACGCGCAATCTTCAACCGATTATCTCCTCGACCACCGCCGACCACGGGTCCAGCGAACTTGCGCCGACTTGCCCTGTTCGGACGAGTACGTTGCCGGCCGACGTCCACGCAACCGGCTCGGGCGAAAGGTTGAAGCTGCAGCGAAGCCGCTGCGAACCGAACGTGCGGTCGAACACCAGCAGCTGCTCCCCCGCCTCCGCCACGCGCATCGACCCGTGACGAAGCGCGGGCAGCCGCTCGCGCAGCTTCAGGCAATTGCGCGTGAAGTTGAGTAGCGATTCGGGCCGCGCTTCCTGGCAATCGACGGCGAGCGCCCGGTGCGTCTCCCCGGCCGGAAGCCAGGGATCCCCGCCAGAAAACCCGAGGCACGGAGCGTCCGCTTCCCAGGGCATCGGGGTCCGCGCTCCGTCGCGGCTCAGCGTCTGCGGCCAGTTGGCGATCGCCTCCGGGTCGCGGAGTCGCTCGAACGGAACGTCGACCTGCGGAAGCCCCAGCTCCTCGCCCTGGTAGAGGATGATCGAACCCCGAAGAGTGCAGAGCAGCAGCATCTTCGCCCGGGCGAAGCTTTCGCTGTCGCCGCCCTTGAGCCAGCGCGAGATGGCACGCGGCGCATCGTGGTTCTCGAACGCCCAGCTGGGCCAGCCCGAGCCCGGCGAGTCGGGCCAGGCGGTGGCGATCTCGGCCACCAGCGCGGGCGTCAGTTCCTTCGCGTAGAGGAAATCGAAGCCGTAGGCGCTGTGCAGCCGGTTCGTGCCGGCCGTATATTCGTGCATTTCCTGGAGCGCGCGCTCGCCGCCGACCTCGGCAAGTGCGAAACGGTTCTCATAACTATCGATCAGCGCCCGAAGCCGTTCGATGAAGCCGGTGATCGCGGTATGCGACTGGTTGTAGAGGTGCTGCTGGAAATCGAAGGGGCGCGTGCGGGGCCCGCCCGGCGGCGCCGGCGGATTGTCGCGCAGCTCCGGGTCGTGCATCGCGAAATTGATCGCGTCGAAGCGGAAACCGTCCACCCCGCGCTCAAGCCAGAAGCGGGCAACCGCGAGCACCGCCTCCTGGACCTCGGGATTGTGCAGGTTGAGGTCCGGCTGCTCGCTCAGGAAATTGTGTAGATAATATTGGCCGCGGCGCGCGTCCCAGGTCCAGGCCGGCCCGCCGAACACCGACTGCCAGTTGTTGGGGGGCGAGCCGTCCGGCTTCGCGTCTGCCCACACATACCAGTCGGCCTTCGGGTTGTCCCTGCTCGAACGGCTTTCCTGGAACCACGGGTGCTGGTCGGAACTGTGGGAATAGACCTGGTCGATGATAATCTTGAGGCCGAGGGCATGCGCCTTCCGGACCAGGGCGTCGAAATCTTCGATGGTCCCGAACACCGGATCGACGCCGCAATAGTCGGCGACATCATAGCCGAAGTCACGCATCGGCGAGGTGAAGAAGGGCGACAGCCAGACCGCGTCGACGCCGAGGCTCGCGACATAATCAAGGCGCTGGGTGATCCCGGGAAGGTCGCCGACACCGTCGCCGTTCGTATCGGCGAAGCTGCGCGGGTAAATCTGGTAGATGGCGGCCCCGTGCCACCAGGGAAGAACCCCGGCAGCACGCTCCGTTTCGGCCGCGGGCAAGCCAACCGTCATTCGGCGGCGCACGCGGCGAAGGTCAGGGGCGCCAATGAGACGCGGACGCTTCCCGGAGCCGAAGAAGACACGGGGCAGCGGCCGGCAAGGGCGCGGAACTTCTCGCTCGCGACCTCGACCGTGACATTGGCGGTCAGTGGTTCGCTCGAGGTGTTGAAGACAAGCAGGACTTCCTTGCCCGTTTCCGGGTCAAAGCGCGAAGCTGCGAACAGCCCGGGCTTGGGCCCCGAGGAGCGGGTGAGCTGCCGGCCCCGGCGGAGCGCTGGAGTGTCTTGCCGCACCTTCGCGACGCTCGCGATGAGGCGGTAGAGCGGGTGGCTGGTATCGAAGTTGGACTCAGCCGTCGTCCGGGTCGTCCCGAGCAGGCGGTTATCATTGTAGACCGCGACCTTCGAGGCGAACATGTCCTCGCGCGCGGCCTGGTCGCCGTCGTCACTTACGAACCCCTGCTCGTCACCTGAGTAGATGGTCGGCACGCCGCGAAGCAGAAGCATCATCGCGTGGGCAAGGCTGACGCGCTGGAGAACCTCTTCGTCGCTCGCCTTGGGAAAGGCACGGCGGACGAACATTGAGAAGCGGCCGGCGTCGTGGTTGCTCACAAAGGTCGGAAGCCGCCGCGCCTGGTCGGGCCCGCCTTCATACAGCGGGTCGCCGAAGTACAGCCGCTCCCACACGCCGGTGCCGTCAGTCCCCGCCAGGCTGCGGAGCGCAGCCGCCCGGAACGCGAAGTCGAGTACGGAAGGATAGCCGTCGACGCGCGTGTGCACGGCAAGCGTGCCCGGCTCCATCGTGTCCTGGAAAACCTCGCCGAAAATATGGAAGTTCGGGATGCCGCGCGCCTTCGCCCGTTCCAGCATGGCCGGAACGAACTGCTGCCAGAATTCCGGGTTGACGTGCTTGGCCGTATCGATCCGGAAGCCGTCCACCCCGAAGCGGTCGATCCAGCTTCCGAACACCTCGATCAGCCCCGCGACGACGCGCGGATGCTCTGTGTAGAGATCGTCGAGCCCGGAGAAATCGCCGTAAGTGGTGCTTTCCCCGTGCCACTCCGAATTGCCGCGGTTGTGGTACCAGATTGGGTCGTTGAGCCAGGCCGGGACCTTGACCGATTTCTCCGCCGCCGGAACCTCGACCTCATAGGCGTAATTGGGATTGGTGAGCCGCGCGAAATTCTCCGGCGAGCGATCGCGGTCGCCCGCGAATCCCTCGTTGATGGGCGCACCCGATGGACCGCCGCGCCGCTGGTAGGGATAGTCGGCAATCGAGCGATAGCCGCAGGCCTGGATCGGGCAGCCCTTGTACTGGATCACGTCCGCCGTGTGGTTGGCGATGATGTCCATGTAGACTTTCATCCCCCGGCGATGCGCTTCGTCGACCAGGCGCTGGAAGTCGGCGTTGGTGCCGAAGTGCGGGTCGACCTGCGTGAAGTCCGTGACCCAGTATCCGTGATAGCCCGCCGACTCCTGGCCCGGCGGGCCCTGCACCGGCTTGTTCTTGAACACCGGCGCCAGCCAGACCGCGGTCGCGCCAAGGCCCTGGATGTAATCCAGCCGGTCAATCAGCCCCTTGAGGTCGCCGCCGTGGTAATAGCCCTTGTGAGTCGGGTCGAAGCCGGTCTTCAGCCGGTCGCCGGAGAGCCCGCCGCGGTCGTTGGCGGGATCGCCATTCTCGAAACGGTCGGGAAGCAGGAAATAGATGACCTCGTCTTCGGGCAGCCGCTGCCGGTAATCGGCGGCCGGCGCCGGAGCGGTGAATGCGAACGCGAACGCGGCGCACGCAGGCGCCCAACCTAGTTTCATGCTGCCTCCGCCGCGCACTGGCGCGCAATAAAATCCTCGTGGCGCGGCATCTGCGCGACCTCGCGCAGAAGGATCGCTTCCCACGTTTCCATATAGGCACCGAGGTCTTGCTTCTCGATGCTGTCGGCCATCGGATGATGCCGCTCAGGGTAGATACCCTGCCCGATCAGCACCTGCAGCCAGGCGACCTCGGTGAACAAATCCTCCTGGCTGCGGAAGATGTGCGCACTCTCGCGGAACAGAGCGATCTTGTGCGCAAGCGAGTCCGGGATCGCCATCGCCCCGCACTGCTTCCAGAACGGCGTGTCGTCGCGGCTCGTCGCCTTGTAGTGCAGGATCAGGAAGTCGCGCACCCGCTCATATTCGTTCGCGCACTGGCGGTTGAAC
Source organism: Alphaproteobacteria bacterium (assembly GCA_046566245.1). Taxonomy (GTDB): domain Bacteria; phylum Pseudomonadota; class Alphaproteobacteria; order Sphingomonadales; family Sphingomonadaceae; genus Sphingomicrobium. Next base: position 20,611 of record JBKHXB010000014.1, on the reverse strand, counting down.
TCGTCCGCCTGCGCCGGCGTGCCGCGCCCGCGCGGTAGCAGCCGCAGAAGCCGCTGGATGCCGGACTGGATGAGGTGGATGCTCGTCGATTCCAGCGGCTCCAGGAAGCCGGACGACAATCCGAGCGCGACGACGTTGCGGTTCCACATCCTGCGCCGCATGCCCGTGACGAACCGCAGCGGCCGCGGGTCGGCCAGCGGCGCCCCGTCGAGGTTGGCGAGCAGGGTCGAGGCCGCCTCGTCGTCCGACAGGAAGGCGCTGCAATAGACATAGCCATTGCCGATCCGGTGCTGCAGCGGGATGCGCCACTGCCAGCCGGCTTCGCGCGCGGTCGAGCGCGTGTAGGGCGTGAGCGGGCCGCCGCCATGCGCGCAAGGCACCGCCATCGCCCGGTCACAGGGAAGCCAGCGTGACCAGTCCTCGTAGCCGGTCTTGAGAGCGCCCTCGATCAGCAGACCGCGGAAGCCCGAGCAGTCGATGAACAGGTCGCCGGTCAGCGTCTCGCCCCGCTCCAGGGTTACGGACGCGACGTTGCCGCTCTCGCCGTCCAGCGTGACGTCGACGATCTTCCCCTCGATCCGCTGCGCGCCGCGCGCCTCGGCGATTCCGCGCAGGTAGCGCGCGTAAAGCGAGGCGTCGAAATGGAACGCATAGGGCATGGGTGGCAGAGCGTCGGTCGTGCGCAGCTTTCCCCGCTGCATCCGGCCCGCGAGCGCCGCGGTTTCGTTGAGCGAATAATGCCTGAGGTCCTTGGCCAGACCGAGCTCGCGCGCGCGGTGCCAATAATGCTGGAAGCCGACGATCCCGACGTCGCGGCCGACCTCGCCGAACGCGTGCATGTAGCGCTGGCCGATGCGGCCCCAGTCGACGAATTCGATGCCGAGCTTGAACGTGCCCTTGGTCGCTTTCAGGAAATCGTCCTCGTCGATCCCGAGCGCCTGGTTGTAGAGGTTGATCTGCGGGATCGTCGCTTCGCCGACGCCGACCGTTCCGATCTCTTCGGATTCAACGAGCCGGATCCGGTAGCCGTCCCGGCTGAGCGGCGCGAGGATCGCCGCGGCCATCCACCCGGCCGTGCCGCCACCGACGATGGTGATTTCGGTATGGTGGGTTTCGTCGGCCATAAACGGTTCGCCAGGGTCGCCTCGTCAAGCCGACCGGCGGCCGCGCTAAGGGGAAGACACGGCCGCCGATACGACAAGCGGTCAGAACTTGTAGAGTAGCCCGATATAGAAGTCCCGGCCGTAGCGCTGGTGGTCGATCACGCGCCTCCGGTCGTCTTGCTCATAAGTGACGAACGGGCGGTCGGTGAGGTTCTTAGCCTGGGCGAGAATCGACAATCCATGGAGCGGTGAGCCCTCCTGGAACTCGTAGCCGATCTGCGCATCCAGGATCCCCTCGCCCACGGCCGTCCGGAAGGTCGGCGCCGCCGACAAGCCGGCGACTTCGCCGAGGAACTTGGAACGATAGCGGTAGCTCAGCCGCGCCTGGAAGCCGTGCTTCTCGTAATAGCCTTCCGCGGTTCCCACCCACTTGGACAGGCCGGGAATCGTGATTGGATCGGGCTGGCTCGCGAAGCGCACCCGGCTATCGACGTGCGCGATCGAGCCGAAGAAGCCGAAGCCGTCGAGCGCCTGAGTAATGTTGTTGAACGGCAGTGAGACGGTGAGCTCCTGGCCAAAGATGTGACCCTTGCCGTCGTTTGCCGGGCCCGAGACCAGTCCCAGCGTCGTGTTCAGCTGGTCCTGGATCTCCTGCGGCAGCGTCGCCGCATAGGCGGCGAAGTCGAACAGGAAGCTGCGGTTCGGATCGACGTAATCGCTCAGCTTCTTGTAGTAGATGCTGGCCGCGATGTAGCCGACCTGCGGGAAATAATATTCCAGGCTGCCGTCGAAGTTCAGCGACCGGTACGGCTCAAGCCTGGCGTTGCCGCCATAGGCGTTGAAGAACGGGTTGGTCGCCGGATCCGTCGTGGCGATGTTCGCGAAATTCAAGTTGACGACGCTCGTCACGCGCTCCTGGTCGAGGCGCGGCCGGACCATGGTTCGCGAAACGCCGAGTTTCAGGAAAAGCGGCTCCTGCAACTGGAACGACAATGCCGCGCTAGGCAGGATGTCCGTATAGGTCGAACCGTCCTCGACGGGGGCCACGGTCACGACTCCGGCCGCGAAGTTCGACGTAAGGCCCGTCGAGCGCTGCTTGGTGTGAACGATCTGAGCGCCGACGGCGCCTGTCAGCGGGACGCTTCCGAGGTCCGTGTCGATCGACACCATCGCATAGCCGGTCAGCACCTTCTCCGTGACGTTGTAATCGCGCGCGAGGCTATCGGGCCGGTCGTCCGGCGAGATGTCGTAGACATTGTCGAAGAGATAGACCGGGTCGAGGGCGACCATCCCGGGGATCCCCAGATAGTCGAGCGAAACCGTGCCGATCACAGCCTGCTGCGGGATCGGCATGGATAGCACCTGCCCGCTCGACACGGTGCAGGACGGGTTGTTGTCCTTGGGGCACAGGAAGGCGCTGCTGTAGAGCGCGTCCTTCGAACGCCGCGAATAGACGATGCCCGCTTCCCAGCCGTTGAGGAAGTCGCCGCCGAACTCCCCGTCCAGGCTTGCGCGGATCGCCTTCAAATCGTCCTTGAACTTGGGCTGGTTGAGGAAGCCCGCCTGAACGACAGGCTCGGTGCCGTTGTAGCCCCAGCCGCGCGGGTCGGTGATGACGAGGTTGGCCGGATTCGCGTAATCGATGGTCGTTGTGATGTCGAAGGTGCCGTCCTCGTTCTGGGTGACCCGGATCGTGTCCTTCGCGCCCGATCCCGCGTAGCCGGTGCCGAGGTAGTTCTCGAGCAGGAAGTCCGTGCGGTCGGCGTGCGACCAGCTCGCGTCGACGGTAAGGTCGATCGTGTCGGTGATCCCGAACACGTTGTTGAGGCCAGCCGACCAATTGTCCGCGGTGCGCTTGTTGTAGTCGTTGCGGACGACGCCGACGACATTGCCGAGCGTGACGTCGGTGACGAAGCCGTCCTGCGCGTTGTAGCTGACGACCGTGTTGCCCGACCAAGGCGGGAACAGCGGGAATTCGATCCCGCGGAGATACTGGGTCTCCTTGAACTTCGAATAGAGCACGTCCAGGCTCGCGTGCCAGCGGTCGCTCGGCTCATACTCGATCGTCCCGACGACGCCGGTCCGCTTGAGGATGCTCGACTGGACGAACGGCTTGGCGCCGGTGACCATCAAGTTGCCGCCCGCGACGCCCGCGTCGCTGGCGAAGCCCCATGCATTGTACCGCTCGTTCTGGGTCGGCGACGACATGGTCGAAATGCCGATGGCGATTCCAAGCGTGTCGTCGGCGAACTGGTCGACGTAGGTGGCCGATGCGCGATAACCGAAGCGGTCGCCTTCGGGGTTCAGCTTGTCCTGGCTGTTCATCTGGCCGCGAACCTGCAGCGCGACCACCTTCTTCTCGTTGAGCGGACGAAGCATCCGGAGGTCGACGGTGCCGGACACGCCCGCCGGGATCACGGCCGGGTTGGCGGACTTGTAGACGATGACGTTGCGGAAGAATTCCGAGGGATACTGGTCGTATTCGACGCCGCGGTTGTCGCCGACGGTGACCTGCTCGCGGCCGTTGAGGAGCGTCACTCCGAAGTCGGGCCCGAGGCCGCGGATCGACAGGCGCTGGTCGCGGCCCTCGAGCCGCTGCGCAGTCACGCCCGGAAGGCGCGCGAGCGAATCGGCAATGGACACGTCCGGAAGCTTGCCGATGTCCTCGGCGCTGACCGCCTCGACGATGACCGCATTCGCCTTCTTGATCTTCTCCGACTGGGCAAGCGAGGCGCGGATGCCGGTGACGACGATCGCGTCATCCTCCGCCTCGCCTCCTGGTGCCTCGTCAGCGCCGGCCGGAGCAGCCTCCGGCGAAGGGGTCGTATCCTCTGCTTCACCGGTTGGCGGAGTCGTCGGCTGGGTCGTTCCAGGCGCGGTCGTGTCCTGGGCAAAAGCCGGAGCCGGAGCGCTGATCGCAAGCGCGATAGCCAGCGGGCTCGCAGCTGCCACGAGCGCGATTCGCGAAGTCAATTCGGTCATTCAGTCCCCCTCAGCCGGCGCTTCGCGGTGAAACGCCGCGCACAAACATTCCTGGGGCGAAGAGCCCCCTCTCCGTTTGCAAGGGATATCAGAGCTTCGCGGGTGAGAAAGCTGCTGGACGGCTATACATACGTATTCAGAACGCTAAAAATTCACCTCGATGCAGAGGCGGCCCACCTCCTTCGACATCGCGGCTCTTGCCGGCGTTTCCCAACCGACGGTTTCGCGCGCCCTGAGCGGCAATCCCTCGGTCAGCGAATCAACGCGCGCGCGCGTGCTCGCGGCCGCTCGCGAGCTTCATTACACGGTCGACAAGAATGCCTCGGGCCTCCGGCGCCAGCAGTCCAAAACCCTCGCGCTTCTGTTCTTCGAGGAGGAGCAGTCCGCCGAAGGGTCGATGATCAACCCCTTCTACCTCTCGATGCTCGGGCCGATGGTGCGGCGCTGCGCTGAGGCCGGCTACGACCTGCTGATCTCTTTCCAGCAGCTCTCGTCGGACTGGCATGTCGATTATGAGGACAGCCGCAAGGCGGACGGGATCATCCTGCTCGGCTACGGCGACTATCTCCAGTACCGCCCCCGGCTCCATGAGTTGATGGAGCGCGGCACGCATTTCGTTCGCTGGGGCTCGTCGGGCGAGGGACAGGTGGGGACCACTCTTTCGTCGGACAATGAACAGGGTGGCTATGCAGCGACCTGCCACCTGCTCGATCAGGGCCGGCGAAGAATCGCCTTCGTCGGCACCGCGAGCGCCGCATACCCTGAGTTCATGGATCGATGGCGCGGCTATTGCCGGGCGCTCGAGGAAAGCGGGATCGCACCGGAGCCGGTGCTGCAGGTGAATGCCGGGCCAAGCGAGTCGGCGGGCCGCTCGGCGGTCCGCAATCTGCTTTCTCACTCTGTCGATTTCGACGCCGTGTTCGCAGCCAGCGACGTCGCCGCGATCGGCGCGATGCATGCGCTCCAGGACATAGGTCGTCGAGTCCCTGACGATATCTCGGTCGTCGGCTTCGACGATATTCCAGCGGCGAGCCTGTCGAGCCCGCCGCTGACCACCGTTTCGCAGGATTCGGTCCAGGCGGGAAAAGCGCTGGTCGATGCCATCATCGAGGCCGTCGAACGTGGCAGCGCCGCAAACAGGGTCCTGCCCACAAAGCTCAAGGTCCGCGGCTCGAGCGTCGTTCGTCAGCCAACCCCGCAATAGGCGCACCCGCTTTCACGCTCCAAGGTTGCGTATTCGTATGCGCTGCGCTGCACAATCGCGCGCCCGGCATTGTCCGTTCGCCGCGCATCTGCCAGCAAGTCGTCCCGTTCGTCGGGAGGGGAGAGTATGGCATCGATCGCGGAAAAGCCGAGGCAGGGTTTTGCCGGGCTTTGGAACATTTCCTTCGGCTTTTTCGGAATCCAGATTGGCTTCGCGCTGCAGAACGCGAACATGTCGCGGATCTTCCAGTCGCTGGGATCGAGCCTCGACGACCTTCCCGCGCTTTGGATCGCGGCTCCGCTGACCGGCCTGCTCGTCCAGCCGATCATCGGCTTCATGTCCGACCGCACCTGGCTTGGACGGCTGGGACGCCGGCGCCCCTACTTCCTCGCCGGCGCGGTCCTCGCCGCACTCTCGCTCGTGCTGATGCCGCTCGCACCCGCGCTCCTGTTCGCCGCCATCCTCCTGTGGACTCTAGACGCCAGCCTCAACATCTCGATGGAACCCTTTCGGGCCTTCGTTGGGGATATGCTGCGAAAGGACCAGCATACGGCGGGCTATGCGGTGCAGACCGCCTTCATCGGCACCGGCGCGGTCGTTGGGTCCATCTTCCCCTACCTGCTCGACAGCTTCGGCGTTTCGAATGAGGTGGCACGCGGCGGGATACCGGACACGGTCCGCTACAGCTTCTGGTTCGGCGGCGGCGCCCTTTTCCTCGCCGTCCTTTGGACCGTCATCAGCACCAAGGAATATAGCCCGGACGAGATGGCGGGCTTCACCGGCGAATCGGATCAGGGCGAAGCCGATCCGACGATCCGCGCGCTTGCCTCTCGCGGGCTCGGCGGAAGCCTCGCCTGGATCATCGCAGGGGGGGCGGTCGTCGCGTCGGTCGTCCAGTTCGGGCTCGAAAAAGAGGTCTATCTGCTCGGCGGGCTTCTCGCCGCCTACGGGCTTGCCAGCCTCATCGCCATCATGCTCGCCCGCTCCGGCTCCACGACCAGCATGCTCAGCCACATCGTCGGCGACTTTTCCGGCATGCCCGAAGTGATGAAGCGGCTCGCGGTTGCGCAATTCTTCAGCTGGTCGGCACTGTTCATCATGTGGATCAACACGACGCCGGTCGTGGCGCAATATTTCTACGGCTCGGCGGACGCCGCGAGCGCGCAATACCAGGACGCGGGCAACTGGGTTGGGGTGCTGTTCGCGCTCTACAACGGGGTCGCCGCTATCGCCGCGCTTACCCTGCTTCCGTGGCTCGCCGCGCGCGTCGGCAAGGTGCGGACCCACATGGCTTGCTTGCTCGCCGGAGCGGCCGGCTACGCGAGCTTCCTTTTCATCCGCGATCCGCAGTGGCTCATCCTCTCGGAAGTGGGCATCGGGATCGCCTGGGCCTCGATCCTCGCAATGCCCTACGCCATCCTCGCGAGCACGCTCCCGCAGAGGAAGCTCGGCATCTACATGGGGCTGTTCAACGTCTTCATCGTCATCCCGCAGCTTCTCGTCGCGACCGTCATGGGCTCGATCATGAAGGCCTTCTTCCCGGGCGAGCCGATCTGGACGATGCTCGCCGCGGCCCTGGTCATGGCGGCGGCGGCGGCGGCGATGTTGCGAGTTTCGGAGGAGGGCTCGCCCGCCCGTGCTTAGCGCAAGCACGCTTTCCGACCGAAGGGGGCTGTGGGCGTTCGCCGTCGGCGTGATCGCGGTGACCGCAGGCGTGCTTCTGCACGCGCCCATGTTCCTGATGGGCCGCGACATGGGCTATCGGCTCGCGGGAATGCCGATGGGCGCCGACATGGTCGCCGGAATGGCGGCGATCGTCGGCGGCGTCGCCATAGCGGCGTACGGCCTCCTCCCCCGCGACATCGCGCGCCAGCATTCCGCTTCGCAGACGATCGTCGTCTCGCCGCCCGAGGACATGCCGCTCAGCCGCGCGCACTGGGTGCTGATGGCGGTGCTCGTCGTCGCGCTCATCATCGACATCATGAAGCCCGCCAGCCTCGGCTTCACCATTCCGGGGATGATCAGCGAATACGGACAGTCGCAAGCCGCCGTCTCGCTCGTCCCCTTCGCAGCGCTCACAGGAACGGTGGTTGGCTCGATCGTCTGGGGCGCGATCGCCGACCTCTACGGCCGCAAGGCGTCGATCCTGCTGTCGGCGGTGATGTTCGTCGGCACCTCGATCTGCGGCGCCATGCCCTCGCTCTACTGGAACGTGGGCATGTGCTTCATGATGGGCGCGGCGGCGGGCGGGATGCTCCCGGTCACTTACGCGCTGCTCGCCGAGATGATGCCGAGCACCCACCGCGGGTGGGCGCTGGTGCTGGTCGGGGGCCTCGGCTCCGTCGGCGGCTATTTGGCGGCAAGCGCCGCCTCCGCCCTGCTTCAGCCGGAGTTCGGCTGGCGCGTGCTCTGGCTCCTCAACCTGCCGACCGGCCTTTCGCTCGTCCTGCTCGGGGCGCTGATTCCCGAATCCGCCAAGTTCCTGCTCGCCCGCGGCCGGAGCGAGGAAGCGAAACGGGTCATGGAACGGTTCGGATCGACCGCGCGCAAGGCCCGCCCGGCCGAGCGGGCTGCGATGCGCGGAGCGCCAGCCGTCGCGCTCACGGGCAGGGCGTTCGCCGGCAAGCTCTTAGCGCTCAGCCTCGCGGCCATCTGTTACGGCCTCATCAACTTCGGGCTGCTTCTGTGGCTTCCGGCGGACCTCGTGGCGCGCGGCTACAGCATGGAGCTGACGAGCCGGCTCCTCGCGGAGTCCGCGCTGATTGCCTTCCCGACGATCTTCCTCGCCGCCGCGGCCTACAGCCGCTGGAGCACCAAATGGTCGGTCGTCGCGTCGATCGCGGTGACGGTCGTCGGGCTGCTTGGAGTCCTGCAGCTCGAATTCACCGGCCGCGGAAGCCCGGTGGTCCCGGTCGCGCTGTTGATCGTCGGCACCAATGCCCTGATCGCGATGCTCCTTCCCTATGCGGCCGAAAGTTTCCCGCTCAGGATCCGCGGCCGCACCACCGGAACTGTCGCGGCATGCAGCAAGGCGGGCGGGATGTTCGCGCAGTTCCTCGCGATCCTCGCCCTCGTCCCGCCGCTCGCCCTCGTCGCGCTGGTCATCATCGGCCCGACGATGCTGTCGCTGTTCCTGGTCGGTTGGTTCGGGAAGGAAACGCGCGGTCGCGACCTTCGCGACCTCGACCCCGGAGGCGACACATTCGCCGCGACCGGCATGTAGTTTAGGAGGAGTAAGCCAGTAATGCGTGTGTTGATCAGCCTCGCCGCTTCACTCTCGCTCGCGCTTGGCAGCGCGCCCGCCTCGGCCCAAGTGCCGGACCGCTACGAACCCGTCGACATGTCAGGCGTAAGGCACCCGGAATGGGCGAAGGACGCGGTCATCTACCAGATCAACACCCGCCAGTTCACTCCCGAAGGCACCTTCCGCGCCGCCGAGCGCCAGCTCCCGCGCCTCAAGGCGATGGGGGTCGACATCCTCTGGCTGATGCCGATCCACCCGATCGGCGAGAAGAACCGCAAGGGCACGCTCGGGAGCCCCTATTCGGTCAAGGACTATCGGGCAGTGAATCCAGAGCTCGGGACGATGGACGACTTCAAGTCGTTCGTCCGTGCCGCCCACGCGCAGGGCATGAAGGTCATCATCGACTGGGTCGCCAACCACAGCGCGTGGGACAACGCGCTCGTTGCCCAGCACCCCGAATGGTATGACCGAGACTGGAAGGGCGATTTCCGGCCGACGCCCTGGTGGGACTGGTCGGACATCATCGACTTCGATTTCTCGAAAACCGGAATTCGCCGGTACATGGCGGACTCGATGCTCTTCTGGGTGCGGGAGGCGGACATCGACGGCTTCCGCGCCGATGTCGCCGCTTACGTGCCGCTCGATTTCTGGGAAAAGGTCCGCGAGGACCTCGACAAGTTCAAGCCGGTGTTCATGCTGGCCGAAGCGCAGATGCGCGACCTGCACTATAGCGCCTTCGACGCGAGCTATGGCTGGGGCTGGTACAATGCCATGGCGGATATCGCCAAGGGCAAGGCCGACGTCGGCGCGCTGTTCGGCTATTACAGCGAGAATGAAAGCGCCTGGCCCGCAGGCGCGATGCGCATGGTCTATGCCGAGAACCACGACCAGAACAGCTGGCACGGGACCCAGTTCGAAACCTTCGGGCCGGCGCTCGACAACACGCTCGTCCTGTCCTTCGTCGGCGAAGGGATCCCGCTCATCTACAACGGCCAGGAGGCCGGCAATCCGAAGCGGCTGAAGTTCTTCGAAAGGGACCCGATCGCCTGGCGCGATCACCGCCTCAACGAGCTGTTCACGCGCCTGATCGCGCTGAAGACCCGCCACCGCGCGCTGTGGAACGCGCCTTGGGGCGCCCGCATGGTCGGAGTGGTCAACAGCGTGCCGTCGAAGGTCTTTTCCTTCGTCCGGCAGAAGGACGGGGACCGCGTGTTCGCGGTGTTCAATTTCTCCGGCGAGCCGCAGCGCGTGACCTTCAAGGAGAAGCTTCATCACGGCCGCTACCGCGACTTCGGGAGCGGCGCAGAAACGGAAATCGGCGCAAATACCGGGCTGGACATGGCGCCGTGGAGCTACCGGCTGTTCACGGCCGAATGATGATTGGGAGGAATTGAGGATGACCGAAGCAAGCCCGGCCCGGGCCAACATGGGTTTCATCGGCGCGATCGTCGCGGTCGCGACCATCGGCGGCTTCATGTTCGGCTACGACAGCGGAGTCATCAACGGCACACAGGAAGGGCTTGAGAGCGCCTTCGACCTCAGCGCGCTCGGCACGGGGGTCAATGTCGGAGCGATCCTGATTGGCTGCGCAATCGGCGCGTTTCTCGCGGGCCGCCTCGCCGACGTCATCGGGCGGCGCAATGTGATGCTTCTCGCCGCGCTCGCGTTCATTCTGAGCGCGATCGGTACCGGCGCGGCCTCGACCTCCGAGATGTTCATCATCGCCCGTTTCGTCGGCGGCCTCGGCGTCGGAGCGGCGAGCGTGCTCTCGCCGGCCTACATCAGCGAGGTCACCCCCGCGGCGATCCGCGGCCGGCTGTCGAGCGTGCAGCAGATCATGATCATCATCGGCCTCACCGCCGCATTCCTAGCCAATTACCTGCTCGCGCAATGGGCGCAGGGTTCGACCGGCGAGTTCTGGCTCGGCTACCCGGCCTGGCGCTGGATGTTCTGGATGCAGCTTGTTCCCGCGACGATCTTCCTCGTCGCCCTGCTCTTCATTCCCGAAAGCCCCCGCTACCTTGTTTCGAAAGGCCGCGATGAGCGCGCGCACGCCGTGCTCTCGCGTCTGTTCGGCGAGGACGTCGCCTCCGCCAAGGTCGCCGAGATCCGCGCCTCGCTGGCGAAGGACCACCAGCCGCGGCTGAGCGATCTCAAGGCGCCGGGCGGCGGCATCCGTCCGATCGTCTGGGCCGGGATCATGCTCGCCGTCTTCCAGCAGCTCGTGGGTATCAACATTGTCTTCTACTATGGCGCGGTGCTGTGGCGGGCGGTCGGCTTCACCGAGGCCGACGCGCTTATGACCAACATCATCACCGGCTCGGTTTCCATCCTCGCCTGCCTGCTGTCGATCGCGCTCATCGACCGGATCGGCCGCAAGCCCATCCTGCTGATCGGATCGGCCGGAATGGTCGTGACCCTGGCGCTCATGGCGTACGCCTTTTCCACCGGGAGCATCGACGCGGCGGGCACGCTGCAGATGTCGGACGCGATGGGCCGGATCGCGCTGGTCAGCGCGATCGCCTACGCGGCGCTGTTCAACTTCAGCTGGGGCCCGGTGATGTGGGTGATGCTCGGCGAGATGTTCCCCAACCAGATCCGCGGCTCGGCGCTCGCGGTGGCGGGGTTTGCGCAGTGGATCGCCAATTTCGCGATCGTGGTCAGCTTCCCGTGGCTTCTCCAGAACATCGGCCTGCCGGTGACCTACGGCTTCTACGCGGCGTCGGCGCTCGTTTCGTACTTCCTCGTCCAGCGCTTCATCCACGAAACGCGCGGCAAGGAGCTCGAGCAGATGCAGGGGTGAGGCGGGACGCTGCGAGCTCTGAGCCTGTGCCGACTATCCGGATCTAGGATTCGGGGCTGGTGGAGCTGAGGGGAATCGAACCCCTGACCTCTGCAGTGCGATTGCAGCGCTCTCCCATCTGAGCTACAGCCCCGCGCCCTTGGCGGACACCGGGCCCGAAGCGTCCGGGGCGGCGTCACGAGCGCTCACATAGCGACGCCCTCGCCGCCATACAAGCGCTCACCGCGCGCCTTTACCGCCTCACCGAAAAACGGCCTTTTTCAACGGCTAAGGTCGGAACGGCGACTCTCCGCTATTCGTTTTTCCTGTGATCGCGCGGGCGGCTGCTCGCGCATCGGGTTTCAATCGAACGATGAGGAGATTGCACATGGCATACGACCGGTACGAAACGACGCGCAGCCGATGGTCGGACATGGATCGCGACAGCGACCGGGGCCGGCGGGACGAACGCGGCTTCTTCGAACGCGCCGGTGACGAAATCGCCTCCTGGTTCGGTGACGACGAGGCGGAGCGCCGCCGCCGCGAGGACGAGCACATGGGCCGTGGCCGCAGGTGGAGCGGCTGGGGAAGCTGGGACCGCGATCGCTGGAACCGGGACTTCGACCGAGACGAGGGCCGCTACGCCTATCGCGGATCGTGGACCGACCGCGACCGCAGGGGGTGGAGCGGCGACCGCTGGGGCGACCGGGGCTGGGAACAGCGCACCACGGACCGCGAGTTCGGACCGCGCGGTTATGGCTATGGCGCCGCGGGCGACCGCAGCTTCACGCCGGCCAATTACGGCGGGCGCGGGTTCACCAGCGAATACGGCTATGGCTATGGCGCCGGGACGAGCGGCGGTTACGGGAGCGGCGGTTACGGCTTCGAGCGCGACATGCCCCATGACCGGCACTACGAATCATGGCGCAGGCGCCAGCTCGACGAGCTCGACCGCGATTATGACGAGTTCCGCCGCGAGAATCAGCACAGGTTCGAGAACGAGTTCGGGACCTGGCGCGAGAACCGCATGAAGAAGCGCTCCATGCTCGGCCAGGTGCACGCGCACATGGACGTGGTCGGCAGCGACGGCGAGACCGTCGGCAAGGTCGATTGCGTGAAGCGCGACCGGATCATCCTGACCAAGGCAGATTCGGACGACAATCGCCATCACGCGATCCACTGCGCGATGGTCGATTCGATCGAGGGAGACCAGGTGAAGCTCGAGATCCCGGCCGAGGAAGCGAAGAGCCGCTGGGAGACGCTCGACCAGGACCGCGGGACAATCGGTCATGACCGCGACGAGGAAGGCGAGGTCAACCTTGAGCGGAGCTTCTCGGGCACGTACCGTTAAGGCGCACTACGGCCTCTAGAGAAAGGCCCGGCGGATTTCCGCCGGGCCTTTTTTCATTGCGAGTTCGCCGCGGATGCTCTCGGGCTCAGTCCTGAGGAGCCGCTTCGCCGCCGCCCTTAGGCTCCTTGCCGGCCTGCTGCGGAGCAGCCTCCGTCCCGGGCTTCGGCGCGGCGCCGGCCGCTGGCGCCGCCGGAGCGGCGGGAAGCGGAAGCGGCGAGCCGTCGCGCGAGTTGAGGAAGGCCATGACGTTGGCGCGGTCCTCCGGGCTGCTCAGACCCGCGAAGGTCATCTTCGTCCCCGGGGCGAAGGACTTGGGGCTCTTGAGCCAGGCATTCATCGTTTCCCAGTCCCAGGTTCCACCCTTCGACTTCAGCGCGTCGGAGAAAGCGAAGCCGGGATGCGAAGCGACCGGATTGCCCATCACTCCGTAGAGCGCCGGGCCAAGCGCGTTGGCGCCGCCCGGCTCGGCGTTGTGGCAGGCGACGCACTTCTTGAAGACCTGCTCGCCCTTCGCCGGGTCGGCGCTGGCGAGATAGGTCGCGATCGGCTGCTCCGCCTCGGCTCCATCCTCGCCTTCCTGGACGACGCCCTCGATCGGATAGCCCATGGTTTCTGGCCGCTCTGAATGGAACGCTTCGCCGGCCACGACCGACGATCCGAGCGCGATGATTCCGGCGAACAGGACCCAGCCGGCGATAGTATTGAAACGGTCGTCCATTGAAACCCCTGCGGCGGATGCCGAAAGCGTGATTTTGGGGGCGCTTTAGGCGGGCGCTCGGGCGACTTCAAGCCGCGAGCCTGCTCCTCGCCGACAGAACGGCATCGACCGCTTTGCGGTAGAGCGTGGGAAGCCCCGCGGACGGTAGCGAATCGAGCGGTTGCCACCAGCCCTCGCCCTCCGGAGCGCCGCTTCGGGAAACGACAGCCAGCTCGAGCGCGAAATGGGTGAAGACGTGCCGGACCCTGGCGAGCGCAGGGGTAGAGTGGTGAAGCGGCTGCTCGACCGGCTCGCTGCCCGGAAGGGCTGCCATTCCGCCGAGCAGCCCTTCTTGCGGCCTGCGAACGAGCCACACGGCCCCGTCCCGCTCGACCCAGTATGCGACTGCATGGCGGGTCGGGCGCGACTTCCTCGGCCTGGGCATGGGGAAGCGCTCGGGCAAACCGCTGGCGAAGGCCGCGCAATCACCGGAGAGCGGGCATTGGCCGCACAGCGGCGCGCTGGGCCTGCAGATTGTCGCTCCAAGGTCCATCATCGCCTGGGCGAAGTCCCCCGCTGCGGCATCCGGGGTGATCTCGGCAGCTGCGGCGTGCAGCTCTGCCTTCGCCGGCTTCTCAAACCCGCGCAGCCGGGCGACGACCCGCTCGACATTGGAATCGACGACGACCGCCCTTTTTTCAAACGCGATGGCTGCGATGGCGGCGGCGGTATAAGCGCCGATCCCGGGCAGCTTTCGAAGTTCCTCCTCGGTGTCCGGGAACCCGCCGCGCCTGGCGACTTCGCGGGCGCAGGCGATCAGGTTGCGGGCCCGCGCATAATAGCCGAGCCCCGCCCATTCGGACAGGACGTCCTCGTCGGATGCGCCCGCGAGCGCCTCGATGGTCGGCCAGCGGGCGAGGAAGCGCTCGAATCGCGGGGCGACGGCGGCGACCGTGGTCTGCTGCAACATCACCTCGCTCAGCCACACGCGATAGGGCTCGGGCGGCGGTTTTCCAGGCGGCGAACGCCAAGGAAGGGCGCGCGAGTTATCCACATAATGTTGGAGCAGCCTTTCGGCGATGTTGGCGCGCATCGCCCCGCTATGGCATGCTCTCCCCAAATGGCGAAGACACGGGTGGGAAAAAGCCAGGACGCCGACGCTCCGCGCCACGGCCGCGCGCGCTCCGCTGGCGAGCTCATTGGCCAGGCCGGCGGGCCGGCGTTCCGTCGCTTCGGCTTCATCCAGTCGTCGGTCGTCAGCCGCTGGGCCGAGATCGTCGGCGAACGCTACGCCAAGGTTTCGACGCCGGAATCGATCCGCTTCCCGGCGGGCAAGAAGTCCGGCGGCGTCCTCAGCATCGTCGTGCAGGGGGCCCATGCGCCGCTGATGCAGCATTTGGCTCCGGTCATTGTCGAGCGGGTCAACCGCTTCTTCGGCTATCAGGCGGTCGCCCGGCTCTCTTTCAGGCAGGGTTCGGCTCCGACGCGCAAGCAGGAGGCCAGGCGGCCGCATCTTCGCGCCGTCCCGAAGGAGATCGGTGAAGGCCTGCGCGAAATCGCCGACCCCGAGCTTCGCGCCTGCCTGGAAGCCCTTGCGGCGCGGATCGAGGCGAGCGATGGGCCGCCGGAGGTGGACAGTCCCTCACCCGAACCGATTCCAACTAGCGGAGTGAATCACTAGATGAAGCGCAGCAACCTCCTGATTGCGGCCATCGCCGTCCTGGCAAGCGCCGCCTGCAACGCCGAGAAGGGGTCGGATACGGCCGCCGGTTCGTCGACCCCGGTCGAAGCGGTCAAGCCGCCGGCGAACGGCGACTGGAGCAGCGTCGTCACTCAGACCAGCGCCGGCGGCTTCCTGATGGGCAATCCCGACGCCAAGGTGAAGCTTATCGAGTTCGGCTCGATGACCTGCCCGCACTGCGCCCGGTTCGAGGAGACCGGCGTTCCGAACCTCGTCGAGAAGTACGTGAAGTCGGGGCAGGTCAGCTTCGAGTTCCGCAATTACGTCCGCGACCCGTTCGACATCGCCGTGTCGCTGATCGCCCGGTGCAACGGCTCCAAGAGCTTCTTCCCGCTGACCACTGCGCTCTACAAGGCGCAGAACGAATGGCTCGGGTCGTTCCAGAACGTCCCGCAGGACCAGATCGAGGCGATTACCAGCATGGGCCCGGACAAGCAGTTCCTGGAGATCGCCAAGGTCGCGGGCCTGCAGCAATGGGCGGCCATGCGCGGCGTTCCGACGGCCAAGAGCACCCAGTGCCTGACCGACCAGGCGGCGGTGAACCAACTCGTCCAGATGAACAGCGACGCGACCACCGGCTTTCCGGAGATGCAGGGCACTCCGAGCTTCGTGATCAACGGCAAGATGCTCGAGAATGCGTCAACCTGGGAGCTTCTCGAGCCGAAGATCAGCGAGGCCCTGGGCAGCTGAAGATGCCGCCGGGGGAGGAACCGACTTGCGAATCCGGCGGCTGAAGCTCAGCGGCTTCAAGAGCTTCGTCGAGCCTGCGGAGCTCAGGATCGAGCCGGGGCTGACCGGGGTTGTCGGCCCCAACGGCTGCGGCAAGTCCAATCTCCTCGAGGCCATCCGCTGGGTGATGGGCGAAGGCAGCCCCAAATCGCTGCGCGGCGACGGGATGGAGGACGTCATCTTCGCGGGCACGGCGACCAGGCCCGCCCGTGATTTCGCCGAAGTCTCGCTCCTGATCGAACGCGATTCGGATGAGGAAGGTGCGGCCGAGGGCGAGGTGAGCCGGCGAATCGAGCGCGGAGCCGGTTCCGCCTACCGGATCGACGGCCGGGACGTCCGGGCCAAGGACGTCGCTCTGCTGTTCGCCGACGCCGCGACGGGCGCCCATTCGCCGGCGCTCGTCAGCCAGGGCAAGGTCGGGTCGATTATTTCCTCGAAGCCGACCGAGCGCAGGCAGCTGCTCGAAGAGGCAGCCGGGATCGCCGGCCTTCATGCGCGCCGCAAGGACGCTGAGCAGAAGCTGCGCGCTGCAGAAGCCAATCTTGCGCGCCTGTCCGAATTGCTGAGCGACCAGGAACAACGGGCCGCGGCGCTCCGCCGGCAGGCGCGCGCTGCCGTGCGCTATCGCCAGCTCACCGACAAGATCCGCGCGGTCGAAGCCAGGCTGGTCCACGTGCGCTGGACGGAAGCGAATGCGGCGGCCGAGCAAGCGACGCGCGAGGCGGCGGAGGCCGAACGCCAGGTCGAAGAGCTTCGCGCCCAGGTCGAAAGCGCCCGTGGCGCGCAGGAACAGGCCGAGGCGCTGCTCGCGCAGCGGCGCAGCGAGACTGCGGACGCGCGCACCCGGGCAACGGAGATCGCGCACCAGCTGGCCGCCGCCCGCGCCCGCCGCGACACGGTCGCCCGGCGCCTCGCCGAGCTCGATCGGCTCGACAATGCGAGCGCCGCCGACATCGAGCGCGAAACGGCGCTTAAGGATGACGCCGCGAAGGCGATCGAGTCGCTAGAGCAGGAGCGCTGCGCGATCGAGGCGCGTCTCGCCGACGGCGAAGGCGAAGCAGCGCGGATCGCTGCTGAGCTCGGCGAGCTCGAGGCCCGCTCGCGCGAAGCAGAGGCGGCGCTTGCCGACCTGCTCGCCCGCCAGGCGGCGATGCGGGCTGAGAGGCGCGTCGCCGAAGCGGCGCTAGAGTCGGCGCGAGCGCATGCGCGGCGGATCGAGACCGAGGGCGGCCGCCTGCGCGATCAGCTGGGCGCGCTTCCTGACGGATCAGAAGGCAAGAAGGCGCTGGACGATGCCCTGGGCCGAGCCAAGGCGGCAGAAGAAGCCAGGACGGCAGCCGAACAACGGCTCGCGGCCGCCGAGGAAAAGCGCTCGGCCGCGGCCGACGCGCGCGATTCCGCGGAAAGCGAGCTGGCGACGGCGCGAGCGGTCCTCTCGGCGGCCAGGTCGGAGCATGACGCGCTCGCCAGGGCGCTTCAGCACGGCGGCGGCTCGGCAATCGCAAGGCTGAAGGCGGAGCCGGGCTATGAGCAGGCGCTCGCGGCGGCGCTCGGCGACGATGTCGAGGCGGAGATCGGCAGCGAGGGCGCCCGGCGCTGGGAGGGGAGTGATCCTCTGCTTGACGATCCGGCGCTCGCCGAGGGGCTCGAATGCCTCGCAGATCACGTGCAAGCGCCGCCCGAGCTCGCGCGGCGGCTGAGGCAGGTCGGGGTTGCTGACGAGGACCGGGGACAGGCGCTCGCCCTGGGGCAAAGGCTCGTGACCCGCGATGGAAAAATGCGCCGGTGGGACGGCTTCGTGGCGGAAGGGGCAGGCGCCGCCGCGGCCGAGCGACTGGTCAGGGCGAACCGGTTGTCGGATCTGGCGAGGCAGCTTCCGGATCTCGAGGCGCGGGTCGAAAGTCTTGTCGCTGCGCGCAAGCGGGCGCTCGACCTGCTCGACGAGCTCCGCGGCGAATCCGAGGCGGCGCGGTCGGAGGCCCTGCTTGCGGAACGGACGCTCCGCGAGGCCGAGCGCGCCGGCGACGCAGCGGCGGCCGCCATCGAGCGCGCCGACGCGCAGCGCGAAACGCTCCAGCAGCGGCTCGTTGATCTCGAGCCGGTCGCGAACGCGGCAGCCGACGCCGTCGCGACAGCGGAAGCAGCGCTGCGGACCCTGCCCGACCCGGCCGATCTCGAGAACCAGGTGGAGGCCGCGCGCGAACGCGCCTCCGAGGCAGGCAAGGCGGTAGCCGACAAGCGCGCCGAGGCTGCGACCGGGGCGCGCGAGGCGTCCGCGGCGCGCGAACGCCTGGCCGCGGCCGCGCGTGAGCAGGCCGAATGGCGGCGACGCAGGGAGGAGGCCGAAGCGCGGCTCGCCTCGACCCTCGAGCGCCGTGAACAGCAGCGCAAGGAAAGAAGCGAGCTGGAATCCGAGCCACAGCGGCTCGATTCGCAGGTCACCGCCCTGGAAAAGGAGAGCGCCGGGAGCGATTCGCTCGTTGCCGAGGCGGCTGCGGCCGAGCGCGAGGCGGAACAGTCGGTCGCTGATGCTGCCGCGAAGGTCTCGGCCCTCGCCGAGCAATCGGCCGCGGCCCGGGAGCGGCGGGCCGGCGCCCAGGCCCGCGCCGAAGCGCAGGAAGCGCGCCGCGCCGAATATGCCCGAATCTGCCTCGAGAAGTTCGAGTGCCTGCCCCAGCGGCTCCCCGAGATGCTGGGCTTCGACCCGGCCGACGTCGCCGATCCGGAAGCCGAGTCCGCTACGCTCGAAAAGCTCACGGCGGACCGCGACCGGCTCGGCCCGGTCAATCTCGTCGCGGAGCAGGAGCTCGCGGAGATCGACGAGGAGCGCAGTCGCGGGGTGGCGGAGGCCGAGGAGCTGACTCAGGCGATCCACCGGCTGCGCGGGTCGATCGGCAACCTCAACCGTGAAGGGCGCGTGCGGCTTCTCGACGCGTTCGAGAAGGTCAACACGCATTTCCGCAGCCTGTTCACCACCCTCTTCGAGGGCGGGCAGGCGCATCTGGAGCTAGTCGAGAGCGACGACCCGCTCGAGGCCGGGCTCGAGATCATGGCGCAGCCGCCCGGCAAGCGGCTGTCGACCCTGACCCTGCTGTCGGGCGGGGAGCAGGCGCTGACCGCCATCGCTCTGATCTTCGCCCTGTTCCTCACGAACCCGGCGCCAATCTGCGTGCTCGACGAGGTGGATGCGCCACTGGACGACGCGAACGTGGAACGCTTCTGCGACCTGCTGGACCGAATGACGCAGGAAACCGACACGCGCTACATGATCGTGACCCACAACGCGGTGACGATGAGCCGAATGCACCGGCTCTACGGCGTGACGATGATCGAAAAGGGCGTCAGCCGCCTCGTTTCGGTCGATCTCGGCGGCGCCGAAACCCTGCTCGCCGCCGAATAAGGCGACAAATTTTCCCTGACCTTTCAACGCTTTGAATGTTTCGCGCCGACTGTTGCATCGATGCTATTGCGAATAACTATCAATAACGATAGTCCCGGTCCCGAACCAAAAGGGGACCATGATGACGCCGCGTACCGTTTCGATCCTTTCCCTCCTTCTCGCCGGCACCGCGGGAGCGCCTGCCCTTGCCGAAGAAGTGACCGCTGCCGCCGCCGGCGTTTCTCTCGAAGCTGGCGAAACCGAAGGCGAGCCGATCGTCGTCGAGGGAAGGCGTCCCGAATATGGCGCGAAGGCCACAAGCACCGCGACCAAGACCCAGACCGAGATCAAGGACATCCCGCAGGCGATGAGCGTGGTGTCGGAAAAGCAGATCGATGACCAGCAGCTCCGCTCGGTTGCCGAGCTGCTCTATTTCGTGCCCGGCGCGACACCCGGCACCGGCGAGGGCAACCGCGACCAGTTCACCCTTCGCGGCAACAACACGACCGCCGACTTCTTCATCGACGGGGTCCGCGACGACGTCCAGTACTTCCGCGACTTCTATAACCTCGACCGGGTCGAGGTGCTTCGCGGGCCCAACGCGATGATCTTCGGCCGCGGTGGCGGAGGCGGCATCATTAACCGGGTGACCAAGCGCGCGTCGCTCACCCCCGTCCGCGACTTCGCCCTGGCGGGCGACAGCTGGGGCGGCTTCCGGCTCACCGCCGACCTCGACCAGCCGTTCGCCTCGAGCGCGGGGGTCCGGATCAACGGCATGTACGAGAACGGCGAGAGCTTCCGCCGCCACGTCGACCTCGAGCGCTATGCGGTAAACCCGACGTTCGGAGTCCTGGTGGGCTCGCGGACCCGCTTCGACATCGGCTTCGAGCATCTCCACGACCGCCGCACGGCGGACCGCGGAGTCCCGAGCCAAGCCGGGCGCCCGCTCGAAGGTTTCGACCGCACGTTCTTCGGCGACCCGGAGCTGAGCTTTGCAAAGGCGAACGTCGACATCCTCAACGCCGCCTTCCAGCACGAGCTCGCCGAGGGGCTGACCGTTCGCAACCGGACGCTGCTCGGCGACTACGACAAATTCTACCAGAACATCTACCCGAACGGCCCGGTCACCGACGGCCTGGTACGCCTGTCGGCCTATAACGACACGTACGAGCGGCGGAACCTCTTCTCCCAGACGGACCTGATCTGGAACTCCGAGCTCGCCGGGATCGACCAGACGATCCTGTTCGGGTTCGAGCTTGGCGGCCAGAAGGGCCGCAACCAGCGCCGCAACGGGGTGTTCTCGTCCACCGGCACCGGCCCAAGCTCGATCTTCGTGCCCGTCGAGGACCCAACGGTCGACGTCGACGTGACCTTCCTCCCGACCGGGCTTCACAACGAC
>JBKHXB010000013.1:0-42306 GCA_046566245.1 Alphaproteobacteria bacterium | reverse complement strand
AAATGTAGAGCCCAGCGGCCAACGACGGTTGAACTGCAGGGATCCGGCGGAAGCACCAAGATTCGGACCGAGGGAAGCGTAAGATGCACCTCATTGCTCCACTCGCGCTGCTTTTGCCTGCGGCATTGCCGGTCCGGACACGGTGCGAGAAAGCGCCCGGAAGGCGTCGAACTGCGAAAGGAAGACCTGACCGGTCAGCTCGTCGAGCAGGCTTGAGCGCTTCAACCGGTCCATCACCGGCCCTTTCACCTCCGAGAAGTGGAGCTTCACACCGGCATCTGAGAGCCGGTGGTTGATCGCCTCGAGGCTTTCGAGGGCGGATGCGTCGATCGCGTTCACTGCCGAGCACATCAGGACGAGATGCTTCAGCTCCGGTCGCTCGGCAACAAGTTCGAGCACCTTCTCTTCCAGCCAGCGCGCGTTCACGAACGTGAGGCTCTCATCGACCCGCAGCGTCAGCAGGTGAGGCTCGGTCTCAACCTCGTGCCGAAGGATGTTTCGGAAATGCTCGGTTCCGGGCACTCGCCCGACGATCGCCGCGTGGGGCCGCGAGGCGCGCCACAGGAAGAGCGCGAGCGACACGCCGACGCCTATCACCACACCAGCTTCCACGCCCATCAGCAGCGTGACGATGATGGTGCCAGCCATCGCCGCGAAGTCGCTCTTCGAATAGCGCCAGACCTCTTTGGGCTCGCGCAGGCTGACGAGGCTGAGGACCGCCACGATGATGGTAGCGGCGAGGACGGCGACCGGCAGGAAGTAGAGGAGCGGAGTCAGGAACATGGCCGCAGCCGCGATTCCAAGCGCCGTATAAGCGCCGGCGGCCGGCGTTTCCGCTCCGGCATCGAAGTTGACAACCGAGCGTGCGAACCCGCCCGTCACCGGATAGCCGCCAGTAAAGGCCGCGGCGATGTTCGACGCGCCGAGGCCGACCAGTTCCTGGTCCGGCTCGATGCGCTGCCGGCGCTTGGCCGCAAGCGTCTGCGCGACCGACACGGACTCGACGAAGCCGATCACGCTGATCAGGAGCGCCGGCACGAACAGCGCCGACCAGAGCTCCGCATCGAACATTGGAATGGTGATCGGCGGGAGCCCGGTCGGAATCTCGCCGACCACGGCCACTCCGCGCGAATCGAGGCCAAGCGACACAACTGCGAGGATCGATGCACCCACCGCGAAAACCGGGCCCGCTTTCGCAAGCAGGTCGGCCAGCCGCGGTTTTGCGCCCCATTTAAGGAGGAGCGGCTTCAATCCCTTGCGCACCCAGAACAGGAACAGGAGCGAGGCCACGCCGACCACCAGGGTCGGACCGTTCGCCTGGCCAAGCGTCTCGGCCATCGTCCGGATCATTTCGGGAAGGGTTTCTCCGGAGGCGCGGATTCCCAGGATGTGCTTAAGCTGGCTGAGCGCAATGAGGATGCCCGAAGCGCTGATGAATCCGGAAACGACCGGATGCGAGAGCAGATTCGCCAGGAAGCCCAACCTCAAAATGCCCATTGCCGCAAGGATAAGGCCCGACAGGAGCGCGAGGATCAGTGCAGCTGCCACATATTCCGGCGATCCCTGGGCAGCGACGCCACCCGCGGCCGTCGCGGTCATGAGCGAAATCACCGCCACCGGGCCGACCGCGAGCGTCCGGCTCGTCCCGAAAATGGCATAGGCCAGAAGCGGCGCGATCGAGGCGTAAAGCCCGACCTGTGCGGGAAGGCCGGCCAGCAAGGCGTAGGCGAGGCTCTGCGGAATGAGCATGATGGTGACGATCACCGCCGCGACAGCGTCGTTGGTGAGCGTCAGCCGATCATAGGTCCGGGCCCAGCCCAGGATCGGAAAATATGCCGTCATCCTCTTCATCTTGCCGGCCTGCCGCTCTCAGACCTCCTGGGACATCTTGAACAGGCCCGTGGAACGGTTGCCCGTACGACAAAATGCCAGGACCGGCCCGTCCACCTGCCTTAGCGCCTCGGCAAATGCGCGGGCATCGGCTTCTGCCGCCTGACCGGGGACGATCGGGATGTGCCAGTAGGCCAAGCCGTGACGCCTCGCCTCCGCCTCGATCTGCGCCGACGCGGGCTGGTCCGGCGCCTCATTGTCCGGACGGTTGTTGATGATGCCCCTGTACCCGTCTGCCGCGATTTCGGCTATTTCATGTGGAAACACTTGTGGCCGCACCGAAAGCTGAGAGTTAAGTTGGGTAATAGTCATATGGAGTCCTACTTTATGGAGGGGGCGCAGGAGACCTCAGCCCCCAACGGGGTTACGAACCTGTGCAGGACCATGCCGGCGAGCATTGCCGCAACGAACAGCCAGGGCTGCCAGTAGCCGAGCGCAAGCCCGGCGATCGCCGGTCCGGGGCAAAAACCGACCAGCCCCCAGCCAATTCCGAACAAGGCAGCGCCTGCGAGGAGCGGCCGGTCGATCGTCCGGCTTTCCGGGATGGCAAAGCTGTCCGCGAAGATTGGACGCCCCATCCTGCGGCGAAGCAGATAGGCAATCGCCGACGGGAGGAGGGCCGCGCCCATCACGAAGACCAGCGTGGGATCCCATCGCCCGGCAACGTCCAGGAATGCCTGCACGCGGGCGGGATTGACCATGTCGGACAAAGCAAGGCCGACGCCGAAGATAATGCCGACGAAAAAGGCCGTGAGCGAAACGCGCATTCTACTGGCCTCCAATGACATGCCGCATGACAAAGACTGTCGCGAAAGCGCTCGCCATGAAGGTACCAGTCGCCGCCAGCGACCTGGGCGAAAGCCGGGCGACTCCGCAGACGCCGTGGCCGCTGGTGCAGCCGTTGCCCAAGCGGGTGCCGAAACCGACTAGCAGTCCCGCAACCAACAGGAGCGGCACCGAGGACGTGACTATGACGTCCGGAGTCCGGACGAAGGCGGCAACAAGCGCGGCTCCGAGCGGCAGGCCGACGACGAAGGCTGCTGCCTGCTTCCAGATCGTGCCGCCCGAGCCGATCCTGGTGGCGATTGCGGTCATGCCGCTGACGCCGGCAATTCTGCCGGTGAGCAGCAGGAACAGCGCGGCGGCAGTGCCGATGAGCAAGCCTCCGGCGGCCGCCGTCAGTGGGGACAAAGGTGTTAGAAATTCCATCGACAACCTCTTCTTGTCACATTTTAACTGTACGGGCAGGCGATCGTTTATGCTTTCGCCAGGAAGTCCGGATCGACCTTGCGGCCGACCAGCTCACCGAGCCAAGCTGACAAGTCCTCGCGAACCGCGCCGACCGGAATGTCGCCGCGATAGACGAGGTCGCCGGCCTCGATTGACCGCGAGATGAGCCTGGCGGGCGGCGTTGCGGATCGAAGCGCTTCGAAATAACCCTCGAAGGCCTCGACAATCTGCCCTGCATGACGGCTCGGGTTGGCCGCCAGCCGGCCCGCCGCCCTGCGGTACGCCTGTGCGATCCGCTCCAGCTTCGCGCGCTTGTCTTCCCGGGCGAGCGCCCGTTCAGAAACGTGCAGGCCGCCGATCGGCAGCTGGCCGGGTGGGAAGCTTCCGAACCCCGAAAAGATTTGCTGGAAATCGATGGAAGAGGCGAGCGGAACGCTTGGCCCTGAGCGGCCAAGCATTCGCATCATCGCTCCTCCCACCGGGTTTCGCGCCATGCGCGAGCGCATCACCAGCCCGGTATTGCCGGGACTGGGCAAGATGATTCCAGCGGCCTGGCCTGAGGCGACTCTCTCCACGCCCTGCGACGCCGGCAGATATTCGACTGCCAGGTCGCGGGACGGGACGACGCCCTGGCGACGGGCGGCAGCCTGGAAGATGACGTCGCCGCCGCCGCCGCGGCCCGAACCGAGAGGGCCGCTGACGACAATCGTCTTGCCGCGCAGATCGGCGAAGCTCTTGACGCCTTCGCCCGCCACTTCGAAGAAGCCGCGCCACGTCGTCACCGAATGCAGCTTGAGATCGGGGATCGCGCCCGACATCCGTTTCTTGGCCCCCATGTAGGTCATGGCGAGCATGGCGTCCGCCTCGCCGGCGGCGAATCGCGAGTCGGCCTCCACCGCCTCGGCGATCGGTAGCAGGCGAACCGGCAGGTCCGGCTCGAGGATCATCGCCAGGAGGAACGGGAAGACGTGCGGATTGGGCGTCGTGACAACCCCGATTGCGCCCTCCGCCACGTCGGCGCCTGCGGGCGCCGATCGTCGCGGGATCGCGTCCGAGCAGCTGGCGAGCGCAGCGGCGGTACCGGCCAGGATCAGCTCCCTTCGGTTCAACGACATCATCACCGGAACTCCTTCCGACTGCGTCGAGACAAATCCTACTCCATCAAAGCTGGTTCAACGGAAGCTCCTGCTCCATCAAAGCTGGTTCAACGGAAGCTTCAGGTAGCTGACGCCATTTTTCTCGGGCTCCGGCATGCGTCCGCCGCGGATGTTGACTTGGATCGAGGGCAGAATGAGCTTGGGCATTGCCAAAGTCGCGTCGCGCTGCGTGCGCATCTCGACGAACTCGTCCTCGCTCACACCTTCGTGGAAGTGAACATTGCCCGTGCGCTCTGCGAGCATGGTCGTCTCCCAGACGTACTCGTCACGATTGGGCGCCTTGTAGTCGTGGCAGAGGAAAACGCGCGTCTCGTCCGGCAGCTCCATCAGCCGGCGAACCGAACGATACAGCTTGCGTGCGTCTCCTCCAGGGAAGTCCGCGCGCGCCGAGCCGAAGTCGGGCATGAACATGGTGTCGCCCGTGAACAACGCATCACCGATCACATAGGCCATGTCGGCGGGCGTGTGGCCCGGCACATGGAGTGCGATCAGCGGGATCTCGCCGATCAACAGCGTGTCGCCGTCGTTCAGCAGCTGGTCGAACTGTGACCCGTCGCGCTGGAATTCCGTGCCTTCGTTGAAAACCTTGCCGAAGACATTCTGCACGGTGATGATCTCGGAGCCGATCGCGAGCTCGCCGCCAAGCCTTTCCTGGAGGTAGGGCGCGGCCGACAAATGATCGGCGTGCGCGTGCGTTTCGAGCACCCACCGCACGTTGAGATCGTTTTCCCTCACATAGGCGATGATCTGGTCCGCAGATTCGAATGACGTGCGGCCAGCCGCCTGATCGAAGTCGAGCACACTGTCGATGATCGCAGCTTCCTTCGTCGCGGGATCGTGAACCACGTAGCTGGCGGTGAACGTCGGCTCGTCGAAGAAGGCCTCGACGTGCGGCGCGCGAATTTCGCCGCGCAGGACGGCGCGGACCTGATCCTGGGCTCGGGCAAGATTGAGGTCTGACATGTTCAGCTCCGATTGGAAGTTGGAAGGTCGCTTTGGCCCAGCTCGGGACAGAAGAGATCATGGAGAAGGATAAGCACCTGCTCGGCCCGGCGGTCGCAGAGCCGATAGTAGACGGTCTGGGCTTCCTTGCGGGTGCTGACCAAACCCTCTTCCCGAAGCCTTGCCAGATGCTGCGACAGCGCGGACTGACTAAGCCCGACCCGGTCGGCCATCTGTCCGACCGACAGCTCGCCGCTTTCGACAAGATGACACAGCACGAGCAGCCGGCACTCGTTGGCCATCACCTTGAGGAAGGCGGCGGCCTCCTGTGCCTGTCGGTCGAACTTGAGAAGCTCGGAATACATCGTTTTCTCCATTAGCTGGGCCTAATTTAGGGGTATCAAATATGATTTCAAGCCTCGCCGGATTGTTGCGGACGGCGATGTCGACGGCAGTCGGCTTTCAGTCCGCTCGCACGTTAGCGGCAGGAGTGCCGCTCTTCACGGGTGAGGCGTACTATTATACGAGGCTGGCTGCCGATCGGGGTTGCGTGTCATGAGTACAGTTGAGAGTATCGCTCGAAGGCTGCTCCAAAGAATGAAGCTTGGGGCGAGGCGGAACGAGCCGCCTGCCCTGCGCATCGCTGGCGCGGTCGGACTAATGGTCGCCGGCGCCGCTTTTGGGGCAATCGCGCTCGTCGCCACGGCCGGCCGTCGCGCTCCTGCGGGCACGGATCCCGGATTGGCCGCTACCGAGGCTTCGGCCTTCACGCCGCCGCCACTGTCGGCGATCCCGGAAGGCCCGGCAGGCGACGCCATTCGCCGTGGCCAGGCGATCTTCGACGATCCGGGGGTTCACGCCTCGGCCTATGTCGGCAATGCGATGGCCTGCAAAAACTGCCACCTGGATTCCGGACGCCGTCCCGACAGCTCGCCGATGTGGGCGGCGTGGGTCGCCTATCCCCAATACCGCTCGAAGACCAACTCCATCAACACGATGGAGGATCGAATCATGGGCTGTTTCCGCTACTCGATGAACGCTCCAAACAGTCCCTCGGGCGCGCCGCCGCCGGCCGGTTCGGACATTTACCGCGACCTCCAGGCCTATTTCCATTGGCTCGCGACTAGCGCACCCACCGGGCGGCAGATGGCGGGAGGCGGATATCCCGAGGTCCCGCTTCCCGCATCCGGCTATGACCCGGGACGAGGCGCGCCTTTGTACGAGCAAAAATGCAGCGGCTGCCATGGCAGCGACGGCCAGGGGGCGGCCCAGCCCGACGGAAAGGTCCTCTATCCTCCGCTGTGGGGAGGAAGGAGCTACAACTGGGGCGCGGGCATGGCGCGGGTCGATCTCGCGGCCCGCTTCATCAAGGCGAACATGCCGCTGGACCAGCCGGGCACGCTGTCCGACCAGGAAGCGTGGGACATCGCGGCCTATATCGACAGCAAGGAGCGTCCGAAGGACCCCCGCCAGACTGGCAGCGTTGCCGCCAACGCTGCTGCCAACTTCAAGGGTCAGCACAGTTATTACGGCAAGGTGGTGAACGGCAAGCTGCTGGGCTCGGGCGTGCCGTCGCAACGGCGATGAACTGCCCCCTGCCGGGCTATTTGCCGAAAGGCTGAATGACGCGCACCGACCCGAGCGGCGGACTGGCGATCACCTTTGCTTCCTTGAAAGCGGTCTCGACGAGCCGGGTCACCGATTGTTCGTGAGAGCGCTGGTTCCGTCCCTTGAACTGATAGCGGTGCAGCCCGCCGACCATGCCGGCATTGGTTGCCACGAAGTACCAGCGGCTGGGATCAAGGGGCTTGCCGCCAATGGTCACGTCGCTGACTCGCTTGCCGACAGGGCGGTTCAAATTCACCGTCCAGGCCAGCCCCGATGCCTGGATTAATCCGCCCACCCGATCCATGTCGTTGGCGGGGTTCAGATTGGTCGCGCTCTGTTCCAGCACTGACAGGATCTGCCGCCCGGTCATTTCCAGGGTCACGAGCTTGGTGGGGTGGGGGAGCAGCGTGTACAGCCGGTCTCGGCTCACCGCGCCGGGTTCGATTGACACTCCGTAGCCGACGCCCGGCATGAACGCGACGTCGGCCCCGGTCTTCCGCCGCAGGATATTGCCGACCAGGATGTCGAACGGGCTCTCCGACTTATACTGCCGTCCGATCCGGTCGGCGCTATGCGCGATGACCTCCTCCAGCCTCGAGCGATAGGGCCCGTCGATATCCACTACCATGCGCGCGATCGCGGGATCGGGCTCGATTCGGTCGTTCCAGAGATCGTGGACTCTCCCCTCGACCTGCTTCACGCGCTTGTCGGCGCCGACCCGAAGCGCCACTTCGCCAAGCGCCGCAGAGTCGGACAGAGCCTGAACGATCCAGGTCCGGCCAATCTTTTCGGGCGGAGTGATTCGGTCGTGCGAATGCGCGCCGATTATCAGGTCCACGCCCTCAACCTCGCGCGCGAGCTTGCGATCGACTGCCGTCCCCTGATGTGAGAGGAGGACGACGATGTCCGCCGATTTGCGGATTTGCGGAAGATAGCGCCGCGTGGCGTCGATCCCGTTTGCGAAGTCCAGGCCCCGGATGTTGTCCTTGCTCCCGGTCTCGTCGGAGTTGTGATAGCCTAGGGCAAGCATCCCGACGCGCACGCCGTTAACCTCGAAAACTTGCCAAGGCCGGCCGAAGATCGGTTTCCCGTTTTCGAGGATGTTTGCGGCGCGCATTGGAAAGCGGGCAAGCTGCTGAAGCTTGCGCGTGCGCTCCAGGCCGTAATCGAAATCGTGGTTGCCGAGCGCCATGAACTGATAGCCGAGCGCGTTCATCAGCCTGATCACCGCTTCGCCGCGGGTTTCGTTGCCGACGAAATCGTCACTGAACGTATCCCCACCATCGACGAGCAAAATATTGCCCTCGCCTTCGCGGCGGCGGATTTCGCCCACCTTCCCGGCGAGATGGGCGAAGCCCCCGATCCGTCCCGAGCGGTCGAACCCGACCGGTGCTCGCCCCGGATCGCCGGTCTGTGCGGTCGCATCGCCCGGCGCGACATGAAAGGGCGTATGGCGGCCGTGAATATCGTTCGTGTGCAGGATCGTGACCAGCCGGTCGCGCGCCTGTGCGGGGCTGGCCAGAGCAGTCAAAATCGCAATCATCCAGAAGCTTTTCATAATCTCATCGAAATCCCGTTGCGGCAGGAAAAAGCGGAGCCCGGCCGGCGGCGCGGCTTCTAGTCGGTCATCACCGACCAGCCCTTGAGCTGGAGGGTGGTGAGCGTGGTCAGCGCCGACAGGTCGGTAACGACCAGGGGCGAAACATCGCTGGAGCGGATCTTTTGTCCGGCCAGCGCCTGGGCGCAGATATGGACTTCCACGCCTGCCCGGCCGAGCGCTTCGATCAACGCGAGGTTGGGATTATCGATCTTGTGCTTGGCGCGGAACGCACTGTGGTGGAGAACGAGCTCCGTCGCGGGCCCGTGGACGACGGCGATGATATGCCTGTTCTCCGGCTTCACTCCGCCGGCGGCGAGCAGGTTCACGAAGCGCGCAACCCTCTCGAGGCTGGAATTGGGCTTGTCCGGCGCCGGCGGAGCCTTGGAAATGCTGAAGACCACCCGATAATCGAGCTTCGGGTCCGGCTGCATCGCCGCATTCGGGGCCGGAGCGATCTTGCCGTAGGGTGCGATGATGGGGTTGCTCGGATCCTGCGCCATGGCTTCAGTTCCGACCGGCGCCAGCGCCATTGCGAACATTAACATTTTGATCATTTAGATCTGCCCTTCCTGAAACGGGTTCCGGAGCGCGCCATCCGTGGCGCCTGAATATCCGTGCCCCTTCGCGCCCCTCCAGAAAGGCGGCGAAGCGAGCAGCGGAATCACGGTGTTTCGTGCTCGTCGTGACGGCAATCGCCATCGGCCTCCAAATCAGGATGTCGTGCTCGATCCTCACCCGGTCGGCAAGCGCTGCATTCTCGATTTGCCAGATGTTCCAAATGACCCAGGCGTCGATTCCCTTGTCCTCGATCCAGGCCACTCGCGCCTCGGCGCTGGTTTTCGCGAACAGGACGATGTTGGGTCGTAGCGCGCGGTGGAAGCCGATGCCGCCGGCACGGCTCGCCAGATCCTCCCACAGCCCGTTCTGGCCGGCGCCCTCGACGACCATCAGCCGCAGGTCCGGCCGGGCAAGGTCGCGAAAACCCTTGACGCGCTTCGGATTGCCCTTGCGAACCAGAATCGCCGCGGGCCGGTCGTAAAGCGGCCTGACGTCCTGCTGCCGAAGCGAATCCGGAAGCTGACGGACAAAGTCGGTCATCATCGTGTCCGAGCCACTGTAGATGATGTCCGCGTCTTTCCTTGCCCGCTCGATCCATTCGGGCGTCGGCCCGCTCGTGATGGTCACCGCGACGCCGGTCTGGCGCTGGAAAACGGCAGCGGCCTCCTTCATCGCCGGCGCCGGCCCGCCGGGGCCGTAAACGTGAAGCTGGGCGGCGGCCGGAGCCGCTGCCAAGATCGCAAGGCCGACCAGGGCGATCAGTCTGCGCACGTGATAACGTAGGAACATCGTGGTTACTCCCTCGCGCTTGTGGCCCCGGGGCGATCTGGATCTCCCAAGAGCTCCAAACCCGCGTTGGAGCCCGCTCGTTCCGCGTCCAGCCGGCGCGCGCGTCTTCCGGCTTCCCGGTTCCGCCTCACTCTCGCTCCTTCAGGTCGCGCAAGCCGGAAATCAGCGCCGCCCGCGATATCTCGCCCGAGTGAATCTGCACGATCTCGCCCTCCGAGTTGACGAACAGGGTGGTCGGAAGAGCCGACGCGCCGAGCCTGGAGGCAAATCCTCCGTTGGGATCGATCAGCACGCGCCCCGGATCGATTCCCTGCCGTTGCAGATAGGAGCTGACGGTCGAGGGCGCCTCACCCTGGTTGACGAGCAGCATCGGGATATCCGGATTGGCGGCCGCTGTTTCCTGGAAAAGCGGCATTTCCCGGCGGCATGGAGGGCACCAGGTCGCCCACAGATTGACGATCATCGGGCCCTTGGCGCCTTGCCCTGAAATCGCCGCACCCCGGACGTCGGTCAGCCCTGCCATTTCGGGCAGGGGCCGGCTCGATCCTCCGTGGAGGATTGCCGAAGATACGAGCCAGACTGCGGTCAGTCCGGCCAGCGAGGCCAGGCTCAGCCAGCGCGCGCGAGCCTTGAGCGACAGGGCTAGGATGACGGCCGCAGCAGCAAGGCCGGGAATGAGCGTGAATCCCCCCTGCCAGATGTACAAGGCGGATAGCGGCTCGACGCGGAATGCCTCGAAATTGGCAACAACATATCCCAGGCGCGCGACCGCCACACCGCCGGCAGCGGCAAGCCAGCCGACGGTCGCGGCTTTCCTCGTTTCGCGGCGCGCCACCCACGCCGTCGCCAGCAGGAACAGCCAAATAGCGGCGACCGCCATGAGACGCTCGACAGACAAGGCGACTGGTCCGAGGCTGATGAGCTGGTTCAAGCGGTGGGTCCCAAACAGTGTTGGAGTGGCGCTGGAACCATGTCGGCGGTCATCACCCCGCCATGGCGGGCCCGGCTTAAGCCAGGCTTAGGACATGATCCGGGCCGAGCGTCTCCAACTCAGGCCGGTTGCGGAGCGGCCTGCAGGCTGCGGACAACGCGTTCGAGGCGGGCTTTGACCTCGCCTGCCGCTTTCACGAGCTCCGGATTGTCGATCGCCTGCATCGACGCGACCGGGTCGATCGCGGCGATTTCTGTCTGGTCGGGCCCGAGCGCCTGCACGACGACGTTGCACGGCAACATGGTCCCGACCTTGTCCTCAAGCTTGAGCGCCTCGTAGGCGAGCTGGGGATTGCAGGCGCCGAGGATCGTATAGGGGTGAAAGTCCACGCCGATCTTGGCTTTGAGCGTTTCCTTGATGTCGATCCGGCTGATGATCCCGAATCCCTGGGTCTTGAGCGCCGTCTCGGCCCGTTCGATCGCCTCGCCGAACGGCGCGTTGAGGGTGGTCGCGATATAATAGCTCATGTCGATCTCCCGATTTCCTGGACGGAAGTGTCTCCCGCCTCCCGCGCAATCCGCTGGAGCAATCCAGGCGTAAGAACCTGCGGGAGGATCCGAGGCTCCCTACCCGGAGCGTAAAACAGGTAGAATGGTATGCTGTTGCGGTCATGGGCGGCGAGGAACCGGGTGATTTCCGGATCTCCTCGGGTCCAGTCGCCGACAAGGGTGACCACGCCGGCCTCGCCAAACGCGGCCTGTGTTCCGGCGCGATCGATCGCGATCCGCTCGTTGACCTTGCACGCAAGGCACCAGTCGGCGGTGAAATCGACGAACACGGGCCGGCCGGCGGCGCGCAGCTGCTCGAGCCGTTCGACGGAAAATCGTTCGCTTTGCGCCGTTGGCGCCGCGGAAGCGCCGGAGCGCTCCGCCGGAAGCATGACCAGGGCGATCGCGGCAAGGGCAGCGAGCGGGGCCAGCGGAACCCAGGCGCGGGGTCGGCCAATCGCCTGCCTTCGGCCGATCCACCACAAGGCGGCCACAAGCAGAAGCGCGACCAGCAGCGCGGCAGCCATCATGTCGGCTCCCGACTGCCGGCCAAGCACCCACAGCAGCCAGACGGCGGTCAGCGCCATCGGGATCGCGAGTATCCGTTGGAAGGTTTTCATCCAGGGTCCCGGCCGAGGCAGCCGGTTGCGAACCGCGGGCACGAAGCCAATCGCGAGAAACGGCAGGCCGAGGCCGATCCCGAGGCCGGCGAACACGGCCAGGCCCGCGGCCGGCGGAAGCAGCAGCGCAGCGCCTAGCGCGGAAGCCATGAACGGCGCGCTGCATGGGGTGGCGATGAAGGCGGACAGTGCGCCGGTCGAGAAGGAGGCCATCGCGCCCTTGCGCGGCGGACCGCCGGCGAGGCTTGGTCCGTGCATCTCGAACAGCCCGGCGAGATTGGCCGCGACCGCTGTCATCAGCAGGATCAGTGCAAGCACCACCGCGGGACTCTGAAGCTGGAACGACCAGCCGACTTCGGCACCGGCGGCCTTGAGGCCGAGCAGAAGAGCGCCAAGCGAGACACACACGGCGACCGTGCCGGCGAGATAGGCGAGCGCCTCGCGCCGGGCCAATGCCGGCGAGCGGCCGCAGCGCGCGAGGCTCATCGCCTTGAGGCTGAGCACGGGGAAGACACAGGGCATGAGGTTGAGCAGCAGTCCACCCACCAGCGCTCCGAGCAGCGCGGCCACAAAGCCGGCCTCGGCCCCGTCGCCTTCGGTGATTAGGCCGAGCGCTGGCTCGGCGACAGCCGCGGGGCTTGCCGGCGCATTCGTCTCCGGCGCTGCTGCTGCTGCAGGCGGTTCAAGACCATCGGCCGCCGCCGGCTTCCTTGGGGGAAGGGAAGCTGCCCGCGACGACGGCCTGGCCCGCACCCGGTAGGATCGCTTCCCGTCCGTCACCACGCCGGTGAGCGGAGCCGAGAGTCGAGCGAGTGCAGGAAGGCGAATTTCGACACCGTCGGGTGTGGCCGCAGCCCGTTGGGCGGCTGCATCGAGAATGCCCTGTTGGTCAGGATAGAAGCGGGCCCGAGCCGGATCGGAAAGGCGCACAGGCAGGCCAAGCAGCAGCCGCGTGCCATCGAGCGAATACAGGCCGTCCGTCGCCGCTCGCTTGGGCAGCGCGGCGCTCGCCTTGGCGAAGACGGCGCGGTTTGCGGTCGAGATTCGCCCGTCGCCGACGGTCAGGTCGAGCGCCAGTTCCGCCCGCTCGGGAACGCACACGCGGTCGGTGCAGGCCAACCATTCGAGCTTTGCGCGAACCGGAAGCGGCGTGCCCGGCGCGAGTCCCGACGGTATCCGCATTTCGGTGAGGAGGACGTGAGTGCCCGAATGAACGAAGCTCGCCAATCCGGCCACCGAAAGCAGCTCGGGCGCCGGATGGAGCAGCGGTCCGAACCGCACCCCTTTGGGAGCGTCCCAGGCGACCTTGGGCGCAAGCCCGCTGTCGCCGGGATTCGACCAATAGCCGTGCCAGCCTGGCTCCGGCACAAACTTGAGCGCGACCCGAATCGTGCGGCCAGCGGCGGGGTTCTCGCTCTCCGCGAGCAGGGAAACGGCGAGATGAGTCCTTCCCGCTGCCGCCGCAGGGGTCACGGCTGCCGCAACGAGCAACAGGAGAAGAAGCCGCAGCACGCGCATTCCTTGCAATCCGCTCAGCGCGCGCCGCTGCCGGCAGCCGCGGTCTTGGCCTTGCCCGCCTGTTCGGCCCGAGCCTCGTTGACCATCTCACGCAGGCCCGCCAGCTCGATCCCGCCCGGAACGAGGGTTTCGCCGATGATGAAGCCCGGAGTTCCGTCGAGGCCCAGAGCGTTGGCCTGGACGTCATTGCGCTGCAGCAGGGCCTCGATCTCGGGACCGTGAGTCTTCAGATCCGCCTGCAGCCGCGCCCAGTTCACCCCGGCCTTCTTCGCCGCCGCCCGAATCGTTTCGTCGCTGAGCTTCCCGGGCGTGCGCATCAACGCATCGTGGAATTCCGTGTGGCGGCCCTGCCACTTGCTGGCGATCGCGAAACGCGCGGCCTGCTCCGATGCCGGACCGAAGATCGGCCAATCGCGGTAGAGGATACGAACCTTTTTATCCTCGGCCAGCAGCTGCTTGAGAGCCACGTGCGCCTGGCGGCAATAGGGACATTGGTAATCTGTATACATGACGATGGTCGTGTCGAATGCCGCCGGCTGCACACGCGGCGCGACCTCGTCCTCGAGGAACATCTCGCGGGTCAGCTCCGGTTGCTGGGACGCTTGCGGTTCTCGTGGGCTCTCCGGAGCCGGGGGCGGCGGCGCATTGTCCCGGGCAAGTACGATCGACCCGGAAACCGCCGCGAGGAGCAATCCGCCGACGAGCATGTTTTTCATTGCAACCAATCCTGTCTGTGGCCTGTGAGCACCGTTGCAGCCGTTGCTCCCGGCAGCTTAAGCGAGACTTATGGCTGGGCATGGAGGCCGGACGGCGGTTTAAGGCTGGCTTAAGCGCAGGAAGGGACTCGGGCGAATGCGCGTGCTGATTGTCGAGGACGACGAGGTGCTGCTCGACGGGCTGAAGACCGGCCTCGCCCTCGAGGGTTTTACCGCCGACGCCGTCGAGACCGTTGAGGACGCCCGTCTCGCCGCGGACTCGGTCGAATATGACGCAATCGTGCTCGATATCGCGCTTCCCGACGGCTCGGGCCTCGACCTGCTTCGCTCGTGGCGGTCAGGCAAAAAGTCCCTACCGGTGCTTTTGCTGACCGCCCGCAACTCGGTCCGCGACCGGGTCGAGGGGCTCGACCGCGGAGCCGACGACTATCTGGGCAAACCGTTCGATCTCGATGAGCTCGCCGCGCGTATCCGCGCCATCGCCAGGCGAGCCAAGGGCCAGTCGTCGCCGGTCCTCGCCTGGCGCGACGTCGAGCTCGACGTTTCCGCTCGGGAGGTCTGCAAGGCCGGCCAGGCCGTTTCGCTTTCGCGTCGCGAGTTCGCGGTGCTCCAGGCGTTGATGGAGCGACCCGGACGGATTCTCTCGCGCTCGCAGCTCGAGGAGCGGCTATACGGCTGGGACGAGGAAGTGGGCAGCAATGCGGTGGAGGTGCACGTCCACAATCTCCGGGCCAAGCTCGGCCGGGAGCTGATCGAGACTGTTCGCGGCGAGGGCTATCGCGTGCCCCGCCTGTGACTTCTCTTCGCGCCAGGATCTTCGTGCTGGTGGCGGCGGTGACGCTGGTGGTCTGGGCCTCGGCGACGGCCTGGACCTATTTCAGCACTCGCGCCGAAATCCAGCGCGTGCTCGATAGCCGCCTGATCGAAGCCGCAAGGATGGTGGCATCGCTCAGCGGCGACTTCGAACCGTCCGGGACAGGCGCTGCTCCACGGTTCGAGCAGCGGCGGCTGGACGGCTATAACCGGCAGCTCTCCTGCCAGATCTGGAGTCTCGACGGCCGCTTGGTAGGCAGGTCGAGCCAGGCCCCGGCGGAACCTCTCGCAACGGCGGGGACCGGCTTTTCCGAGCGCGAAATCGAAGGCGAGGCATGGCGCGTCTACAGCCTCGTCGACCAGGAACGCGGAATCCGGGTGCTCGTCGGCGACAATCTGAGCGTTCGCCAGCGGCTCGTCGGCGATTTGATGACGGGCCTGCTGGTGCCGTTCCTCGCCGCCATCTTCGGCCTGGCCCTGCTGATCTGGGCTGCCGTCGGCAAAGGCCTTGTGCCGTTGCGCGAGATCGCGCGAACGCTTCGGCAGCGCGACCCTAGTGACCTGCGGCCGCTGGGCCTCGAGCAAGTCAGCCGCGAGCTGCTTCCGGTTGTGGGGGCGATCGACGGACTGTTTCGCCGGCTTTCGGCGTTGAGGGAGAAGGAGCGGCATTTCATCGCTAGCGCGGCGCACGAGCTCCAGACCCCGCTCGCCGGCCTCAGGACCCATGCCCAGATTGCGCTGATGGCGCCCGAGCAGGAGACACGGGAAAAATCGCTTCGGCGAATCCAGGCGTCGGTCGACCGAACCTCCAGGCTGGTGCATCAGCTGCTCGAGTTCGCCCGCGAAGACGCCGTCGTCGACGCGCCGGCCGCCCGCTGGACATCGATCGCGCAGGCGATCGATGGAGTGGCCGAGGAGCTTGGCCCCAGGCTGGACCGCGAGGGCGTTCGCATTCAGTGCAGCGAAGCGGCACACTCGGCCGAAATCCTGATCGATGAGGCTTCGCTTGCGCTGGCCCTTCGCAACCTGGTCGACAATGCCTTGCAGCACTCGCCGATTGGCGGAGTGGTCGAGATTGACTTCGTCGAGCGAGGCTCCGAAGCCTTGCTGACGGTGCTCGACCGCGGACCGGGTATTGCCGAATCGGAGATCGAGCGCGTCCGCGAGCGGTTCGTGCGCGGCAGCAGGGCGAAGGGGAGCGGGAGCGGTCTTGGCCTGTCGATCGTGGAGCTGGTGATCTCCCGCGCCGGCGGGCGTCTCGAGCTCGTCAACCGGAAAGCGGGTGGCCTGGCCGCTTCGCTTGTCCTTCCCGTGGCGGCCGTCCGTTCCACGGCGCCATCCTCCCATCCCCCGATAAGCTTCACTTAAGTCTGCCGGCCAACAAGCCCGCTTGGGCGGGGTGTACGGCCTGGAGGTATTCAGTGATGGCTCCCAACTGCTCCCCGGCAACGGGTGCGTTCTCATCCCTGCTGCTGGCTGCGGCCTTTGCCCTCGGCGCGATCACTCAGTCTGCGCCAGCTGTAGCGCAGCCGCAGGTCAGCTCGGGCATCGCTCGTCTGGCCACATCTAACCCGAAGGTCGCAGCCTTCTACGCCGCGCGGCAATACCGCCCGCTATGGGTCCGGGGCTCGACACTCGGAACCGAGGCCGACATCCTCCTCGACCTGCTTCGAACCGCCAAGGCGGACGGGCGCGACCCGGACCGCTACCTGCGCGTGGGCGTGCGGGAGGCAGTCGAGCGCGCCCGCGGCGGAGACCCCCAGGCGCTGGCGCTGGCCGAGGTCGTGCTCTCAAGCGCTTTTGCCGCCTACGTCCGCGACGTCCGACGGCCGGCCGACATTGGGGTTATCTACGGCGAGCCGTCGCTGAAGAACCAGGTGCCGAGCGTCCTCACCGTCCTGCACCGGGCCGCCGCTGCGTCGTCGCTAGAGGCATACCTCCGGCAGATGGGTTGGATGCACCCGCTCTACGCCGGGCTCAGGCGCGCGCTGGCGGCTTCGGCGCTGGAGGGCGGCCTGATGTTCGGCGAGGAGCAGCGCGTCCGGCTCAACCTGGAAAGAGCGCGGATTCTTCCCGGCACGAGGATCGCTACATCCTGGTCGACGCGGCCGCGGCCCGGCTTTCTTATCACGAAGGCGGCAAGGTGCGTGACAGCATGCGGGTGGTGGTTGGAACGCCCGACCAGGAAACGCCGATGATGGTCGGCTTCATTCGCTACGCAACCTTCAACCCCTACTGGCACGTGCCGCCCGACCTTGCCCGGGAGCGGATTGCTCCCAGGGTGCTGAGCGAGGGCCTGAGCTATTTCCACGACCGCGGCTACGAGGTGGTGACCGAATGGTCCCGTTCGGCGCGGGTCATCGACCCGTCGACGATCGACTGGAAAGCAGTCGCCGATGGCAGGAAGCAGGTGCTGGTCCGGCAGCGGCCGGGACCGCGCAACGGCATGGGCAAGGTCAAGTTCCAGTTCCCGAACGACCTTGGCATCTACCTGCACGACACTCCGGCCAAGCAGCTATTCAACGAGGATCAGCGCGGCTTCAGCGCCGGTTGCGTCCGGCTCGAGGACGCCGATGGGCTGGGCAAGCTTTTGTTTCGAAGAGATCTGCAGCGTATCTCAGACGAGCCCGAACAGACAGTACCCTTGGCGAAACCGGTGCCGCTATACATAACCTATCTCACGGCTGTGGCCGAAAACGGCCGGATCGTTGAACGCCGCGACATCTATGGACGCGACAACGTCCAGTCAGCAGCTACGCGCTCGGTTCAGGCCGGCGGATCGCAATAAATCACCTCGGCTGCATTGGACCTCTCCCGCTTCCGCGACGGCAATTTCAATGTGAGGGCAATATGGCTGTTCTCGCGCAATGACGCGCTGGCCAGCGTGGCGGTGATCATCGCGGCGCTGCTGGTCGCGTGGCTGAACAGCGCCTGGCCCGACCTGATCGTCGCCGGCTGCATCGCCATGCCGTTCATCCACTCGTCGCTCTAGATCATTAGAACCGCCAGCGCGGAGTTGCTGACCTGCCGCTTACGTGGCCTTCGTCGGTGTCCGAGGGCTCGTTACCGCGTTCTACCGTCACGCCCGCGCCCAAGATGACTCGGCTCCGAACCGCAATGGGTCGAAAGCAGACAGTAGAAGATCCGGTGACTGGCTAGCCGACTGGATAGCTTCTGGTGGAGCCGAGCAGAAAGCGAGCTATGGCCCGCAGGGCGTTAAGCGCGCTCGTCTTCAAGCGCGTCATTGGGTTGAACGGACCATTCTGCCGGTTCGTCATCCGTATCCGCCGCAGCGTCGGATGCCGTCTTATGGATCTTTCCCGGTTTGTGGTGAGCGGGCGCGTAGATAGCGTAAAGCTGCATCGGTACATCGCCGATGTTGGTGACGTTGTGCCAAGACCCGGCTGGCACGAGAATGCACCAACCGTCGGAAACCTCCTCCACAAACGTGAGCTGGTCCTCTGCCATCCCAAGCTGAACGCGACCGCGGCCAGCGTCCAGACGAAGAAACTGGTCAGTTTCAGGATGCATTTCCAGTCCGATTTCGCCGCCGACCGGGATCGACATTAGCGTCACCTGCAGATAGCGCCCGCTCCAAGCCACCGAGCGATAGTGGGTATTTTCTCGAGTGGCCCGCTCAAGATCGAATGATTGGGGTTGCGGGCCGATGTCCTCGATGATCATGCGCGTATACCCTTCTAATTAAAGCTTCCCCAGCTACTGGCTTAAGACGCGGCCTGCAGCAGGTAAATATCCAGAGCAATATCGCCGGGAGTCAATATCCACGTCCGCTTTGGGTGGAATCCGGACATTGTCGGCTTAGGGTGTTTTTGGGAGATGAGGCTGACCCGCCGACCTTGTGTGACTAGCACCACCGAGGGCGGCCAAGGTGGTGAGTAATTCAAGCTCGCATTGCTTCATGTGGTTCGTGCGAAATCAGTGGGTAGGCAAATGGCGCCGCAGCAGTCGATATTCATGCCAGGCGAGTGCCATAACGATGAGGTCGATTATAGTAAGCGCGATAAGCGCCAACTCGTTGGTGTAGCTGAAGCGATAGAGCTGGTAGCCAATGAACGCGCCGAGCACCGCGATCGAGGCGGGATAGGCCCACAGCTTCTCCCGCAGCAACCCAGCCACCAAGACGATTTTGACGAGGCCGTGACTGAGCAGATAGAAAGCGTAGAACGACTGCGCTTCCACTGAGAAATCTTGAGCAAACTGGAGCAGGTGCTGAGCAAGGAAATCGGAGGGATCTTCAATCAGCTCGGTCTGTGCCAGGTTGTTCATCAGCTCGACGATGGTCGAGGTGCTGAACAGATAGAGAGTGATTCCGCCTAGCAGCTCCAGGAGCGCATGAGCGCCCTTTAGCAGCACACTGATCTGGAACAGCTCGTATATCCGCTGCTCCCGAAGCGATGCGTGAGGCCGTGATGCGTGTTTCATGTCTAGTGGAAGGCGTGGCGCGCGGGCCGTTCAAATCAGCTCATCTGGCTGGAGCGCTATTGCCAGGATGACTGCCTGCCCGCTGCGGCAGGATCAGGATCAGAGCAAGGATAGCCGCCGCAAGCACCGCCGTTGCGATCGGTCGGCTCATCGCAAGGCCGCCGCTTGCTGCCGGCTTGTCGAGCCAGTCGCCGACCGTTGCACCCAGCGGTCGAGTGAGGATGAACGCAGCCCAGAACAGCAAGACATGACTGACCTTCGTCGTGAAGTAGAGCAGCGCCAGCACCGCGAGCATCGCCCCGAACACCAGCGCCCCACCCGAATAGCCCAGCCCAGAATCGGCGATCCAGTCGCCAAGCGCCGTGCCAAGCGTCTGCGAGAAAGTGATCGTAACCCAGTAAAAGGTTTCCTCGCGCGGGCCGGAAACGCGGTTGACATCGACGGTGCCGAGGGTGCGGTGCCAGGCGAAGAGTGAGGCGAGCACGCAGGCCAGGAGCAGGAGCGATCCGCCGACATACCCAATCCCGATCGACCGGGTGGAGAAGTCGGCGAGGGTGGTCCCCGCCGTCGTCGAGGCGATGATCGTTGCCCAGTAGAGCCAGGGGTTGAAGCTCCGCGACTTGATCTGTGCGATGACCAGCCCGACGAGCAGCGCCCCGAAGATCGCGGTGCCGACCAGATAGCCGTAGGGCATTGGGTTTGGCGTGGTCTCGCCGAGCCAGCTCATCGTCACCGTATCGCCGCCGGTCTCGCCGAGCGTCGTGGCGAGGATCTTGATGACCCAGAAGCCGAGCGTGACGGCCGGCACCTTGCTGAGGGCTACCTGGCGATGATCGCGATCGGTCATTGGATTCCCGTCTCCCGTTCGAAGGGCCGCGCTGCGATTGCCCCTTGGCGGGCTGCAGCCTGATCGCCGAAAAGGACAGTCGGGGCAAATCAACGATCGGTAAGGAAGTCCGCCGGATCGGACGCACTTTCGGCTGGCCGCAGCCGGACGCACACGTACAGAGACGGAGCAGGCAAGGAACACGCTCAAGATTACCGAATTTTATGTTGAGCGAAATGCGTGTGAAGTCCTCACCGGGATAGTAGGCGGGTACTCTTTTCGAGGAGAATGCTAGTGAGACCCTCCATCCTAAAGCGCCTGACCGGGCTGATCCTCCCGATCCCCTTGGTGCTCGCGGCGACTGCATGCGGCCCTCAGCCCGGCACCGACGCGACCAGTTCATCGGCCGACACCCGTATCGCGAGCCAAGCCAGCCGCGCCCAACGCATGAATGAGGCGTTGCGCTCGGCCGCTGAGCCGTTCGAAGCCGTGACGGAGCAAGCGCCGACCGCAAGCTGGGACCGGCTCGACTCCCTGATTGGCAAGGCAGTGGCGGCCGTCCGGTCAGTCCGTCCCGGGCTCGGCGGCACCTCCGCAGCGACGATCGATCGGCAATTGGCGGCTCTTCGCACATCGCGATCGGCGCAGGACCGCATCGGAATCGCGATGGCGGCTGTCGAATCCTACCGCGCGCTGGTGGAGGCGCGGGACCCCGGCTCCGCGGACCCGCCCATTCCTGTGAGCCTGCTCGACTATGCGGGCTTCCGCTACGATGCGCTTGCTCGCTCGTCGAGCCCCGACTGGCGCGAGATGCTGAGGCTGACCGAATTCGCTCGTCAGCAGTGGCTGCAGGTCGCGCCTAAGCTCCAGTCGCGCGCGCTTCCAGGCGTCGTCGATTCGGCGCTCGACGCGATGGCCAGCGCCGCCGAGCGACAGGATTCGGTCGCGGCCAACAAGTCGGCGGCAGTGGAGCTAGCACTCGTTGATCTCATCGAGGAAGCAATCGCCGTCAGGCCCGGGGCGGGCGCGCCCGCGGGCC
Source organism: Alphaproteobacteria bacterium (assembly GCA_046566245.1). Taxonomy (GTDB): domain Bacteria; phylum Pseudomonadota; class Alphaproteobacteria; order Sphingomonadales; family Sphingomonadaceae; genus Sphingomicrobium. The sequence continues at coordinate 21,078 of JBKHXB010000013.1, read as the reverse complement.
GCTGAGCAGAACCGGCTTACCGATAATTATAGTTGTGGAAAGTCAGTGCGAAACGGCACCACCCTAAACCCGCACTCACGGGCCGGCGAATGGCCCGCAGACAAAGGAGATGGAATGATGAACCGCAAGACAATAGCACTCGCCGCGGTCGCGCTCGGTGCGGGCATCGGCGGAGCAGGCCTAGCCTATGCGGGCTCGGCCGGGGCCGGGGAAAAGCCGGAAGCGAGCGAACAGGGTGACGAGCAACAGGAGGCGCAACTGCTTGCTGGCGCCCGAATCTCGCTCGCCCAGGCGGTGCAGGCAGCTGAAGCCCGCACCGGGATGAAGGCCCACGAGGCGGGAATCGGCGAAGAAGGAGGCCAACCCTATTTCGAAGTCTCCGTCGGTCAGGGCCAGCAGGAGCAAGATGTGCTGGTCGACACCCGCACCGGACAGGTCACCAAGGTTGTGGCCGATTCCGAGGAAGGTGAGGACGAGGACGGCTGACGGAGCGGCGCCGCCCCGTGCCCTCCCCCCTGGGGCGCGGGGCGGCGGACGCGCCGGGTGGAGATGGAGCGGATGAAGATACTCGTCATCGAGGACGATCGTGAAACCGCGGCCTTCCTTACCCGCGGCTTGAAGGAGCACGGCCATGTCGTGGACGTCGCCACCGACGGTCGCGACGGGCTGCTGCAGGCCACGGGCGACGAATATGACGTGCTGATCGTTGATCGCATGCTGCCCGGGATGGACGGGCTCGGCATTGTCCGCACGCTGCGCGCGGCGGGGACTCGCACGCCGGTGCTGTTTTTGACCGCGATGGCAGGGGTGGGCGACCGGGTCGAGGGTCTCGACGCAGGAGGCGACGACTATCTTGTCAAACCCTTCGCATTCGCCGAGCTCAATGCCCGCGTGAGCGCGCTCGGCCGGCGGCCGGCGGTCACCGAGGTGACCACCGTTTTGCGGGTCGGCGATCTCGAAATGAACCTGCTCACCCGCCAGGTGTCCCGGGCCGGCCGCGCGATCGATCTGCAGCCGCAGGAATTCAGGCTGCTCGAGTTCCTGATGCGGCACGCCGATCGGGTCGTGACGCGCACAATGTTGCTCGAAGGCGTCTGGGGCTTCCACTTCGATCCGCGCACCAGCGTCGTCGAGACACACATCAGCCGCCTTCGTGCGAAAATCGACCGCGATTTCTCGCAGCCGCTGCTGCAGACGATCCGCGGCTCGGGCTATTCGCTCCGTGCGCCTTTTTAGCGCGCTTCGAACCGCCGCCTTCCGGCTGACGGTGATTTACGCTGTGCTGTTCGTTGTCTCGCTAGCGGTGATCCTGGCGATCGTCATCGCGCTCGTCGATCGGTCAATGCGCGATCAGCTGAGCGTGGCCGCGCGCGAGGATGCTGCGCTGCTTGCCCGTTCCTACCAAATTGGCCGCGGCCACGACGGTCGGGCGCTTCGGGACACCCGCGGCGGTCCGCCGACGTATTTCTTCGTGCGCCGGGCGGACGGTGCACAGCCGGTGGCGGATTTTCTCCCGCCGGGGATTGTGGAGGGGCCGTTCGAGGTGGCTGATTCCCGGGTAAGCCCACCGCGCGAGGTGGAGCTCGGCAGCCGGCTGATCGGCTATGGCCTTCGGCTTCACGACGGTTCCTATGTCGCTGCGGCGCGCGACGACGATCCGGTCCACGAGACGATGGAGGCAGTCGTCGAGGCGGCCACAACCGCCGGCCTGGTCGCGCTCACCCTGGCGCTCTTGGGTGGCCTGCTGATGAGCGCGATTTCGCTGCGCCGCGTGGATTCGTTCGATCGAACCGCGCGGGCGATCTTTGACGGCGACCTCACGCGGCGAATGCCGTTCCGCGGGACTGGCGACGAGTTCGACAGGCTGGCGGCGAGCCTTAACCGAATGCTGGACCGAATCTCGGCCCTGATGGAGGGGCTTCGGCAGGTGTCCACCGATGTAGCGCATGATCTTCGCACCCCTTTGAGCCGGCTCCGCCAGCGGCTTGAGGATCTCGGGAAGTCCGAGCTGACTTCCGGGCAGCAGGAGACGGTGGACGCCGCGGTCGCCGAAGCCGACGCTATCCTGTGTCTCTTTGCGGCGCTGGTGCAGATAGCCAAGGTCGAGGGCGGCAGCCTTAGGAGCCGGTTTGAGGACGTCGACCTCGAAGCGGTGGCCACGGAAGTCGGTGAGGTTTACCAAGCCGTCGCCGAGGGCGCCGGTCATTCACTCGTCGTCGAAGCGGAAAGCGGTGTCGTAGTGCGCGCCAATCGGGAGCTTCTGGTCCAGCTGATCGTCAACCTGGTCGAGAACGCGATCACTCACACGCCGCACGGGACCAGCATCAAGCTAGGCGTTGCCCGACGCTCGGGTAGTGCGGTGCTGACGGTGACGGATGACGGCCCCGGGATCCCGCCGGACGAGCGCGCGCGCGTGTTCGGGCGCTTCTATCGCCTCGATCGAAGCCGCTCGACGCCGGGAACTGGGTTGGGTCTGGCGCTTGTTGGCGCCATCGCCGAGCTTCATGGAGCGGGAATCGAGCTGACCGACAATTTGCCGGGCGCGCGATTTACACTAACGTTTCCAGCCCCTGATCTCCACGCCTTAGAGAGTTCCGGACTGTCACGAAGCTGGTGAGCCGATAATGGCTTGGACGCGGACCTAACCTGCTAGTGTCCGCAGTGGATGGTAAGCGGACGTTAGCTCACCCATCCTCCATTGCCTTGCACATGATTATCTCCGCCCCTATCACGCCTGCTGTGCTGATTCTGCGCAGGTTTCTTGCGGTTCTAGCCCTTCTGGTTACCAGCCTAGTGCTGGTGGCCCCGTCTGGCGCGTCTGTTGCGCATCAAGTCGACCATATCCCAAATCCGGTGAACGCTGGGCAGTATCATCACCATGCAAGCGACGGCAGCGTGGACGTCGAGGAGCGAGAAAAAAGCGACCAACGTGATGATCGCTCCGGCAATGTAATGGGACATGCGCACCCGCCCCTATGCGTCGCCGACCCGGCCCTACTTGGCTCGAATGCTCTCGCCCACCCATTGCTTGGTCGCGAACTGCAGGACGAGTGGGCCATCCGGGAGCTGCCGACGCTCGCCTGGAATCCGCACAGGAGACCGCCAAAAACCGCCTGACGCCTGACAGGGGGCACTAGCCTCCAAACCTTCTCAGCGTCTTTGCGGAGCTTGTCATGTCTACCTCGAAGCGCGGGCGCTTAAGCGTCCGGGCAGCCCTTCCAGCATTCGTCCTCGCCACGATTCCCTCGCCCCTCATCGCGCAGATCGCGAGCCAGCCTGAAGCCGTAGCGATGACCAGTGGCGAGCTCACTCTCGAGATGGCCATTCGTCGCGCGCTTTCGGCAACGCCTCAAACCAGCGTCGCTTCCGCACGGCGAGAATCTCTTACCGCCGCGCGCGAAATCGCCGGGATGAAGCCCCAGCCAAGCCTCGAGGTAACGGCCGAGAACTTCGGCCTTCCGATGGGCGATCTCTACGACCAGTTTCAAATCACCGGCACCTACAGCCAGAAGATCGAACGCGGCGGAAAACGGCGCGCTCGCGCCGCTCTCGCCGGCCGCGACATCGAAGTGGCCGAGGCGGAGGCGCTTATAGCGCGTCTGGACCTGATCAAGACGGTCCAGGAAGGTTTCGTCGAGGCGCAGGCCGCCCAGGCGAAGGTCGCGGTCGCCCGCGAACGGCTGCGCGTCGCCCAGGAACTTCGCAACGAAGTCGGCCGGCGGGTGGCCTCGGCCAAGGACCCGATCTTTGCCGGCACCCGGGCTCAGACCGGGGTTTCCGAAGCCGAGGCCGACCTGGAACTGACCATTCATGCCCGCGACGCCGCTCTCAAGCGACTGGCGATGCTGTGGGGAGGCCCGCCCGCCACGTCGGTTGCGCAAGCCGAGCAGTTCCTCGACGTCGAGCCGGTTGCAGCCGCCGGGCCGTCGCCTGCCGACCTTGCAGTCTTCGAGGCGCGCAGGGCGAGGGCCTTGTCGTCGATCGAGCTGCAGCGGGCCAACGCCGCGCGCGATCTCACGGTGTCTGCTGGTCCGCGGATCATTGCCTCGGGCGGCTTCGGCGCGGTCGCGGGCGTGTCGCTTCCGCTTGGCGGGCGGCGACTGGCTCAGGCAAGGATCGCCGAAGCCCAAGCCGAGGGCCGGCGGATCGAGGCGGAACTCGCGGTCGAGCGCTTCAACCGCGGCCGCGCGATCGCCTTGGCCGCCGCAAAGGTCGAAGAGAGCCGGCACGAGGTCGAGCTGATCCGCGACCAGGTTCTCGAAAACGCCGAGAAGACACTCGAGCAGGTCCGCTTCGGCTACAATCGCGGATTCTTCAGCTTTGCCGATGTTTCGGCGGCGCAGACGACGCTCGTCAATGCCCGCGCCAGGATCATCGATGCTGCCGAGCGCTATCATCGCGCCAGGGCCGAGCTCGACCGGCTGACTGGACGATTCACCGACCTTGCCCGGGAGGCACCTCAATGAATATGCGTTATGCCGCGCTCGCCGCGATGCTTTGCCTTGTGCTGCCACTGGCGGCGTGTGGCAAGGAGACGCCGACCCAGGCCGAGGTAGAAGCCGCGCCGAAGGATGAATATGAACGCGGCCCGCACAACGGCCGAATGCTCCGCGATGGCGACTTCGCGCTGGAAATGACCATCTTCGAGGATGGCGTTCCGCCCGAGTTCCATATCTATGCCTATCGCGGCGACAAGCCGATCCAGCCGGGGGAGGTGCAGCTGTCGGTCGTGCTCAAGCGGCTCGATGGGGAGGTCAACCGCTTCCGGTTCGCCCCTGAAAACGACTATCTGCGCGGCAACGGCGTCGTTACCGAGCCGCACAGCTTTGACGTCCTGGTCGAAGCCAGGGAAGGCGGCCGAACGCACCGCTGGAAATATGAATCCTATGAAGGACGCGTGACAATCCCGGACGCGGCGGCCGATGCTGCGGGGATCGAGATCGAGCGCGCCGGTCCCGCGCAGATCGGCGAGGCTCTGGAGCTTGTCGGCCGGGTCGAGCTGGACCCGTCCGCAAGGGCCGAGGTCGGTGCCAAGTTTCCGGGCCGGGTCGTCGCCGTGTCGGCCAATGTCGGCGACCGTGTCGGCGCCGGCCGTGTGCTGGCCCGGGTCGAGAGCAATGAGAGCATGCAGGTCTATTCGGTGACCGCGCCGATCAGCGGCGTGATCGTCGAGCGACGCACCAACATTGGGGACGTGGCGGGAAGCGAGCCATTGTTCGTTATCGCGGACCCATCGCGAACGATCGCGGCCTTCCCGGTCTTCCCCCGTGACATGGAGCGGGTCCGAGCCGGCCAGGCAGTTCAGCTCGCCTTGCTCGATGGCAATCGCACGCACGCTTCGGTGATCCGCGACTTTCAACCGGTGGCGGACCCGATGACCGGCGCCCTGGTCGCGCGCGCGCCCTTGCCGAACCCGGACGGCTTCTGGCGGTCGGGCATGAGCGTTCGCGGAAACGTGACCATCGATCAGCGCAGCGTGCCCCTTGCGGTGAAGACCGAAGCGCTCCAGCCGTTCCGCGACTTCACCGTCGTCTTTGCAAAGGTCGGCCAGACCTATGAGGTGCGAATGCTCGAGCTCGGGCGGCGCGGACCCGTCTGGACCGAGGTCCTGTCGGGAATCAAGCCGGGCCAGGCCTATGCCGCAAAGGGCAGCTATGTGATCAAGGCGGACCTCGAAAAGTTCGGCGCCAGCCACGACCATTAGGAAAGACAGCCATGCTCGAACGCATCATCCGGCTGTCGATCCGACAGCGCTGGGCAGTCCTCGCGATCGTCGTCATGCTCGCAGGGCTCGGGATCTACAGCTTCTCCTGGCTCAAGATCGACGCCGTGCCCGACATCACCAATGTGCAGGTGCAGGTGAACACGTCGGCGCCCGGCTTCTCTCCGCTCGAAGCCGAGCAGCGAATCACATTCCCCGTCGAAACCACGCTCGCCGGCCTCCCGCGCCTTGAATACACCCGCTCGGTCTCCCGCGCGGGCCTCAGCCAGGTCACGGTCGTCTTCGAGGACGGGACCGATCTCTATTTCGCGCGCCAGCTCGTCAACGAGCGGCTGCAGGGCGTTCGCGAGGACCTTCCGCCAGGGATGGAACCGACGATGGGCCCGGTCGCGACCGGTCTTGGCGAAATCTTCATGTACACCCTGGAGGCTAAGCCGAACGCCATCAAGCCAGGCGGCGGGCGCTACACGGCGGAAGACCTGCGCACGCTTCACGATTGGGTAGTCAGACCGCAGCTTCGCAATGTCCCCGGAGTGACCGAGGTCAATTCCATCGGCGGTTACCGCAAGCAATATGCGGTCGCTCCGATTCCCGCTCGACTGTCGGCTTTCGGTCTGACGACTGGCGATCTCGTCGAGGCCCTCGAGCGGAACAACGCGAATGTCGGCGCTGGTTATGTCGAGCGCGCCGGCGCTCAATATATCATTCGGGTCCCTGGCGTGGCGAAGGACGAGCGCGACCTGTCCAGCATCATCGTCGCCTATCGCTCGGGCATTCCGGTGCGCGTTGCCGATATCGCGGATGTTTCGATCGGATCCGAAATTCGCCAGGGCGCGGCGACCAAGGACGGCCGCGAGGTGGTGCTCGGAACGATCTTCATGCTCGTCGGCGAAAACGCGCGGGAGGTCAGCGTCGCCGTCGCCGAGCGGCTTGAGCAGGTGAACGAGTCCCTGCCTGCCGGGGTGCAGGCCATGACGGTCTACGACCGTTCGAAACTGGTCGAGAAAACCATCTGGACGGTCGAGAAGAACCTCGCCGAGGGCGCGCTGCTGGTCATCGTCGTGCTGTTCCTGCTCCTTGGAAATATCCGTGCGGCGCTGATCACTGCGGCAGTGATCCCGATCACCTTCCTGATGACGATCACCGGCATGGTGACCGGCAACATCTCCGGCAATCTTATGAGCCTCGGCGCGCTCGACTTCGGCCTGATCGTCGACGGCGCCGTCATCATCGTCGAAAACTGCCTGCGAAGGTTCGGCGAGGCGCAGCACAAGCTCGGCCGACTGCTCACTCGCGAAGAACGATTCGATCTGACCGCGAGCGCTTCGGCCGAGGTGGTCCGGCCGAGCCTGTTCGGAATCGCCATCATCACGATCGTCTATCTCCCGATATTCGCGCTGACCGGCGTCGAGGGGAAGACCTTCCACCCGATGGCGATCACCGTCGTGCTCGCCCTGACGGCGGCGGCTTTGTTGTCGCTGACCTTCGTGCCCGCGGCAGTCGCATCGTTTGTCACCGGTCGCGTGGAAGAGAAAGAAAGCCGCATCGTCGAAGACGCCAAGCGCCGCTACGCCCCCCTCATCGACTGGGCTCTAAGAGAGCCGAAGAAGGTCGTGATCGGGGCGCTCGCGCTGGTTGCGCTGAGCGGCCTGGCGGCAACCCGGCTGGGATCGGAGTTCATTCCCAACCTCGACGAAGGGGACATTGCGCTCCACGCGCTTCGAATCCCGGGAACCAGCCTGTCGCAGGCGGTGCAGATGCAGTCGGCACTCGAGAATCGCCTCAAGCAGTTCCCGGAAGTCGCGGAGGTATTCGCCAAGATCGGCACGGCCGATGTGGCGACCGATCCCGTGCCGCCGAGCGTCGCGGACACGTTCATCATCATGAAGCCTCGTGACGAATGGCCCGACCCGCGCAAGCCCAAGGCCCAGCTCGTCGACGAAATGAACCGCGCCATCCAGCGCGACGTCCCGGGCTCGCGCTACGAGTTCATCCAACCGATCCAGATGCGCTTCAACGAGCTGATCGCAGGCGTCCGCTCGGACGTCGCCATCAAGATCGTCGGCGACGACCTCGACCTTTTGGCGGCGGCGGCCGAGCGCGTGGTCGGAATCGTTTCCGATATTGAGGGGGCGGAGGACGTCCAGGCCGAGCAGGTGACCGGACTACCCTTTGTGGAAATCGTCCCTGACCGGCTCCGGCTCAGCCAGCTGGGCCTCAACGTCGCCGACGTTCAGTCCGTGGTGGCCGCGGCCACGGCAGGCGCCAGCGCCGGCCAGGTCTTCGAAGGCGACCGTCGCTTCGGGATTGTCGTCCGCCTGCCGGAATCCATTCGGCAGGACCGGACGGTCCTCGAGCGGCTCCCGGTCCCCTTGCCCGACAGCGGCAGCGGCATTCGTGGAAGCGTGCCCTTGTCGGAGGTCGCGACGATAATGGAGACTACCGGGCCAAACCAGATCAGCCGCGAAAATGGAAAGCGACGAGCCGTCGTCACCACCAACGTCCGTGGCCGTGATCTCGGGTCCTTCATCGAGGAGGTACAGGAGAAGGTCTTGGCGGGGGCAGAACTTCCCGAAGGCTATTGGGTCGATTACGGCGGCACGTTCGAGCAGCTTCAATCCGCCACAGCGCGGCTTCAGATCGTGGTTCCGTTGACGCTGCTGCTGATCTTCGCGCTGCTGTTCATGCTGTTCGGGTCGATCCGCGACGCCGCGATCGTCTTCTCCGGCGTGCCGCTCGCGCTCACCGGCGGCATCGCCGCGCTCCTGCTGCGAGGCATTCCGTTCTCAATCTCCGCAGGCGTCGGTTTCATCGCTCTGTCCGGTGTCGCCGTTCTCAACGGCGTCGTGATGCTGAGCTTCATCCGTCAGTTGCGCGAGCAGGGCATGGCGCTCGAGCCCGCCATTCGCGAGGGTGCTTTGACCCGGCTTCGGCCGGTGCTCATGACCGCGCTGGTTGCATCGCTGGGCTTCGTCCCGATGGCGCTCAACGTCGGCATTGGATCGGAAGTGCAACGGCCGCTCGCAACGGTCGTGATCGGCGGCATCATTTCGTCGACGATCCTGACCCTGCTGGTGCTTCCGGCATTGTACCGGATCGTGCACGAGAGGACTTGGAAGCGAACGGGCGAGCGACCGTCGCCGGCGTGGGATGCGCCGGCATAGCCAACCGCGGAGGTATCGGCTGCGAGTGGAGCGACGATGATCGGAGTGTTGAAGAACCGCACCTACAGGCATTTGCTTGCGGCGCAGGTCATCGCGCTCGTCGGGACCGGACTTCTGACGGTCGCCCTTGGCTTGCTCGCTTACGAGCTCGCCGGGGCGGACGCGGGCGTCGTCCTGGGCAATGCGCTCGCCATCAAGATGATCGCCTACATCGGCGTCGCTCCGGTCGTCGGCGCCTTCGCCAATCGGCTGCCGCGCAAGGCTTTCCTCGTGGTCATGGACCTGATCCGTTTCGCGGTCGCTCTTTGGCTGCCGTTCGTGACCGAAATCTGGCAGATCTATCTGCTGATCTTCCTCCTCCAATCGGCTTCTGCCGGATTCACGCCGACATTCCAGGCGACCATTCCGGACGTCCTGCCCGACGAAGCCGAGTACACGCGGGCGCTGTCCCTCTCGCGCCTCGCCTACGACATGGAAAGCCTGGCGAGCCCGGCGCTGGCAGCGGCGCTGCTGACAGTGATGAGCTTTCACTGGCTGTTCGCCGGAACGGCGGTCGGCTTCGTCTGCTCGGCATTGCTGGTAATCTCGGTAACGCTTCCCCGCTCCCGCGCCTCGAACCTCCCATGGAGCATCTGGCGAAGGACCAGCTGGGGCACGCGCATTTACTTGAAGACGCCGCGCCTGCGCGGACTGCTTGCGGTGACGCTCGCAGCCGCTGCGGGGAGCGCAATGGTCATCGTCAACACCGTTGTGATTGCAAAGGCCCTGTTCGGCAGGGCGCAGGCCGATGTCGCGCTCGCATTGGCGTCTTACGGTGGCGGCTCGATGCTTGCCGCGCTCGTCCTCCCGAAGTTGCTCGACCGGATTCCGGAGCGGCCGCTGATGCTCGGGGCGGCCGGTGCGCTCGCCGCGATCCTCGCCGTGCTGTCCACTCTGTTCGCTTCCGGTCAGGCCAGCTGGCAGACGCTTCTTGGCGGCTGGTTCCTACTGGGCATCGCCTATTCCTTCTGCGTCACCCCCGGCGGGCGGTTGCTGCGGAGATCGTCGCGTGAGGAGGATCGGCCGGCGCTCTTCGCCGCGCAGTTCGCCCTGAGCCACGGCTGCTGGTTGATTGCCTACCCGTTGGCAGGCTTCGCCGGTGAACGGCTGGGGCAGTCGGCAGCGTTTGCAATACTCGCGGCGCTCGCCGCCCTGGGCCTCGTGGTGGGGCTGTTCGCCTGGCCGAGGAAAGACCCCGCCGTCATTCCGCACAACCATGACGAGCTTCCGCATGACCACCCGCACATCCGCAAGGACCATGCCGGCGTAGGCCAGCATGCGTTTGTGATAGACGAGCTGCACCAGGCCTGGCCGCGCGTCGGGACTTGACGGCATGCCACACTACGACCCTGCCTTAGTGATCCCGCTCATCGCCCTGCTGGCTTTGTCTGTCTGGGCCATGTGGGCGTGGGGCAGGGTCTGGGAAGATCAGGCCACCGCACGCATCAAATGGGCAGCTGCGGCCTCGGCGTGCTGGTTCGCGATGTGCGCAGTAGCAATCGCACTTTTGTTCGACGTCAGCGCATAGCCAGTGTCCGCAAGGGGCTGAGAGCAGACACAAGCCGAAATGCCCGCAATGGAAGGAAAGCGAGCTTCGCCTATCTAATACTAGGGCGAACTCCTTCCTGGCGAATGTCTCTCCCTGTTATGCTACGATGATTCCCTGATCTCTGAAGCAGATTTCCCTGTTTCGTTTGTAGGGAATTGCTGCCTGAAAGTGGCTGAAAACCAGCGTTTCTTTGGGCCGCGGGACCGACATGAGAGGGCGAAACAGAAAAATTTCCCTGTAAAATTCCCGCAGAACAGGGAAATTGGGCTTTGGAGACGAGTTCGCTTCCGACTGGTTGCAGCACCATCGCGATTTTGAAACGTCCGGGGGACGTTTCGTAAAATCGCGGTCGGATGCGACCCTCTTCATGTAAACGGCCGTGAATCGAGCGTCGGATCCCTCAGGGCGCGTTCACCACCACGTACTGGACGGACATTCCCGAATAGACCGGCTGGTACCAGTACGTCCCGCATTGGTAATAGACGATCGTGCCGCGATAGACGGTGACGCAATTGGGCGGGAGGCTGCGATAATAGCTTCCCACCACGACTGCCGTCGTCACTGCCGCGGCGGCCGCGACCGCGCCGGGACGGTAGTCCCAGTCCCCATAGCCCCAGTCGTGATCGACATCGACGTCGATATCGACGTCGCGGCGGATGTTCACGTCGCCGCGATTGATGTTGACGTCGCCGCGGTCGATGTTTCCGGGTCTGGTGGTGGGCCGGTTGCCGGCATTGATCGAGCCGGCCGCGGGCCGTGTGGTCCCGGCCACCTGCGAGCCGCGGCCGCTCCCGCTCCCGACCTTGTTGCGGCTTCCGTAGTTGATGCTCGAGCTGGCGCTGCTCCGCACCTGCCGTGAGCTGGAGAAGGAGCCCCCGCCACCGCGGCTCATCGAGGCGCCCGCCCGGCCGCCACCTCCCCCGCGGCGCTGGGCGTCCGACTCGGTGAGCGGGATGACGATGGCGAAGGCTCCCAGCGCGAAAATCGAGGCGCCGAGCCCCAGGATCCTGGATCGCTTGGACATGGTCAGTTCCCCGCAGTCTTGATCGCGCCCTGTTGCGGGCGGATGATGATTTGCTTGGCGCCTTCGGGGGCGCTGAAGGTGAAGGCAGCCGGGTCGATCCCCGGCGAAAGTCGCCAGTCGTAGACCGCCGTATATTGCGGCATCGTCGGATCCGCCCTGTCGGTGATCACGAGCTTGCACGGCAGCGCCGGGTCGCCCTCGCGGATCCAGACTTGCCAATCCAGGACCTGGCCCCGGATCACGTGATGGTCGCAGACGTGGCCGCCGATTGTTTCCTTGCCCAGCGGAAAGGCCGAAACGACGCGGGCTTCGAGCTCCGCGTCCGTCCCCCAGGCCGCCATGTCGGCGAGCGGTATCTCGAGGCCGTATTTTTCGGACGCGAGCTCCAGCGTTTCCCTGATGGTGGGCGGAGCCGCGAAGACGGCGTAGAAATTCTGCTGCGGCGCGTAGAGCGTTACGTTCTTTCCGTCGTAATAGATCTGGCGCTCGCTCTGGCCGACCTTCAACTGCACCATCATCTTGTTGGGCCTGCTGACCAGCATGTCCACCGACCCGCCGAACTGGACCTTCTGTCCGCTCATCAGCACGTCTTCGGTCGTGACGGCGACGTGCACCTCGGCATTGGGTTGGGCCCGCAGCGCCGCGCCGAGCCGGCTGAGGGCCGACATCGTCGCGGGATCGCGCTCGTAGACCGTTTCCTCCGGCGCGGCGAGCGCCGGCGCTGCGGTAACAAGCAGCGCCGCGCAAAGCATCGAAACGCGAATCATGGCCACTATCCTTCCTGGAGTCCGGCCCGACTCCTGCTTCAAGCCGGGGCCAGGGGGCATCGGGATTCTCACCGAGTGATGACGAGCAGAACTACCGGTAAGAAAGGCGGCGGCGGTTGGATCGATCAGATCAACCGGATCGCCGGCAAGGAGAGGACGCGGGCGAGGCCAAGCAACAGGCAAAGAGCCGCGAGGACGAGCAGGATCCGCTTGGGCATGGTCCGCCGGAAGACTTGCCCGATTCCGCCCATAAACAGGGCCAGCGAAAACAGAACCGTCGACTGGCCATAGAAATCGCCGATGCTGTTTGCGCGCTCGCCTTCGCTGAAGAGCGCGTCGGGCAAGGAGGATCCCGTCGCCTGCTTTTCTCTGATTTGTGCATCATAGTCAGGCAGCTGGAACGGCGTTGCAGGGGCTTGCGGATTGCTGTTCGGGCGCATCGCGACCCATTGTTCGAACAGCTTTCGGAAAGGCGGCCGGAACCGGGTGCGGTAGTATTCCTCCAGCTCGGGCTCGCCCGCGGCCCGGGCGTTCAGCCACTGCGTGAACAGCAGTGCGTCGACCGTCTTGATCTGAAGCGCAACGTTCTCTTCCTTGCTGGCGGCCGTTTTCGCCTGCGTGGCCTGGGCATAAAGGGCCGCCTGCTTCCCGTCCCACAGGTCTGCCTGGTAGGCGGCATAGGCCGATCCGAGCGCGGCGAAGGACAGGACAGCAGCGCTCAGGAGCTCGCTGATCTGGCCGTTGCCGGTTCCGCTCGGGGCTACAGCGACCGGCGCCTCGCTCATCTCAGGGCTGGACCAGGTTGTTGCGGATTGCGTAACGGACCAGGTCGGCGGTCGTCCGGAGCTTGAGCTTGTGCATGGCGCTCGCGCGATGGGTCTCGACCGTCTTGATGCTGATATCGAGCGCCGTCGCGATCTGCTTGTTGATCTTCCCCTCGGCGATCAGCTGAACGATCTCGCGTTCCCTGTGGGTGAGGATGCTGACGCTGTTCTGCCGGTTGGCGAGCAGGAACTGGTCGAGCAGCGCTTCCGAGACTACCCCGGAAAAATACGGCCTGCGAACTGCGAGCGCGTCGAGCGCGGCGAGCAGGTGCTGCTCCGAATCCGATTTCATGACGAAGGCGCGCGCACCCGCGCGAAGCACGTCGGAGATGATCTCCTCGCGGTCGTGCATCGTGTAAATGAGGATTTCGAGCCTCGGGTCCTGCCGCCTCAATGCAATGGTGAGGTCGAGCCCGTTGAGCTGCGGGAGCGAATAGTCGAGGATCGCGATGTCGGGCGAGCATTGGCGGGCCACTTCGAGTGCCGCATGGCCGTCGGAAGCCTCGCCGACGACCCTGAAGTTGGCGCGGGTTTCGACCAGCGCGCGGATGCCTCGCCTGACGGCGTCGTGATCGTCCACGATGAGTACACGCTTGACGGGCCCTGCCATTCCTTGTCGCGGACAGCTGCCTCGATTGACCGGCCGAAGCCTCGATCATCCGTCGCGCAGCCGGCCTTCCCCCCTCTTTGCGATGCGTTTCCTCTTGGTCTTCTGACTTGTCCGCAAAGCCACCGGCATCGGGGCAAACCCTGCGCCAGAGGCAAAAAACTCCGAATGCCGGGAGTCCTCGCTCCTTCGGCACAAGTGCCGGTCTTACACGCCGAGCGAAATCGGGGATTTCCCCGATAGCAGGCGGCCCGATCCCGGCGAATAACCGGCACGTTCTGGGGGACTATAACAGAAATGGGCAGGAACGATTTACCCGTCGATTCGTCCGACCTGATCGGGGGCGACGCTTCGACCGAACTGGCATCGAGCCGCACTGCCATGTCGTTTGAGCGCACGGCGCTCAGCAGCGACCGGACGCTGATGTCGATCGTTCGGACCTCCCTGTCGCTGATCGGCTTCGGCTTTACCATCTTCCAGTTCTTCCATACCCTGAACACCAAGTATCTCGACCTTCCGGACGCCGCCCCCAGGCGCTTCGGCTTCGCGCTGATCGCGCTCGGGGTGATTCTCCTGAGCCTGGGGATCGTCGATCATCGCCGCGAAGCGCAGGCCCGGCGCCGGCGCCGGATGCGGCTGTACGACCATCAGCTGATCCACCATTTCGAACGCACCAGGCCATCTTCGGCCATGGTCGTTGCAATCCTCCTGCTGCTTGTCGGCCTGGCAGCACTGGCGCGGGTCGGCTTCCGGCTCGGGCCGTTCTGAGGGGACGGGCCAGTGGACATCAAAGCGCTGATCATGATCGTCGCCCAGGCGAGTCTCCTCATGATCGTCGCCTCCGTCGGCCTTGGCGCGCAATGGCGCGACATCATCGCCACGCTTCGGAAACTGGGACTTGTGGCCCGGGGAATTGTCGCCGTGAACCTCGTCGTTCCGGCAGTCGCGGTTCTCTTGTGCGCGCTGCTTCCGTTCGAACAGCCGGTCAAGATCGGGATCGCGATCATGGCGGTTTCCCCGCTGGCTCCGCTCCTCAGCGGCAAGATGGTGAAGGCCGGAGTGGGGGCCTCCTTCGCCGTCGGGCTCAACGTCGCGCTGGTCCTGCTCGCGATCGTCATCGTGCCGATAACAATCGCATTGCTGAGCAGAATCTTCCCTGCCGACGCATCCATCTCCGCCGGCGACGTTGCCGCTCTTACTGCGCGGACCGTTTTCGCACCGCTCGCTGCCGGTTTGTTGCTTGGCACGGTGGCGCCAAAAATGGCCCGGTCGCTGGCGAAACTGCTCACGATCGTCGGCTATGCCGGGATCGCGCTCGTGGCGATTGCCGTACTTTACGCGCGGGGCGGTGAAATCCTGGCGCTGGTCGGCGATGGGGCAGTAATCGCGATCATCATCACCGTCGTAGCCGGGCTACTGGCGGGCCATCTTCTCGGCGGCCCGGACCCGTCAGGACGGACGGCACTCGCGCTTGCCGCATCGACCCGCCACCCAGGCCTGGCGGCGATAATCGCGCAGCAGAATTTCACCGATCCGAAAGTGCTTCCGGCGATCATGCTGTTCCTGATCATCAGCGTTGCCGTCTCGACGGCCTACCTCGCCTGGTTCGCCCGCAGGCGCCGAGTCGGGGCCACCTCGGCGGCATAGGACGGCGAGCGGGGCATTCCCTAGGGCGGACTGCGGGTTTTCACCGATGATTGGCGCGACGCCCGCACTCTAGTCTCCCAGGCACGCAAAAAGCCGGGGGTTACCGCAATGTTGTCTCGCCTAACTGTTCTTGCCGCTGCGTCGCTGTGCGGACTGTCGGGGACCGCGTTCGCCGCGTCTGCCGATCCGAACCAGGCCTCAGCCTTGCCGGCACCACTGGTCTCGCTTTCATCGGAAACCGCCTTCGCAACGTCGGACGACGCGGATGCGAGCGCCACGGAGCCCGCTCCGGTCGAACCTGCCGAACAGGAAAGCGACTGGCAGGTGTCTTCAATCACCTACCTCTGGTTTTCCGGCGTCCACGGCGACGTCGAAATCCCACGAGGCGAAAATGAGGTGGAGGTCGACCAATCCTTTATCGACCTGCTGTCCGACCTCGAGTTCGGTTTCATGGGCGCGCTCGACGTTCGCCACAAGCGCTTCGTTGCGATCGGCGACATCCTGTTCACGCGCCTTGGGACCAAGGCCGAGCCGAGGAACAACCTGGACTTCCTGACCGCCAAGGTCACCACGAAGATGTTCATCGGCACGTTGGTCGGAGGCTACAGGATTGTCGACCAGGGCCCGCTGTTCATCGACATTCTCGCTGGCGGTCGCCTGGGCGCGGTCGACGTGAAGCTCGAGCTCGACGGCCCCCTCCAGACCCGCGAGCGAGACGCCGATCGATCGAACGTTTCACCGCTCGTGGGCGCTCGCATCCACATCCCGCTTGGACCACGCTGGGGCCTTGGCCTCTACTCGGACGTCGCCTTGACGAAATCCGCGGTCGTGCGGTGGCATGCCGTCGGGACGGTGCAGTACGAAATCAGCAGGCGGTGGCGAGCGGCTCTTGGCTGGCGGCACATGGACATCCACCACGATTCCCAGCGGGCCGACATCGATCTCAACATGACCGGACCGTTCCTCGGATTCATCTACGGATTCTGAGGTTCCGGCTTCTTTTCCAGCCTAGCCCGCCGCTCGGCGTTCGACGGGTTTGGCTTTCGCCATTTCCCTGATGTCGCGGGCAAGGAAGAAGTTCAGCGCCGTCCGAATAGTGGCGATCGCGGCCAGCTTGCCGATATCGTCCCAGCTCGGGGCGATTGCCGTGCGGACGATGTCGGCGCCCAGCGTAAACTCCAGGGACAGAATGATCCAGGTGGCGAAGCGTATCCACACCAGCCGCCGCGGCTGAACTTCGCGACCCAAGGGCAGGAACTCGGCCGACAACCGCCACACCGCCTCGGCCGCGCCGATCGCGACCGCGAGCACCGCAGCAGCTTCGACCGCGAGTGCCACGTTGAGCGCGACAAGGTGAAACGTCTCTTCCATTGGGCTCCTCCTGCCCTCCGGCTAGCCAAAGGGAATCGCGGGGGCAGTCGGGGATCCCAACCAGCAGCGACCGGGATTTTACCGAGCCGGAAACCGGCCGGCTGTCAGCTGCGCGGAAGCCGCGCGATGAGAGTCGTCCCCTTGCCGTTCAACACGTCGAGCGTCCCGCCCAACCTGGCCACGCGCTCGCGCATCGCGGAAAGCCCGACGCCCGGAACATAGTCCTTCCGCAACCCGGTACCGATGCCAATGCCGTCGTCGGTGATGCTGAGCTCGACGTCCGAGTCGGTTACGTCGAGCTTCACCGTAACCGCGCTCGCCTTGGCGTGGCGATGGATGTTCGTAAGCGCTTCCTGGCAGATCCTGAGCAAGGGGATGGCCAGGTGGTTAGGCGCCGCGTTGACCTTGCGGTCGATCGCGACATCCACGGTTACCCCGGCGCGCCCGCCGAAGCCCTCTGCGAAATTCCGAAGGACAGTGGCCAGCCCCTGGCTGGCGATTGCCGGAGGGTGCAGCAGGTAGCTGAGAACGCGGATCTCGCGCTCGGCATCCTTCAGGCATTCCATGACCTCGCCAAGCGCCCGGCCGACCTTCCGGTCCTTGGCGAGCTCTGGGCTGCTTTCCTGGGCGCCGATCAGGGCGAGCTCGGCCGCGACGATATACTGGCCGGCCGAGTCGTGGAGTTCCTGCGCGATCAGCCTGCGCTCCTCCATCTGTGCGATCGAGAGCCTGTCGTTGAGCGCTTCGACTTCCTGTTTGAGCAGCTCCTGGTCAGTGACGTCGTTGGCGACACCGATCAACGTGCGGGCGGTCCCGTCGGGGCACTTGTCCAGTACGCGGTTGTGGCAGTTCAACAGCCGGTATTCACCATCCTTCTGGCGCACGCGGCACTGGAAGATCGACACCTTGTCGCAGGGCTTGGAGACGACAGTACCGATCTGCTCGGCGACCCAGGGCAAGTCGTCAGGGTGAACGAGCTGGACAAGGGGATTGTCCATCTCCTCGATCTCATGGGATCTGTAGCCGAGCAGCGCCTCCGTCTGGCCGCCGACGTAATTCGCGCGCTGCGAATGCGGGTCGTAGAGATAGATGACGCTTGGAGCGGTCGCGCTGAACCCTTCGATGAGGATCCGGTTGCGTTCCTCTATCCCCGTCGGGTCCATGTGCGGGGGAATGATCCGGGCCATTCCGACGATGGCTGTCACCCGGCGATCGCGGTCGACAACGGGAAGGAGGTTGGTCGTCCAGGACACCCGTCCCTCCGCGAGGTCGACAGAGCGCTCATAGCTTTGCGGTTCGCCCGTCTCGACGCATTGCTGCATCCTCTCGGTCGCGAATTCGCCCATCTCCTCGATGGCGCCCTCACGGAGCGTCCTGCCCGCAGGATTCTGGTCCGGCTTCTTCATGAAGCGCCGAGCCGCGGCATTCACCTCGACGACCCTGAACTCACCGTCGTCGCCAACGGAAAAGACGCCGATCGCGATGTCCGGGTTGGCCATGAAGGCCTTCCAGATATCGGGCAGCGCCAGGTCGGCGTCATTGGCCGGGTTTAGAAGAATCGTACTGGTCGGACTCATTACCCCCCCGGGATTGGAGGGACATGGATCGACCCGACGCTACACAATCGCAGACCCTCCGGTCCGGCACAGGCTATAACATGGATTTAGGTTAAGCCCTACTGTGGTGAGTACGTAGCGCCAGTCCGGGTTCCTCATGGCGTCTCGGCGTAATCGCGGGTGCGATCGAAGCCCGGCGGGGATTTCTGCCAGGGATAGCCGGCGGCGGCCATGCTTCGGCCCACCTCGTATAATTGCCGCATGTAATGGGTGTCGAATTCCTCGCGGCGCTCGACGTTGAACGTCGGCGGGATGAAGGCGAGGTTGTAGTCGAGCCCGTCCCGCATCGCGGTCGCGTAAATCCGGTAGAGGTCGCCGACCCCTTGCGTCTGGGTAAGCGAGCCGATCGCCCGGGCCGCAATCGGAAGCACGCGCCGCTCGACGCTCGCCCAGTCGGGATCGAGCCTGGCGTTGCGAATGATGAACAGCCGCGGCCCCTGCAGGCGCTTCACGCCCATGCTCCTGGCGAACTCCGGCGCGTTGAACGAAGGCGGGTAGAGGAAGACCTGGGTCATGGCACCGCCATCGACGTGCATTTCCGAATAACGCACACCGTCGACCTCGACGTTGATCATGACCGGGGGGAAGGCCCCCGGGATGGAGGCCGATGCGAGCAGGACCTTGCGGAACAGCTCCGGCGCGCGCGGATCCTTGCTCGCGGCGATCGCGGTCATGTTCCACACGACCGGCTCAAGCGCGTCGAAATTGGTGGTCGCGACGAGGAGCACCCTCCCCTTCGCATATTCGGCCGCGATCGCGTCGAGCAGGGCCCGGTCGACGTGGCGCGAGATCAGCGCGTAGAGCGGGTCGGTGTCGGCCATCGCATCTCCGAACAGGCCCGTCAGGAAACTCCGCTTCTTGAAAATGTCGCGCTGCGACTTGGTCGTGTACACTTCCTTCAACACCGGGTCGTAGGCGGAACCCAGGAAGGCGAAGGGGGCGCTCAAGGCCCCGGTGCTCACCCCGGTGACGACCTTGAAGGTCGGGCGCGTGCCGCTCTCCGTCCAGCCGTTGAGGAGGCCAGCGCCGAATGCGCCATTATCGCCACCTCCGGAAATCGCGAGGATGCTCACCTGCGGCATCGGGCCGGTGTGGCCGATGCTCGCGAGATAGGCCTGTTCCTTGCGGATCAGGTTGCCTGCCTCGGCCGCATAGGTCGCCGTTTCGCGCGCGACCATGTAGCGCACTGGGCCAAGCCCAGTATCGGCGCGAAGAGTGGCCTGGACGGGCACTGCCGGCAGCCTCGACGGAGTAGCGCAGGCGCTGAGGCCGAGCTGCAGCCCGGCCACCATCGCCAGGGCAACCTTCGCCGAAACCCTTGCCTTCTTTCGCCTGCGGTCCCTCATCTCAGAACCCCTTCATGGTCTCCGCCGTGACTTCCCAGCCGCCCTCCATCGATACAGGAAGCATGTCTCCCGGATCGTCCCCGACCTCGTCGTCGATGATCCGATTCATCTTCTCGTTCATCGCCAGGATGAGCTCGTTGTCCGGCTTGTCGCCCGCTGCGAGATTGTGCCGCTCGAGCGGGTCGGACTCGAGGTCGTAGAGTTCGACATCGTTCACGCCCCGGATCTGTTCGAGAGTCGTCGGACGGTTGTGTTGTTTGGGCGAGAAGTAGCGCGCGAAGGTGTAGCGGCCGTCGAAGATCGAACGGATTGCGCCCCGCTTGCGAAGGTCCGGTAGAATGCCGGCCTGTTTGAGCTGGGCCGCTTTTCCGCCCTGTTTGACGAAGTCGAGCGCCCGAAAGGCGAAGTCTCCGTCGATGTACGCGAACATGTTGTAGTTGAAGAGCGCCGCCTCGCGAACGTCGTTCGGCTTTGCTGCCTTTGGGTTGTCGAGCAGCGGCGAGATGTCCTTGCCTGGAAGCCCCTTGGTGATCACGGACTTGTTCTCGGCGGTCGTTGCGCCGCTCATCGCAACGAAAGTCGGCGCCAGGTCCAGGTGCGACGTGACGGCCCCGCACTCCCTCCCGCCCGGAACGTCGGGATGGACGATGATGAGGGGCACGTTATTCTGCTCGCGATAGGCGGTGGCGCCCTTCGCATGAAGGAAGTGCGCACCGTCGATATCGCCATGGTCGGCCGTCATGACGATGATCGTCCGGTCCGCCAGGCCCGAAGCGTCGAGTTCGTCAAGCACCGTCGCGATATTACGGTCCACGTCCCGCAGGCAATTGATGTAATTATTGTGCCGGCGGCGCCAGCGCGCATCGTCCTTCGGGTCGATCGGGGCGACCAGCGCGTCGTGCGACTTCATGTAATCGGCATGGCACCGCGGCCGGCCGGGCTCGTCGAGGGGCTGGTAGTGGGTTTCCGGCAGGTCGAAATCCCATTGCTTTGCGTAGATCGGGTGGGCCGGGTCGCGGACGATTGGCGCGATTCCCGGCGGAGGCCGTAGCGGGCTCCCGGGGGGATCGGTGTCGAAAAACATGACATCGTGCGGGTTCACCAGGTTGACCGCCAGGAACCACGGCTTGCCCTGCACTGCGAGCGCCCGCCCCTTGCCGCGCATCCAGCTGCCGGCCATGGCGGCGATGATCCCGTCGTGCAGATAACCGCCCTGTTCGTGGGCGATGATGTCGCCGATTCCGAAATAATCGGAGAAGCCGTAGGCCTCCATTTCGGCGGTGAAGATCTTGGTCGGCGAACCGAGCTTGTTCACCTCCTCGAACTCCTTGGTCATGTGCCACTTGCCCTTGTAGGCCGTGTAGTATCCCGCCTCGCGGAGCAGGTCGCCGACGGTTGGCAT
>JBKHXB010000012.1:0-44248 GCA_046566245.1 Alphaproteobacteria bacterium | reverse complement strand
ACCAAGTCCTACTGGGCGCTCGCTCATCCACCTGGCGACAAGCCCGATTTCCACGCGCCCGATTGCTTCGCCGCCAAGCTCGCCTAGACAGGCTGCGATGACCTCAGTGCAATTCGGAATCGACCGGCTGCTCGCCGATCCTGGGCTCCGCGGCCCGCTCGAAGGCCGCCGCATCGCGGTGCTCGCCCATCCCGCCTCTGTGACGGACGACCTCACGCACAGCCTCGACGCGCTGATCGCGGCAGGAGTGAACGTCACCGCCGCGTTCGGGCCGCAGCACGGGCTGCGCGGCGACAAGCAGGACAATATGGTGGAGTCGGAGGACTTCACCGACCCGGTCCACCGCATTCCCGTGTTCAGCCTGTACGGCGAGGTACGCCGCCCGACCGGGCAGATGCTGTCGACCTTCGACACGATCCTGATCGACCTGCAGGACCTGGGCTGCCGGATATACACCTTCATCACGACCTTGCTCTACGTGCTCGAAGCCGCGGCCGAGACCGGAAAGAGCGTCTGGGTTCTCGACCGCCCGAACCCCGCGGGGCGGCCGGTCGAAGGCCTCTCGTTGCGCGAAGGCTGGGAAAGTTTCGTGGGCGCGGGTCCGATCCCGATGCGCCATGGCCTCACGCTGGGCGAATTGGGCAAGTGGTTCGTCGACCATTTCCGGCTCGACGTGGACTATCGCGTGATCGAGATGGAGGGTTGGCGGCCCGATGACGCGCCCGGCTTCGGTTGGCCGGGGGATCGCATCTGGATCAACCCGAGCCCGAACGCGCCCAACCTCAACATGGCGCGCTGCTACGCGGGCACGGTGATGCTCGAGGGCACCACGCTCAGCGAGGGGAGGGGGACGACACGGCCTCTCGAACTGTTCGGTGCGCCCGACATCGAGCCGCGCAAAATCGTCGAGGAAATGCAGCGCCTCGCGCCTGGCTGGCTCGAAGGCTGTAGGCTCCGGGAGGTGCATTTCGAGCCGACATTCCACAAGCATGTGGGCGAGCTTTGCGCGGGGGTGCAGATCCACGCGGAAGGGCGCTTCTATGACCATCGCGCCTTCCGACCGTGGCGGCTCCAGTCGCTCTCATTCAAGGCGGTCCGGCGGCTCTACCCGGATTACGCCTTGTGGCGCGATTTCCCGTATGAATATGCATTCGGCAAGCTGCCGATCGACGTCATCAACGGCTCGCCTCTGCTGCGCGAGTGGGTGGACAGCGACTCGGCGCCGGCGGATCTCGACACCCTGAGCATGCCGGACGAGCGGCATTGGGAGGAGCAGCGCAAACCCTACCTGCGCTACTGACAAACGACTCGGCAGGGGAACCGAACACCCTTCGAGATCATTGATTCCGCGAAAGTCAATTCAAGAAGTTCAGGTGTGGAAATGAACAAGCTGGCAGTATTGCTGGCGGGTATGGGTGCGTTCGCGCTTGCGGTTCCGGCGGTTCCCGCCGCAGCCTCGATGGAAAGCTTCGAAGCACGGGTCGCGGCCACCGGCGCGGCCGCGCTCGCCCGCGAGGACATGCTTGAAGTGTTCGCTCGGGACAGCCTCGAACCCGGCGAGTACCTGTGGCGCGACGTACCCGAAAGTGCAGGGGAAGAGCGCGTCGTCATCAGCCTCGGCGATCAGCGGGCCTATCTCTACCGCGGGAACGAGCTGGTCGCGGTCGCGTCCGTCTCGACCGGGCGCGAAGGACATCCGACGCCGCCCGGTATCTTCCAGGTCCTCGAGAAGAAGGAAATGCATCGGTCGCGCAAGTATGACGACGCGCCGATGCCCTTCATGCAGCGCATCGACCAGTACGGGATCGCGCTTCATGCTGGACACAACCCGGGCCACCCGGCCTCGCATGGCTGCATCCGGCTTCCCGCGGCCTTCGCGAAGAAGCTCTATGCAGTGACCGAGCTCGGAACCCCGGTCTTGATCGGCGCCTGAACCCCTCCCGAACGGCTCGCCGCGCAGCAAGCACGGACTGTCCGCGTGAGTGAGTCTTTCAAGTCACGCTTTCAAGAGCTTGGCCAGGTAAAGGCCCGCTCATCCATTGTTAAGCGCGGGATGATTAGTTAATTCGTCACCATGAGAACGGGGATATTCTACGCCGCGCTTGCAGCGCTTCTGGTCCAGCCAGGGATTGCAGTTGCGAAGAAACCGCAGCCGGTTCCGGCCGCTCCGACACCTGCGCCGCTCCCTTATGAATCGGCGGGCCTGCCGACCAAGGGGCAGGTCCAGGCCTTCTACGCGAACTGGCGCTACTCGCCGATCTGGTTCAAGGGCACGTCGCCGAAGCCCGCGGTCAATGACCTGGTCGCGATTCTCCAGAGAGCGCCGCTCGACGGGCTGTCGCCCGGTCCGCAATATGCGACCCAGGTCCAGGCAGCGCTTCAGCAGGCGGCATCAGGGACGCCGCAGGCGATTGCATTTGCCGAGCACACGTTGTCCGAGGCGCTGGTCCTTTATGCCCAGGTCATGGAGCGGCCGGCCTCGAACTACATAATTGCATACCCGCACTTGGCGCCAAAGGCCCCCACGGCCGACCAGGTGCTGCGCACCGCCGCCGGAGCGCCCTCGCTCGAGCTGTACCTCAGCCAGCTCGCCAATCCGAACTCGATCTATACGTCGATCCGAGACGCCGCCTGGAGGCAGATGCAGGCGAGCGGCTCGACCGCTGCGGACCCGCGGGTGGTTGCCAACCTGGACCGGGCTCGGATCTTCCCGTCGACCGGCCGCTTCGCGATCGTCGATTCCGCCACCCAGCGCCTGACGATGTTCGAGAACGGCAAGCCAGTCGATTCGATGAAGGTCGTCGTTGGCGATGCGAAGCCGCCCATGGGGCTTCCAACACCAATGATCGCCAGCATGATGTATTACGTGGTGTACAATCCCTACTGGAACGTTCCGCACCACCTCGTCCGCAAGATGGCGACGAACCTCGCCAGCGCGAGCTATCGCAAGTCGAAGGGCTACGAAATCATGTCCGACTGGACCGCGGACGCGACGCCCATCGATCCGTCGACGGTCGACTGGCAAGCGGTCAAGGACGGCAAGCTGCAGATCAGGGTACGCCAGAAGCCGAACGACGACGACAATTCGATGGGGAACATGAAATTCCCCTTCAACAATCCGGAGGGAATCTTCCTCCACGACACGCCGAAGAAGGAATATTTCCTGCTCGCGAGCCGTGACAAGAGCAACGGCTGCGTCAGGCTGGAGGACGCGACCCGCTTCGCGCGCTGGCTGCTTCGCAGCGAGCCACGGCCGCCCAGCGACGGCGCCGAGCAGTTCCAGCAGCTGCCCGCCGGAGTGCCGGTCTATACGACCTATCTCACCGCGCAGGTGACCGACGGCCAGCTGGCGTTCGTGAAGGACATCTACGGCTGGGATCCGGCCGGAGGCGGAAGCACCCAAGTCGCCGTAGGGCAGCGCTAACTAGATTAGGGCTCGCGGCACCGATTCGCGGATCAGGCGCCCGCTTTTTCCATGGTGGTCATTTCGGCCGGCGGGAGCGCGCCGCTTTCGGTCTGCGCAAGCAGCTCGGCCTTGCGCTGTGCGAGCTGGTCGCCGAGCGCGTCCATGTCGAGTTCCGCCTTGCGCGCCTGTGAGAAGAGGCCTTCCAGCCGTTTTTCCTCTTCCTCGACATGGTGCTCGATCTCTTCCTTCAGCACCTTGACCTTGGCGTCATAGAATTCGTCGCCCGGCCCGCCGCCCTCGATCTCGCCGATCAGCACCTTGGCCGCGTCATGTTCGACATAAGCTTCCTTGAGCAGCTCCTCATCGACCTTGCCCTCGCAGGCGGGATAGAAAATTTCTTCCTCGATCGTCGCGTGGATCGTGAGCTGCCGGCAAATCTCGTGCGCCAGGTCCTGCTTGCGACCATCGCCGCTTGCCTTTTCGAACTTGGCGAAAAGCTCCTCCACTTCTCGGTGGTCGGCTTTCAGCAATGCGATCGCGTCCTGCTTTTTCTCGGCCATCGGTGCACTCCTCTTTGGTCGAGGAAACCGATTGGCGGCCAGAGATGTTCCAGTGCGGCAATGAATAGTCACGACGTCAAGAAATATGCCGGGCTGGACTGGAAGGCGATTGGCTATTTGACGTCGATCGTCAGCGTTTTCTTTCTGGGGATTGTCGCCTGGCCGACTCCGGGCGACCCTTGGTGGATGCTGCCCGCTTTGATCATCGGCATGGCCCTGTCTGTTCTCGGGATGGGCTTCCGCTACCTTGCGCATATTCAGCAAAAGAAGGAAATCTCACGGGCGAATGGCCATTCAAAGCCGCGATAGTCTCGCGGCAGGGCTCGTCCGCTACAGGGAGGGAGGGAGGCAGCCAATGGCGAAGAAGGTCCAAAAGAAGAAGGTATCGATCGCTCGAAGCCGCGCCAAGCCATCGGCTGCAGCCAAGTCAGCGAAGCGGCCGAAGGCGGCGAGCACGCGCAAGTCCCGCGCAAAGCCGTCGCCGAAACCGCGCGTGGCCCGTGCCCAATCCGGCAAAGGCGCCGCCGACGCGCTCGCTTCGCTCCTGGAAAGCCCGATCGTGGCCGACGTCCTTGCTGCGGGTGCTGCTGCTGCGCTCGCGGTGATCGCTCAGCGCGGGCTCAGCCGGCGCGGGGAGGGCGGGTCGAAAGCCGCCCTCAAGGGCGCGGCGAAGGCTGCGGCAACGGCGATGGGGACTCGAATCGCCGAGGAAATCGACGAGATCATGAAGAGCGCGAAGGAGTCGAAGCGCGGAGGAGCGTGATCCGCGCCCTTCCGACATCGCGCTCGGCATCGATTTCTAAACCCAACGGATCGACTGCGCTTTTGCTTTCGGTCTCGATCGCTATCCACGCGCCCGCCGCGGCCCATCCTGAGGCCAGGATTTCGCGCAAAACCTGTGTGCCCGAGCCGGGCCCGTAAGGCGGATCAGCGAACAGCAGATCGAAAGCCTCGCCCCTGGGAAGGCTTTGCGCCGGTCTAGCCAGCACGCGCGCGCGTTCCCCGGCACCAAGCGCATCGATGTTGGCCCGGATCGCAGCAAGCGCTTTCGGGTCATTCTCTACGAAGGTCGCGCTCGCCGCGCCCCGCGAGAGGGCCTCGAGCCCGAGCGCGCCGCTTCCTGCGTAGAGGTCTGCGACGCGAAGGCCCTCGAATGTGCCGAAACGGCTGGCAAGCATCGAAAAGAGCGTTTCGCGGACCCGGTCTCCGGTCGGCCGCGTCGCCATCCCTTCGGGTGCGGCCAATCTCCGGCCGCGCCACTGGCCGGCGATAATCCTCATTTCAGAGCCGAGCGGAAGGCGTCGAGCTCGGCGCGCGGCACTTCATCGACCTCGCCCGGCTGAAGACCGCCCAGCGCGATCGGGCCGTAGGCGATGCGAATCAGGCGCGACACCTGCAAGCCGAGGTGGGCGAGAACGCGCCGGACCTCGCGGTTCTTTCCCTCCTTGAGCCTGAGCTCGATCCAGCAGTTGCGTCCGGTGCGCCGCTCGAGGTTGGCGATGATCGGCCCGTAATAGATGCCCTCGATCGTGATTCCCTCGGCGAGCCGGTCGAGCCGCTCCTGCGTGACGTGTCCGAAGGCGCGCGCGCGGTAGGTGCGCTCGACCCCGCTGCTCGGCAATTCGAGCTTGCGCTTTAATTCGCCGTCGTTGGTCAGCAGCAGCAGGCCTTCGGTCGTGAAATCAAGACGGCCGACGGGGACGAGCCGCGGCAATCCAGGGGGTAAGCGGTCGTAGATCGTCGGCCGGCCCTTGGGGTCGCTCGCGGCCGTCAGAGTCCCTTGCGGCTTGTAGAAGCGAAACAGCCGCGCCTGCTGCGGTGGACGGACCGGCTTGCCGTCCACGGTCACGCCTTGAAGGCCCGTTAGCAAGGTCGCCGGCGTGGTGACGATTTCCCCGTCGATCGCGATCCGTCCTTCCGCGATCATGCGCTCCACCTCCCGGCGCGAGGCGACCCCGGCGCGGGCAAGCAGTTTCGCGATCCGCTGCGGCCCGTTGTCGGCACGGTCCGGCGCAGCGCCGCGCCGGGTCGCCGCTCGACGCGTTCCGCTCGGCACAGGATGGCGCTTCATTCGTTCCGGTGGCAAAGCGAAGTTCCAGTGTGTGGGGGCCAAATGCTGTTCGGCAAGCGCAAGCGTATCGTCAAGCGCATCCTGATCGTTGAGGATGAGCCGCTCATGGCGTTCGACAACGAGGTTATGCTCGCCGACCTCGGCTATGACGTGGTCGCCACGCTCGACAGTTTCGAGGATGCCATCGAGCTCATCGACCGCGAGGATGTAGACTTGGTGCTCAGCGACCTCCGGCTCTCGGGCGAAAGAAGCGGCCTCGACCTTGCCCGGGAAGCCCGGGAGCGCGGCATCCCGGTACTCTTCTCGACCGGCCACGAGGTTCCCGAACACGGCAAGGCTTTCGCGATCGGCTGCCTCACCAAGCCCTACAGCGAGAGGCAATTGCGGTGCGCCCTTGAGGCCGTCGACCGCCTGCTCGCCGGCGAAGAGGCCGAGCCTGCCAAGGGCCTGGAGCTGTACCCGGCCTTCGGAGAATGATCGTCGGTCCCGTAAGGGCCGCGTAGAGCCGCTCACCCCCTGTTCAGCAGCGTCCGGCCTGTTAAGCATGGGCCATCAGGCAAAAGAGGGGCGGCAATGGCGACGGCGGACTCGGCGAAAGACTATTCCGGCTGGCGGGCGGTCCTGCCCGCAGGGATCAGGCCCTATACCGAAGCCGCGCCGATCGCGGCCCTGTTCCTCGGGATTTCGTCCGGCTTCCCTTATGCGATGATCGGCGCGACGCTGACCACGCGCCTGGCCCAGGACAATATCGAAAAGTCCACGGTCACCGCCTTCACGCTCGCCTTCCTCGTCTACAATCTGAAGTTTCTTTGGGCATGGATCGTGGACGGCGTGCGGCTTCCGCTGCTCGGTCGCCTCGGTCAGCGAGTGTCGTGGCTGATCTTCGCCGGCCTGCTGGTGATCGGCGCGGTCATCAACCTTGCGATGCAGGAGCCGACCGCGAACATCGCCCAGACGGCGCTCGCAGCCGTGCTCGTCGGAATTGCCGGAGCGACGTTCGACATCGTCATCGACGGCTACCGGATCGAGATCCTGGAGCCCAGGCAGCTCGGCGTCGGGTCGGGCATGTCGCAATATGGGTGGCGGATCGGTTCGGTCACGGCCGGCGCGCTCGCGCTCGTAATCGCCGCCCGGTATGGCTGGGAAGCCGCCTATATCGCCTGCGCGAGCTTCGCGCTGCCGGCGATGCTCACAGGCCTGGTCCTCGGTGAGCCGAAGCGGCACCGCCAGCCGACGGAGCGAAAGGGCCTGGCCGAGACCTGGGCGGCGATCATCGGGCCGTTCGCGGAATTCTTCCAGCGCCACGGCGCCTGGCTCGTGCTCCTGTTCATCCTGCTCCACAAGATCGGCGACACCCTCGCCAACCTCGTGCTCCGGCTGCTGCTCGACGACATGGGCTACACCAACGACGAGATCGCCATCTACGACGTCGGCTTCGGTTTCTGGGCTTACCTGATCGGCATCTTCGTCGGCGGAATCCTCTACGCGCAGATCGGGATGAAGCGCTCGGTGCTCTTGAGCCTGGTACTGATGGGCATCTCGAACCTGAGCTTCGCGGCACTGGCCGCGGCTGGTCACAGCAATTGGGGCCTTGCAGCGACGATCGGCTTCGAGAATTTCGCGAGCGGGATCGGCGGGGTCGTCGTCGTCGCCTATTTCTCGGCGCTGTGCGACCTTCGGTTCACCGCGTCGCAATATGCGCTGATCTCGGCGGCCGCGAGCGTCGTCGGAAGGGTGCTGACGGGGACGACAGCCGGCGCCCTGGTCGAAGAGTTCGGCTATGTAAACTTCTACCTTCTGACCACCGTCGCGGCGCTGCCGGGCATCGTCCTGTTCTGGCTGATGATGCGCTCGGGCCTGGTTGACAGCTCGATCGGTGACGCGGGTGTCGTCGGGAGCGGCGACGTACGGGCGAAGGACCCTGACAAGGAAATCGGCAAGCCCGCTCAGTCGGGCGGCTGACCGTTCGCCTTCAGAGCCTCCCCGGCGAGGTAGAGCGAGCCGAACAAGAGCACTCGCGAAGGTTGTGCAACGCGCTCTAGCGCTTCCTTGAGCGAGTCGTTGGCAGTCGCGCTGAAGCCAAGGCCTGAAGCGAGCGCCGCAAGCTCCTCGGGCGAGCGATGCTCGTGATTCTGGATCGGCAGCGTATGGACGTCCGTCGCCAAGCCCGCGAAGGGTTGCAGCATCGCGCGTGGGTCTTTGCTGGACAGGCACGCGAACAGGATAGCCAGCGGCAGGCGATCGTTGGCGAAGGCGTGCTTGACATGATCCGCGATCAGCCTCGCCGCGGCGCCGTTATGCCCGCCATCGATCCACATCTCGCTGCCCTCGGGAAGTCGCTTCGTGAGCGGCCCGGTGCCAAGCCTCTGCAGTCTCGCAGGCCATTTCACCGAGCGGATGCCTTTAGCCATGGCGCTTTCCGGGATATCGAACAGCGCCTGGTGTCGCAGCATTGCGACGGCCAGCGCTGCATTGTCCGCCTGGTGCCGTCCCGGCAGCCGGGGAAGCGGCAGCTTCAGAGCGCCATGCCGGTCGCGGTAGTAGATCGAATCGCGGATGATCCGCGACTGCCAGGCTGCTCCCCGGCCGATCCACGCCGCCCCCGCTTTGTCCGCGACCTCCAGCACCTGCCTTGCCGCCTGGGGCGGGTAGCGTTGCGTGACCAGCGGCACTCCGGACTTGGCTATGCCCGCTTTTTCGGCGGCGATCTTCGCGAGAGTACGGCCCAGCCATTGCTTGTGGTCGAGCCCGAGTCCGGCGATCCCGCAGACCAGCGGTCTTTCGATGACGTTCGTCGCATCGAGCCGTCCGCCGAGCCCGACCTCGACAATGCAGGCGTCGGCCGGCTCCCGCGCGAAAGCGAGAAAGGCCGCTGCAGTGGTGACTTCGAAAAAGCTCGGCTCGATTCCCTCGCTCGAATCCAGCACCTCGGAGAGGAGCTCGGCGAGAAGGGGATCGCTGATCAGCCGGCCGCCCAAACGGATGCGCTCGTTGAAAAGCACGAGATGCGGGCTGGTGAAGACATGCACCTTGAGGCCCGCGGCCTCGAGCACTGCGCGTAGAAAGGCGCAGGCCGAGCCCTTTCCGTTGGTGCCGGCGACGTGGAAGACCGGGGGGAGGCGGTCCTGCGGCCGGCCAAGGCGGTCGAGAAGCCTGGTGATGCGGTCGAGGCCGAGCCGGTCGCCGCCTGGCGAGAGGAGCGCGAGCCGGTCGAGCTGGGCCTGGACCGCGCTGCTGTCCGAGCGCGCGAAATCGGCCATTCAGGCCGCCTTTTTCTCCGGTTTCTCCGGCATCAGGTAGCCGATGAGCTTTATAAGGATGTCCCTGATCTGCTGGCGCGGTACGACCATGTCGACCATTCCGTGCTCAAGCAGGTACTCCGCGCGCTGAAAGCCCTCAGGCAGCTTCTCGCGGATCGTCTGCTCGATCACGCGCTGTCCCGCAAAGCCGATCAGGGCGCCCGGCTCGGCGATGTGGATGTCACCCAGCATCGCGTAGGACGCGGTGACTCCGCCCGTCGTCGGATCGGTCAGGACAACGATGTAGGGCAGGCCGGCGTCCTTTAGCTCTGCGATCGCCACCGTCGTTCGCGGAAGCTGCATCAGCGACAGGACCGCTTCCTGCATCCGAGCGCCGCCCGAGGCCGTGAAGATGATGTAGGGGACCCTGTCTTCGATCGCAGCGCGGGCTCCGTTGACGAAGGCGGTGCCGACCGCGATCCCCATCGAGCCGCCCATGAAAGCGAAATCCTGCACTCCGACGATCGCGCCCTGCCCGCCGATCGTGCCGCGCGCGTTCATCAATGCGTCGCGCTCACCCGTTTTTGCGCGCGCCTCTTTGAGCCGGTCGGTATAGCGCTTGGTGTCGCGGAACTTGAGCGGATCCTCGCGCACCTCGGGGGGCGGAAGGACCTCATATTCCCCCTCGTCGAACAGATAGTCGAAGCGGTGCGCCGGCCCGATCCGGTCGTGGAAGTCGCAACGCGGGCAGACCCGCTGATTGTCCTCCCATTCCTTGAGGAAGACCATCGTCCCGCACTTCACGCACTTGTGCCATAAAGTGTCGGCGGTCTGCCGTTTGGGGAGGAAGGGAATCCCGCTCTTGACGCGGCTCAGCCAGCTCATTGCAACCTCTCGGGGTCCGTATTCGCGCCGCGACTAGGCCCAAGCGCCCGCGCTTGTCCACTTTCCTCAGAGTGTCGCGGCGATTGCCTTCAGCGCCGCGACCGGGTCCTCGGCGCCGGTTATCGGGCGGCCTATGACGAGGATCGAGGCGCCGTCGTCGAGCGCCGCGCGGGGCGTCACCACCCGCTTCTGGTCGGCGAGGCCGGCTCCCTTCGGCCGCACTCCCGGCACGACGAAAAAGCCGTGAGGCCAGGCGCGTTTCGCCGCCTTCACTTCTTCGCCGGAACAAACGATGCCGTCGAGGCCGGAGTCCCGGGCGAGCTTCGCCAGCCGCCCGACCTGTTCGGAAGGCTTTCCCGAAACGCCCATCGCCGCCAGGTCATCGCGGTCGAGGCTGGTGAGCACGGTCACGCCCACGACCTTGGTCTTTTCCGGCGCAGCGGCCTTCGCTTCCTCCATCATCGCGCGCCCGCCCGCGGCGTGGACCGTCAGGATGGCCGGTTCGAGCGGGCGAAGCGCGGCGATCGCTTTCGCGACCGTGTTCGGGATGTCGTGAAGCTTGAGGTCCAGGAAGACCGGAACCCCGAGCGCCGCGATATCGTGAACGCCCGCCGGGCCATTGGCGCAGAAAAACTCGAGGCCGAGCTTGACGCCCCCGGCCAGCGGCTTGACCGCCTTTGCGAGCTTGTGGGCCTTGGCGAGATCGGGCGTGTCGATCGCAACGAAAATCGATCTCATTCGTCGGGCTCGATGGTTTGGGGCGGTGCCGGCACGGGCTGGCGCTGAGGCGGCGAGACCCGGTTGTGAAGGCGCCACAGCCGGGCACGATAGACAAGCATGGTCGGCAGGAACCCGATCAGGAAGACGATCGCCAGCAGTATGGGGATCTTCACGTCCGCCTGGATATTCCCCCACAAGTCGAGCGTGACGTCCCGCCAGTTCTTATACGCAAACAGGGTTAGGATGACGGCGACGACGATCCAGAAAAGGGTCTTCAAGAAGCGCAACGGATCCTCCCGGGCGAGCGCCTTAGGCGAGGCGCGTCGGGAAGGCCAGCCGTCGCCTTGACGACATTCGTCGCGCCATCGTTTCGATTCACCGCAGCCGCGCACCAGCGTTGTTGAGTGGCGAATCGCGAACGGCAACAGCTACAGCGGGGGCGGAGTGGGATCGTTGAGAAAATCATTCAAAGTCGCAATCGGGGCGGGGGTATTCCTTCTCGGCTCCGCATTGATTGCGACGAGGCCGAGCGCGGAAACCGCGCGGCCCGAAGGGCCTATAGCCGCGAGCCTCAGGCTGGCCGCTGTCGATCCCGGCGCGCGACAAGCGGTCGACTACCAGGCGCTCGACGCGCGGCTCCAGCGTCTGATGCAGCGACCGAACATGGTCGGGCTTGCTGTCGGAGTGGTCGAGAACGGCCGGATCACATTCCTCAAGGGGTATGGCGAAACGCTGGCCGGTTCGGGCGACCCCGTTACCCCCGAAACCGTTTTCCGCTGGGCATCGGTTTCGAAGGGCGTTGCCGCGACGATGGTCGCAAAGCTGGCTGAACAGAGAAAAGTCGACCTGTCCGCGCCCGTTTCCCGGTACAGCAAGACGCTCCGGCTTCCGGGCGGAGCGGAGCACCGGGCGACGGTTTCGGACCTGCTTAGCCACCGGGTTGGGCTCTACCGCAATGCCTACGACAATAAGCTCGAGGAGGGCGGGGACCCGAAGCTGCTTCGCATGCAGCTCGCCCAGCTGAACCTGATTTGTCAGCCCGGGACTTGCTGGAGCTACGGCAACGTCGCCTATGACGCGGCCTCCGAGATCGTCGAGCGCGAAACCCGTCAGCCATACGAAACCGCGTTGAAGCAAAATTTGTTCGATCCGCTCGGAATGTCGAGCGCGAGCGCGACGCGCGAAGGGCTTGTGAGGTCGAACAGCTGGGCCCGGCCGCACAATGCGGGCCGGCGCGAGATCGAGTTGACCGACACCTACTACAAGGTCCCTGCGGCAGGCGGCATCAACAGCAACATCAAGGATCTTGCTGTCTGGATGCTCGCCCAGATGGGCCAGATGCCCCAGGTGGTCTCTCCCAATGTGCTGGCGGCGATCCATGCGCCGCTCGTCAAGACTCCGGGCGAGCGCGGACGCCTGCGCAAGTTCCTCGAGCGGCTCGGCACCGCCTGGTACGGCTATGGCTGGCGGAGCTACGACTATGCAGGGCACCGGATTGTCGGCCACCGCGGCGGGGTCAACGGCTACCGGTCGCTGATCCTTTTCGATCCCGAAAAGAAGAGCGGCGTCGTCGCGCTATGGAACAGCAGCACCAGCCAGCCCGGCGGGCTCGAGTTCGAAGTGATGGACATGCTCTATGGCCTGCCGTTTCGCGACTGGCTGGAGATCGACCGATCCGGCGCGCCGGTCCGGATCGCCGAGGACCATCAGCCCAACGACACCGGAAACGGCTCACGCTGAGCGCGCCTAGCGAACGATAATCCGGGTCTCCATCCCGAACTGCGTGTGCAGGAAATGGCCGCAATGCACGCGATAGCTGCCGCGCGTCGGAAACAGCGTCACCGACGCGCTCGCGCCTCCCTTCAGCTCGACTGCGCCGCCGGGAGCGCTTCCCTGCGTGATCTTTGATGCCGCGAAGAAATGCGGCGCCTTGAACTCGTGGCCGCTTTTCGAACGGTTGGTGAACGCCAGCGTCACCGGCTCCCCGGCAGCAAGGACAATCGGGTTGGGAACGTATCCGTAGCTGTAGAGGATCACGGGTACGACACTGGCGGGCTTCTGCGCTGACGACGGAACCGACACTGCAACCGCCGCCAGGGACAGGATGAGGATGCGCTTCATCGGATTTCTCCTTCGCTGGAGAAGCCCGGAATGTAACGTGAAAGCGGGAGGCGAGGAAACGGGGGGCGGCTACAAACGGGCCGCCGCCCCTGATCGTCGACGCTTAGCTGTGCGTTTCCATGCCGTGCTTGAGCTGACTGATCTGGTCATGGCCCGAGCGGACTGATTGATAAACCCGCTCGACGACCTGGCGTGATTCGCCGGACAGGTCGCCGCTGTTGAGGGCCGCTTCGAACTTCTCCTTGAGATAGTCCTCACCCGCCTCGACGGAGTTGATGATCCGCTGGTCGTCGCGGCCAGTGATGGCTGCCTTGAGGTCCAGCCAGGTCTGGTGGGTCTTGCCGAGGAACGAGCCATCATCAGGCGGGGTGCCGCCAAGGCGGCTGATCTCCGAGCGAAGGTCCTCAAGGGCCTTGCGCCGCTCGGAGGCGCGTTCGCGGAAGATCTCCTGGAAGCGAGTATTGTCGCTGTTCTTCGCAGCATCTTCATACCCATTGATGCTGTCGATCAGCGTTGTTGCTAGCGTCTCGAGGATGCCGGCGTCCTTTGTCTGATGCATTGAACCATCTCCTTTGTGGGATAACGCACGAACAACGCTCAAGACTGCCAGGCGATGCGTAGAGCGACGGGAAAATCGTGCATGGACCGCAGCTTGTGGACGCTGGCGCTGGCGAGGGCGGCGCGATAAGCCCCCACATCCTGACAAGCGCGGGAGTCAAGATGAGCATTCAAGCGGAGGAAGCGGCCGCACGGCCGGTGAGCGGCACGCGACCTTATCTCGTTGTCGGTTCGCTGGTCGCCGGACTTGTCCTGGGGGTGCTCGCCCGCGCCCTGCCGCCGGGTGTCAGCGCGCCCTGGGTCGAGGGCGCGTCGATCGTCGGCCAGCTTTGGCTGAATGCCCTGAAGATGACCGTGATCCCCCTTGTCGTCGCGCTGCTGGTGACCGGCATCGCCCAGGGCGCCGAGGCGGCGAGGGCAGGGCGCATCGCCGCCCGGACGGTCGCCTGGGCCGTCGCCGTCTGCACGCTGTCGGCGATCTTCGGGATGATGGCGATGTTCGGCCTTGTCTCGGCCTTCCCCCTCCCGGCCGAAGCAGCCGAAGCGCTCCGCGCGGGCCTTGCCGGGCTCTCGCCGCCGCCGGGGGAGGCGATGCCCAGCCTCCAGGATTTCTTCCAGAACGTCATCCCCTCGAATGTCATCGCGGCTGCGAGTAATGGCGACGTCCTTCCGCTCGTCGTCTTCACCATCCTGTTCGCGATCGCCGCGTCGCAAATCGCACCCGCGCGCAGAAAGGCGCTCGTCGGCCTGTTCGAAGCGATCGGCGATGCTCTGCTCCTGGTCATCGGCTGGGTCCTGTGGCTTGCGCCGGCGGGCGTCCTTGCCCTGGCCTTCACCGTCGGCGCGGCGGCCGGGGGCGCGGCCTTTGCGGGCCTTGTCCATTACATCGTCCTCGTCTCGCTCATCGGGCTGTTCGTCACGCTCGCCGCCTATCCGATCGGGATCGCCGCCGGACGCGTTCCCGCAGGGAGGTTCACGCGAGCGATGTTCGCCCCGCAGAGCGTTGCCATCTCGACTCGCTCGTCGCTCGCCTCGCTTCCGGCGATGCTGGCTTCCGCAAGGGTCATGGGGATCCGCGACGAGGTCGCCGATGTCTCGCTTCCGATCGCGGTCGCGCTCTTCCGCGCGACGGGGCCGGCAATGAACGTCGCTGTGGCTGTCTATGTCGCCCACTGGATGGGCTACGAGCCGTCACTCGGCCAGATCCTTGCAGCAACGGCCGTCGGCGCGGTGATGAGCTATGCGGCGATCAGCCTTCCGGGCGAAATCAGCTTCATCAGTTCGATCGCACCGATCGCCATGGCACTCGGCGTCCCGATCGCGCCGCTGGTCCTGCTGGTCGCGGTGGAAATGGTCCCCGACATCATCCGCACGCTCGGGAACGTCACCATGGACGTCGCGGTCACCGCCGCGGTCGACAGGGGCGAAAGCCGCTCCGAATCCTGAACGGCCGATGACCGTCGTTCGTCGATTGGCCGACTGACGGACGCAGCTTGTCGGAGCGCCGAATCCGGCCGCCAGAGCGTCGATGATCGCAAGACCTCGCCGCGCGGCCGGTGCATCAACAGGCTGCGACGCGGGGCTTCTTCCCCAGGCCGCAGGAGCCGGCAGCCAGCATGAGCCGCCCCGCGGTATTCCCCAACGGCCCCGCGTCGCCAACAGAAGGAGACGCGACATGATGAAGGTTCTTCCCGCATTTGCCGCAATGCTCGTGGCCTCTGCGCTCGTCGTCCCGACGGTCAGCCAGGCCGCTCAGACCAATTCGGTCCTGGTATCCTACGCCGACCTCAACCTCGCCGCCGAGCCGGGAGTCCAGATCCTCGAGCGGAGGATTGCTTCGGCCGCCCGGACCGTTTGCGAGATCGAGGATTCGCGTGAGCTCGAGCTCGCCCGCGCCACCGTGAATTGCCGGGACCAGGCGATCGCGGGCGCCATGCCGGCCTTCAACGCCGCGCTGGCAGCCGCCCGCAACCCGTCGGTTACGGTGCTCGACGCGTCCATCGCGGTCATCGCGAAATGAGCGATCCACAGCCGCCGCGCGTCGCTGCGGCGCGCGGCGCGTTTCTTTCTCTTTGACGTTTCAACGTCCGGCGATTGCCCGGACGCGATCTGAATACAGCCGTCCGACGGGCTGCTCGGTCCCGTCGGCAAGCCTTGCGATCCAGCGTCCCGACGGGTTGCGGCTGAAGCCGCTGATGAAATCCTTGCGGACGATCGCCGAGCGATGCAGCCGCACGAACTGCGTCGGGTCCAACCCTTCTTCCAGAGCCGTCATCGAATGGTGGATCAGCCAGCTCCTGCGGCCGACGTGGAGGCGCATGTAGTCGCGCTCCGCGGAGACACGGTCGATGTCGCGCGCGGCGATTCGAACCAGGCCTGACAGGTCGGACGCCCAGAATTCCTCGATCCACTCGGATGGGGCTCCAGGCGCAGCAGCCGGTGCACGGCGATGCTCGAGGAAATCGCGGGCCCGGTCGAGCGCGCGCTGCAGCCGGGAAGGGTCGACCGGCTTCATCAGGTAATCGACGGCCGCGACCTCGAATGCGGCGACCGCGAACTGGTCAAAGGCAGTCACGAAAACCACCGCTGGCGTCGGGTTCTGGCTGGCTAACGCCCGGGCGACGTCGATTCCGTCGAGGCCCGGCATGGCGATGTCGAGGAGGACCAGGTCGGGTCTTAACGCTTCGGCCATGTTGATGGCGGAGTCACCGTCGCTCGCGGTGCCGACCAGCGTCGCGCCCTCGGCCCGGGCAAGAAGGAGCTGGAGGCGCTCGGCCGCGAGCGGCTCGTCGTCGGCGACCAGCACGCGAAGCGGCTTGGTTTCCTCCGCCGCCTCAGTCACCGGTCTGCACCGGCATGGTCAGGGTGACCTTGTAGCCGCCTCCGGTCATCGGGCCGAAGCGGCATTCGGCCTTGCTTCCGAAGCGCGTCTCCAGCCGCTCGACGACGTTGGCGAGGCCGAGCCCGGTTCCTTCGTGCGTTGCGGCGGGCAACTCGATCTTCTTGCCGTTGATCAGTTGGTTGCTGACGGTGATCGACATCCGTCCGTCCGGAAGTGCTTCGCACAGGATCCGTATCAGCACTTTGTGGCGGGTCTTGGAGACGCCATATTTGATCGCGTTTTCAACGATCGGCTGAAGGATGAGCGCCGGAAGTTTCGCTGACTGCAGCTGCTCGGGGACCTCGATCTCGACCTGCAGGCGGTCTGGGAAGCGCGTCTTTTCGATATCCAGGTAGAGTCGCTGGAGGTCGATTTCCTGCGCCAGGGTGATGTCTGCGGCCGGGTCGAGCGACAGGCTCGACCGGAAGAATGTCGATAGCGCCAAGAGCATATTCTCGGCGCGGTCGGTCCGACCCGTCATCACCAGCGAAGACAGCGAGTTCAAAGTGTTGAACAGGAAATGCGGGTTGACCTGGTAACGCAGTGCCCGAAGCTGCGCAGCCTGCGCAGCGGTTTCGGCTTCGGCCGCGCGTCTCTGCGCGTTCAGCGCCTGCGCCTGTGCCTGCATCGCGAGATAATAAGCGCTCCAAGCCATGAAGAAGAACAGCCAGACGACCATCGAGTCGAGCGCGACCCGGAACTGGATCCACGGATCGAGCTGCCCGATTTTCGGCCAGGTGACAGTCAGGGGTTCATGGCCGTCGCGTTCGATGATCGTGGTCATGCCGAGCTCGGTGATCCGGTAACCCTCGCTCGAGACGAAGCGCATCTCCTCCTGCGGCTTTTCCTGGTACCTGTCCGCAAACATCATGATTCCGGACATCGAGGCCGCCGCGGCAATGCTTGCGGCGGCGGCGATGACGATCCTGCGCCTGACGGTCGCCTGGCGAGCGAACACCACAAGTGTCGCGTAAATGAAGAAGGTGAGGAGAATTCCGACCGTGATGGTCAGAAGCTTGTTCTCCATGATCGTCATCGGGTCGCGCGCGAGCACCGCTCGAAGCACGACGGTGAGCGCATAGAAGAGCCAGAAGCCGAGAATCGACTTCATGGCCAGCGGCCAGTCGGAGAACTGTTTCTCCCGCAACGGATGCTGGAGTGGTTTCATTGGCGCCTGCATACTATTTGGCCACGGCGCTTGCTATCGGTGGCGGAGGTGTTCGCAGAACGCTCCGGTTCGCCGGTCGAAAGGCATTGCGGAACGAGCGTTCATTTCTGCCGTTGGTGGAAACAGAGCTGATGGGAGCAGGATGCATTGACCACGCACAAGGACAAGAATGACCGGCCGCCGCCGGTTACGGAACAGCGCAATCCCGAGCCGGAACTCGAGGAAAAGCTTCGCAGAAATCCCGAGGATTCGGATGCGAAGGTCGATGTCGGAAGCGACCAGTCGATGGACGCGTCCGACCCGCCGGCCGCGGTCCAGCCGGATTCTCCAGACCCCGTGCCCTCCTCCGGATTCGAGGAAGAGGACGAGTCGTTGTCGTAACGGAAACGTTTCAATCGCGTTGCAGATAATCAACACTTCGCGGCCGTCTCATCGAGCCGTGAAAGATTAACATTGCCAGCCGGCCCACCCTCTGATTCAATGCTTAACGGGGGTGGGACAAGTGGTTAAGACTTACGCAACTATAGCGACCGCATGATCCCGCTGATGGGCAAGGAGTCGGGATCATGATTACGAGGACCAGCCAGCCGGCGAACGGCGCGTTGCTGCTCTCGGAAATGAAGGAATTTGCGAGCTTCTCGAAAGCGACGCAGCGCTATATCCGGCGCTCGCTCGACGTCGCTTATGGGCGGCGCGACCCCATCGAATGCTGGGCCCGTGACGAAGGCGA
This sequence comes from Alphaproteobacteria bacterium, assembly GCA_046566245.1. GTDB lineage: Bacteria > Pseudomonadota > Alphaproteobacteria > Sphingomonadales > Sphingomonadaceae > Sphingomicrobium. The sequence goes on along the minus strand of JBKHXB010000012.1, from coordinate 25,909 downwards.
GGCCGCCTCGATCCGCGCCCAGGCCCGTCTCTACAAACAGCTTGACCACCTGCGGATGCAGGTGCCCGATGACAGCGGGCTCGACATGATCGAGCCCTTCATCGGGATGCTGATCACGCTTTCCGCGTTCGATCTCGGCCAGGACCGGCTGCCGAACTTCGCCGCCTACCGTTTCCTTTACGAGCGGCTGGTCGGCGCTGCTGCGCGGCCGTGGCTGCCTTCGGCGTTCTGCGCGGCTGCGGCGCTTCCGCACCTGCACCCCGACCGTCGCCGGACGCTTCTGCAGTCGATCAGCGAGAGCGCAGCGACCGCTCCCGGCTGGTCGAGCCGCGAACCGGCCTTCTGGCCGGAGTGGGTCGAGAAAGTCGACCTGCGCGCGGCTGCTTAAGCCAAGCCGCAGGGCACAGCGAGGCGATTGCCTCGCAATCGCGAGCTGAGCAAATAGGCGGCGCAGGGTCGGCCGACGACTTCCGCAGGCGTGACGCTCGACGTCGCGAATTCACTTCGTGACAGCGCGACGGTTTCAGGCCTCCACCTTCACTGACGGGTAGATTTCCGCGATCTGGCGGAGCGTATCCTCGGCATTCTTGTGGTGAACGAATATTCCCCCGGCATCTTCCCACAGATGCCGGTGGTTCTCGCGATCGTCGACCAGCACGTCGCCCGGCTCCATGTGCAAGTGCTTCTGCCGGGCCATGGTGGTGATGATCGGGACTCCGGGGAAATGCTTGGCCGCCCAGCGCTCCTTCTGCGGCGCGGCCCACTTGCCTAGCGGAAGACCCGTCAGGATTGTCGGGTTCAAATGCTTGACCGCGCTGAACAGGCGTTGCGCGTCCGCCATCTGCGGGAGCTCGCCGTAGAAGTTCTTTGCGCGCGCGAGCCGTCTCCAGAACTCGCCCCTGCCGTGCCGTCTCTCGAATTCGGCCGGAGTCATTCCCAGCAACTGCCTTGCGCCCGCGTCGAAATCCGCGAGCACCCCGTCGCAGTCGAGGAACAAGTGCGGCTGATCTTTCTTCGTCACCATTGGAAGCGCGCCGGATCGAGCTGGATGGGAATGGGCCGGTCAAGGTGCTTCCAGCCCTTGTCACGCAGCACGTCGTTGCTTTCCTTCGCCTTGCGGCCCGGTCCAAGCGACCAGGTGATGTGATAGGTCGATCCGTCGGGCCGGTCGGTCGTGCCGTCGAGCGCGACGACCAGGCATTCCAGGCTGTCGTCGTCGTCGGCGCGTCCCACCACCTGCGCGTCCACCTCGCGCGGCAGCGGGGTTTCGGCGTTCGCCCCGACCTGCAGCGTGACATGGTCAGCGATCGTGCGGCCGTATTTCGGCGGAAAGCGCTCGAGCAGCCGCTCGCGCTCGTCGGAGGGCAGCTTCCAGCCTGTCACGAATCCGGCCATGCGCGGCTTAACCGCCCGGATCGTGATTGGGTTTCAACCGCCGAGTTTCTCGACGAGCTGGCGCGCGAACTCGCTGAGCGTGTCGTCGCGTGCGCCCATGATCAGGATCCGGTCGCCTGGCCTCGCTTCCTCGAGCAGCTTCTCGCCGATCGCCGAGCGCTCCGGGATATGCTGTGCGATGGCGCCTTTCGCCTTGATCTCGGCCGCGAGCCAGTCCGAACCACGGCTGCGCTCCACCGTTCCGCCCTGGTAGACCGGGTCGGTCAGGTAGAGCCGGTCGCCCGGGCCCATGCCCTTGGCGAAGCTGTCGGCCAGCTCCTCGCCCATCTTGGCAATCGGGCCGAAGCCGTGCGGTTGGAAGAGGATCAGCAGACGTCCTTCCTGCGCCCGAAGCGTGGCGAGGGTCGCATCGATCTTGTCGGGATTGTGCGCGAAGTCGTCGATCACCGTCACTCCGCCCGCCTCGCCGACCGTCTCCAGCCGCCGGCGAAGCCCTTCGAACCGCTCCAGCGCGGTCGCGGCCTCAGCCACCGACACTCCGAGCTGGCGGACCGCGGCGATCGCGCCCAAGGCGTTCGAAGCATTGTGACGGCCAGGCAGATGCAGACGAACGTCATTCCTGTTTCCGGAATGGTCGACGGCGAACGTTACTCCGCCGGGAAGAAGCTCGAGGTTGCGGCCGGCAAAGTCTGCCGTGGGGGAATCGAAGCCGTAGCCGACCAGCTTTTCGCCGGGCAGGGCGTCGGCGAGCGCGCGCGTTTCGGGGTCGTCGAGGTTGAGGACCGCCTTGCGCGCAGCGTTAAGGAAGCCTGCGAACAGGCCGCGGAGTTCCGCCATTTCCTTGTGGTCGAGGCTGATGTTGGTCAGCACCGCCACCTCGGCCTTGTAAAGCGCGATCGACCCGTCGCTTTCGTCCACCTCGCTTACGAACAGCTCGGGATCGCCGACCAGGGCGCTCGCGAAGGGCGCGGACGGCGTGACGAAATTCTTCATCACGGCGCCGTTCATCACTGTCGGCTGGCGGTGACAGGCGTGGAGGATCCAGCCGATCATTCCGGTCACCGTCGACTTGCCGCTGGTCCCTCCGACCGCGACGCTGTGCAGCGCCCGGTTCAGCATCTGCGCGAGCAGCTCGGGCCGGCGAAGGTGCTGCAGCCCAAGCTCGCGAGCGCGCACCATGTCGGGGACCGTGTCCTCGACCGCGGCCGAAGTGACGAGGGTCATTCCCGGCTCGAGTCCCGAGCCGTCCTGGGGGAAGAGCTGGATCCCGAGCGAGCGAAGGTAGTCGAACTTGTGGCTTGTCCGGCCGGCGTCGAGCGAGCGGTCGGAACCGGAGACGCGCGCTCCCGACGCGCGCAGGATGGAGGCGAGGGGGAGCATCCCGCTGCCGCCGATCCCGCAGAAGAAATAGGGCGTCGAATCCATGGGCAGCGCCCTATTGGCTGCGGCGCCCCCTGACAAACGCCTATTTGCAGGCGCCTCCGCCCGGCCAGCCGGTCCAGCCCGGCCCGCGCACGACCCGCCCCGGCTTGGCGCCCGTGTGTACGCCGTCCTTCACCACCTGGACCCCGTTGACGAAGACGTTCCGGACGCCCGTGGCGAGTTGTTGCGGCTGCTCGAAGGTCGCGTGATCCTTGATCGTCGCCGGGTCGAAGACGACGATGTCGGCATGCATCCCGGGCTTTAGCCAGCCACGGTCCTTGAGGCCGAGGTTGGTTGCCGGGAAGGAGGTAAGCCGGCGGATCGCGTCAGGCAGGGCCGCCGCTTTCTCCTCGCGCACATATTTGCCGAGCAGCCTGGCGAAATTGCCGTAGGCGCGCGGGTGGGTGCTCGATTTCAGGAACACGCCCTCGGGCGCCATGCTCGCGGCGTCCGAACCGAAGCTCATCCAGGGCAGCCCAACGGCCCTTCGGACATTGTCCTCGCTCATCCCGAAATAGACGACCTGGATCCGCGTGCCGTCGGCGACGATGAGGTCAGCCGCGACCTCCTCGGGCCGCTTGCCGCGATCGCGCGCGACCGAGCCAAGGGTCCGCCCGGTCAGCGGCTTTAGCGCCTCGGTCTTGAAACCGACGAGGAGCACCTTGTCGGGCTCCTGGACGACGAGCTTTGTGTTCTCGCTCGCGTCCGGCCGGCGCATTTCGGCTAGCGCCCTGGCGCGGGTCTTGCGGTTCTTCAGGCGCTCGACCCAGGCCTCGAGCCCGCCGTCCTGCACCCACAGCGGGAAGGCGGCGTCAAATCCGGTCGAGCTCGCCGGATAGGTGTACATGTCCGCAGTGATTCGAAGCCCTGCCGACCGCGCCGCCTCCACCCGCGCGATCGCGGCGTCGATCTTGTGCCAATTGTCACGGCCCGACTGCTTGAAATGATAGATTTCGGCCGGGGCACCGGACTTGCGCGAAATCTCGACCAGCTCGTCGATGGCTTCGAGCAGGCGCGGCCCCTCGTCGCGCATGTGGCTGATGTACATGCCGCCGCAGCGCGCCGCCTCTTGCGACAGGGCCACAAGCTCCCCGCTCTCGGCGAAATTGGCCGGCGCGTAGATGAGCGACGATCCTACGCCCATCGCGCCTTCCTTCATCGCCTCGCGGACCAGCGCCCGCATCCTTGCGAGCTGCTCGGGATTCGGGTCCACGTCCTTCTCTCCGAGCTCATGCACGCGCACGGTCGTCGCCCCGACGAACGAGGCGACATTCGGAGTCACTCCGCGCTTCGTCAGCCAGTCGAGATATTCGCCGAGGCTCGTCCACTCGACCGGGAACTTGATGTCGCCCTGCCGCTGGACTTCGAGTTCCTTCATCCGGGGATTGAGCGGGCCCATCGACTGGCCCTCGCCGAAAACCTCGAGCGTGACGCCCTGCAGCGTGTCGCTCAAGCCGCGGCCGTCCTCGATCAGGCTCTCGTTGGCCCAGCTCAGCATGTTGATGAAGCCCGGCGAAACGGCGAGCCCCGTGGCATCGATCTCGGTCCTGCCGCGCGCCTTGGCGGCGGGCCCGCCGACCGCGACGATGCGGTCGCCGTTGACAAGGATGTCGCCGACATAGGGCGCACCGCCCGACCCGTCGAAGATTGTGCCGCCGCGGATGATGACGTCGTAAACCGGCATCGGCGGGGGAGGCGGCTGGCTCTCGACTACGGCAACCGGCGCGGGCGTCGTCGTCGTGGTGCAGCTTGGCAGCAGCGCTAAAGCGGCGATCAGGGCGAGGCGGATTTGGCTTTTCATCCGCATCGACTGCCCTATTTGCTTGGTAACGGCAATCGAGGGGCAGGGGATGAAGATCGCGGTGGTCGCGCCGAGCAATGCGCTGAAGCGCGAGACCGCCGAACGGGTCGCCGGAATCGCGCGGGCGCGCGGCGATTGCGAGCTGGTCTTTCACCCGCAATGCTTCCTCAGCCACGGCCACTTCGCCGGCAGCGACGGCGACCGGCTGGGCGCGCTTCGCGACGTGATGGCCGATCCCGCGACGGACGCTGTCTGGTTCGCGCGCGGCGGCTATGGCTCCAACCGCATCGCGGAGGCGGCCGCCGCCGATCCCGCGGAGGCTGCGCGCTCGAAACTGTTCATGGGCTACAGCGACACCGGCTTCCTGCTCGCCGCCTTGCACAAGGCCGGCCTCGAGGTCGCCCACGGGCCGATGCCGCAGGACGTCGTGCGCGACGGCGGGGAGGGGGCGGTGAACCGGGCCCTCGACTGGCTCGTTAGGCGCGACCAGTCCGCGCTCGAACCGGAGCTTCGGCAGCCGGCGATGGCGTTCAATCTCACGGTCTTGTCGAAGCTTCTTGGGACCGCGTTGGAACCTGATTTCACGGGCGTCGAGCTGCTGGTCGAGGAAGTGAGCGAGCACCTCTACAAGATCGACCGGCTGATGTTCCATGTGACGTCGAGCCCGAATGTCCGCTCGGTCGCCAGGCTCCGCCTCGGCCGCGCATCGGACATCCCTCCCAACGACCCCGAATTCGGGCATGACGAGGAAGCAATCGTCGCCCATTGGTGCGAGCGCGCGGGTATCGAAATGGGGCCGCCGGCGGACATCGGTCACGACAGCGCCAACAAGGTCGTGCCGTTCGCCCGCGCGGCCGATTAAACACAGATTGCAATCGCCATTGCAAAGAGAGGCGCTTTGCGCTCTACAAAACGAGGAACAACAGGAGGGCCAAATGGCACAAGGCACTGGTCGTAAAGCAGGGGGCGGGCTGGCCCGTCCGGTCACACCGTCGGCGGATCTCGCGAAGATCTGCGGAAGCGCTCCGCTTCCGCGCAGCCAGGTGGTCTCGAAGATCTGGGATCACATTCGGAAGAACAACCTGCAAAACCCGCAAAACAAACGGGAAATCATGGCCGATGCAACGCTGAAGCCGATCTTCGGGGGTAAGGATCGGGTCAGCATGTTCGAGATGAACAAGCATCTTTCGAACCATCTGAAATAAGCTTTCGACCTGTCGAAACGGAGAGGGGATCCGCGGCTTCGCGGGTCCCCTTTTCATTGTGCGGTGCAGCGACTCGAAGGGCGGAGCGTCAGCCTCGCCACAGTCCATCGAGCTTTTCGCGCGTCACAGGGTAGCCCGCCCCCTCCGGAATGGTGATGAAATTTTCACCGTCCACCTCCTCGACCCATGGCGTGATCGGCGCGACGGAATGGGCGCGCGCGTCGGCGACCATCGCCTCGAAATTCGAATGCTGTGCCAGCCTTTCGAGGTTGCGCCGGGTCGGGAAGATCAGCCGCGCTTCGCCACGGCGGTCGCGCTCCAGCGCTTCCTCGGCGGTGATCCAATAGGCGCCGCTGCACTCCCCCTCGACAATGCGCGGTTCCCAATCGATGTCCGGAGCACGCGCCAGGAAGAACAAGGTGTCGAAGCGCCGGGCGGCGTGGAACTTCGGGACCCACCGCGCGAAGGGCGTCAGCGCGTCGAGGTCGAGACGGATCCCGAACTGCTCGAGCAAGGATTCGAAGTCGCGCTCCTCGAGCAGCGCCTTTTGCAATTCGAGCGCCTGCTCCGCCGGGGGGACCGGCGCAAGCCCCGCCGGAATGGCCGTTTCCTCGACGGTTTCACGGATGGCGGCGACGCGCGCGGCGTCCTCGTCGCCTTCGCCGGCCAGCCGGTCGCTCGCGTCAATCCGGCCTCCGGGAAACACCAGCGCCCCGCCGGCAAAGGCCATGCCCTGGGCCCGCTCGACCATGAGAAGCTCCGGCGGCTTGCCGGGCCGCTCGCGCACGGTAACGAGCGTCGCGGCCGGGATTGGCGGAGTGTCTTCCATCGGCCCGGGGTTAGGCGAAGGCGCAGACAAGAAAAAGGCCGCCGGCATGCCTGCGCGGCGGCCGTTGGTTCGATCGCTTGGGATTACATGCCCGCGATATTCTCGTCGGCCGGCACTTCCGGGCCGGTCGCGTTGTCGGAAGCTTCCTGCTCCAGGTTGGCCGCCTGGTTCTCCAGCGCCTCGGCCTCGGCCGCGACGTTTGCTGCCTGGTCGGACAAGGCGTTGAGGTCCTCGACCACCTCGTTGTCGGCCATGTTGAGTCGGTCCTGGTCCCTGCTTCCGCAACCAGCGAGAGCGAGTAGGCCGAAGGCGACTGCGGCCAGGCGGGCTTTGTTCATGGGATTCCCTCGTCTGAAAAAAGAACGGCGGGAGCGGCAATAACAGCAGTCACGGCCCGATTGCCAGAGCCTGCCGAAGGGCGGAATCCTTGCGGTTTCCCGCCCGAATCCCTACTTTAAGAGCGCCGGGGAAACCCGGCTATGCCGGTAGAGTGTCGGGTGGAATAGGCATTTCGGACCCGGGGGGCAGTACCCCGGCGCCTCCACCACCAGCAGCGGATGGGCAGAAGTGTTCGCGCTGTTGCTGATGGGGGCGAAACAGGATCGACGAGTGCAATAAAGGCCTGGCTGCCGGTCGGTATGAGACCACCGTGACGGCTCATTCACACAAGTGCCAACGACAACGAGGCACTCGCTATTGCCGCGTAACTGACGTCCTAACGGACAGACGTTACAAAGCTTAAGCGCGGTCGGACCCCACCGGGCAACAGAAGGGGATTCCAGCGGCCTCCGAGGGAGCCGGGCAACAGAATCCCTCGGACTTTTCCCCATAAGGCTCGTCCGCTACCTTGCACGCCAAGGGGGACTCGCCATGCGACACTGGACTTGCCGCCTGCTTGCGCTCGCAGGGGCGCTCCTTCTCGCCGGCTGCCTTTGGAGCCCCGGCAAGTTCATGTCCGAGCTCCAGGTTCGCAAGAACGGCACCTTCGTCCTCGACTATCGCGGCGAGATCATTCTCCAGCGGCCGGAAGAGAAGGGGAAACCCGCTGCCCCCTGGTCGGATTCGATGGCCCGCTGTTTCGAGGACGGGCGCGCCGAACTGGCCGAAATTCCTCCGGACGTCGGGCCGGACACGGAACCGCCGCCGGTTCCGGAAGGCGTCCGGCCCTGCAAGCCGGCAGAGATCGCCGAGCTCAAGGCGGAATATGAGCGAACGGCGCGTGAGCGGCTCGAAAAGGACCGCAAGGAATCCGAGGAGATGGCGAAGGTCTTCGGGATTCCGGGCCTCGACGAGGATTCCAACAAGCGCTTCGCGGCCAACCTCATGAAATACCGGGGCTGGCGCTCGGTCCGCTACAAGGGCGAGGGCGTGTTCGACGTCGATTATCACTTCGAAGGGCGAGTCGACCAGGACTTCGCCTTCCCGCTGATGCCCGATGCCGATTACCTGATCCCCTTCATCGTCATCCGTCGCAGGGCCGACGGGACCGTGATGGTTACCGCGCCCGCCTTTGCCGGGGGCGGCGGCCCGTTCAGCGCCAGGGCGAGGGCCTTCGGAATCGCGGACCGCGGAAGCGGCGGGCCACAGTCGAAAGCCGAGGGACGGTTCACGATCATCACCGACGGCGAAATCCTGACCAACAACAGCGAGGACGGCCCCAAGCCGCATGCGTCCGGGCGCCAGGTGCAGTGGCAAATCGACCCCGACACGACCAGGCTTCCGGAGATGCTGATCCGCCTCTGACTCCAATTGCGTGCCGGTGTGGTGCCGTGCAAATCTCCGGCGCGAGAGGAGTCGTCTGGAATGCGTCATGTCCTGCTAGCGCTGCTGGCCGCCGCCGCGCCGATCAGTTTCAGCCCAGCCTTCGCGCACCAGGAGAACCGAGCCGCCTCGGCCCCGGTGCCAAAGGAGCAATTGCTCAAGCCCCCTTCGAACGCTGACCATTACGTCGTCGTGTCGGACGCCGGAAAGCATGGCGACATGTGGCGCTGGAAGCTCGCCGACGGCCGCATCGCCTATCGCCATTCGCAATCGCTGCGCGGCTGGATCAGCGAGGTCGACCAGCTAGTCACGCTCGGTCCTGACGGCCTGCCGGTCAAGGTCGAAGTCCGCGGCATCACGCCCAATGGGGATGCGGCCGAGACGTTCGACATCGCGGGCGACGAGGCCACCTGGAAAAGCATCGCCGATAGCGGGTCCTCGGAAGGCCGGAAGGGGTATTACCTCCCGGCAGGCGGGATTTCGCTTGCCAACGAAGCGCTTATAGACGCGCTCGCTGCCGCTGGCCCGGCCGGCGTCGCGCTGCTTCCGAGCGGCCATGCGACGATGACGATCGGGCCGAGCCTGGCCGTGACTGGCCCCGCTGGTCCGAAGACGGTCAAGCTCGCATTCGTGCGCGGGATCCTCGCCTCACCGGTTCCAGTCTGGCTCGATGAGCAGAACAAGTATTTCGCCGATGTCGGATGGCTGTCGATCATGCCGGCCGGTTACGAGGCCGCGGCCAAGCCGATGCGGGACCTCCAGGAGGCGACCATCGCCGCGCAGGTCAGGGACGTCGCCAGGCGATTCCTTACCGAAGAAGCCAGGCGGCCGGTCCTTTTCGACAATGTTCGCCTGTTCGACGCGGACAAGGGCGTCTTCGTCGAGAACCAGGCGGTTCTTGCTGCGGACGGAAAGATCAAGGCGATCGGGGCAGCCGGCTCCATAGCCGCGGACTCCCGAACGCGCGTGATCGACGGCAAGGGCAAGACCCTGGTCCCGGGCATCTGGGACGCGCACATGCACATCGGCGACGATTGGGACGTGCTTGCGAACATCGCCAACGGGATGACGAGTTTCCGGAGTCCGGGAACGATGCTCGACCGGGCCCAGTCCGTGGTTAGCCGCCGCCGTTCGGGCGAGCTGCTGATGGGCGAGCCGTTCATTTCCGCGATCATCGATCGCAAGGATCCGCTTGCCGCCCAAGGGTCGCTGACGGTCAGCAGCGAGGCCGAGACTCTCGCCGCAATCCGGAAGATCAAGGACGCCGGACTGTGGGGGGTGAAGTTCTACACCTCGATGCGGCCGGAATGGATCGCCCCGGGCGCGGCCGAGGCGCATCGCCTCGGGCTACACGTTCACGGCCATGTCCCTGCGACGATGCGGCCGCTCGAGGCGGTCCGCGCCGGCTATGACGAGCTCACGCACCTCAATTTCGTCGTGATGCAGGCGATGCCCAAGGAGGTGGTGGACAAGGCCAATACCGCCGAGCGGATCGAGGGGCCGGCGCGTTTCACAAAGGACATCGACTGGAACTCGCCCGACAACCGGGTCTTCATCGCCGAGCTCAAGCAGCGCGGTACCATCGTCGATCCCACCATCCAGATCTTCGAGCAGGCGCTCACCATGGAGGGCGGCACGCCGTCGCCCGCCTACGCGCCTTATGTCGGGATCATCTCGCCGGTGCTCGACCGTTCGTTCAAGTCGGGCGGCCACCCGCTCGTTCCTGGCTATACACGCGATGACTATCGCAAGAGCTACAAGAAGATGGTCGAGCTCGTCGGCATCCTGCATAAGGCCGGGATCCCGCTGGTCGCAGGTACCGACGGCTGGGGGATCGAGCTCGTTCGCGAGCTCGAAATCTACCAGCAGGCGGGCATGACTCCGGCCGAGGCGCTCATGACGGCGACAATCGTGCCTGCTCGGGTCGTCGGCGCGGACGAGAGGACCGGCTCGATCGCTGTTGGCAAGGAAGCCGACATGGTCCTTGTCGACGGCGACGTCTCGAAGGAACTTGGAGCGCTTCGCCGGGTCGAAACGGTCGTCAGCGACGGCTACGTCATGGACGCCGACGACCTTCGCAAGGCCGCGGGCTACAGCGGGCGCCCGAAATAGCGTCGCATCTGGTTTGCGATCCTGGGCCTGCCCGGAACCGCAACCGCGCCTGCGGGCGTTGAACGGGGCCGCAACCGCTTCTACCTAGACTCGCGATCGTTATTGAGGGGAAATAAAATGGCTGTGCTTCGTCGCCTTGGTCTTGCCGCGCCGGTTGCCGCTGTCGCCCTGGCGGGATGCGGGCTCAACACCGTTCCCACGGCCGAGGAGCAGGTCAATGCCGCATGGGGCAATTTGCAGAGCGAGTATCAGCGCCGCGCCGACCTTATTCCCAACCTCGTCGAGACCGTGAAGGGCTATGCGCAGCAGGAGCGCACGGTTCTGACCGAGGTGACCCAGGCGCGGGCACGCGCGACGAGCATCCAGCTTAGCGCCGATGACCTCAGCGATCCCGCTAAGGTCCAGGCGTTCGCGGCGGCGCAGGGCCAGCTCGGCTCCTCGCTCGGAAGGCTGCTCGCGACCTTCGAGGCCTATCCGGAGCTCAAGTCGAACCAGAATTTCCTTACGCTTCAGGCGCAGATCGAGGGGACGGAAAACTCGATCCTCGTCGCCCGCCGCGATTACAACGAGGCGGTGCGCCAGTATAACACGACGATCCGCACCTTCCCCGACGCGATCGGCGCGAAGATCTTCTACGGCGCCAAGCCGAAGGTGCCGTTCGAGGCCGCCGCCGGGGCCCAGACCGCGCCAACGGTCGATTTCAACGCGAGTTGAGGAAGCGGTGAACCAAATCGTCCTCACCCCCGCGAATGCGGGGGCCCAGAGGTTCGGCTGGGTTCCCGCCTCCGCGGGAATGACGATCTGGGCGCTGTTCCTGCTCATTTTCGCGCTCGCCGCGCCGGCAGCGGCGCAGACCTTTCCGGCGCTCACCGGCCGGGTCGTCGACCAGGCGAACCTGCTTTCGCCCGAGCAGAGACTTGACCTCGCCTCGAAGAGCGAGGCGCTGGAGGCTCAGACCGGGCGCCAGTTCGTTGTTGCCACGGTCAACAGCCTCGAGGGCCGGACCATCGAGGATTACGGCTACAGGCTCGGACGGCACTGGCAGATCGGCCGCAAGGGCGAGGACGACGGGGTGATCCTGCTCGTCGCGCCCAACGAGAAGAAAGTCCGGATCGAGACCGGCTACGGAGCCCGGGTGTTCCTGACCGACGCGGTCTCCAGCCTCATCATTCGCAATTCCATCCTCCCGCGCTTCCGGGAAGGCGACATGGCCGGCGGGATCATGGCCGGTGCCGACGCCATCATTGAGCAGATGAGTCTGAGTCCGGAACAGGCGCAGCGCCAGGCGCAGGAGGCTGCAGCCCGCGAGAAGGACCGCTCGGAGAGCGGCGGCGGGTTCCTGCCGCTCATCTTCTGGGCGATGATCATCGGCTTCGTGCTTCTGTCGATGGTCCGGCGCTCGGGCGGGCGGCGCTACCGCTCGCGCCGCGAGGGAGGAATCAGTCCGTGGATCATCCTCTGGGGGCTTAGCGAGCTTGCCCAGGCCACCCGCAAGGGCCGCAGCAGCGGCTGGGGTGGGGGCTGGAGCGGCGGCAGCTGGGGCGGCGGCGGCGGCGGTTTCTCGGGTGGCGGCGGGTCGTTCGGCGGCGGGGGCGCTTCCGGATCATGGTGATGCAGCTGTCCGAAGCCGATCACGCCACCGTGAGCGCCGCAATCGCGGCCGCCGAGGCCAATAGCGACGGCGAGATCGTCGCGATCGCGACCGATCTCAGCGATGCCTATCACGACGTCGCGCTGCACTGGGCGGTCGCCGCCCTGATCCTCGTTCTCGCCTGGGCCGCGTGGCGCCCCGAATGGCTGCAATGGTGGTTCGGCCAGTTCTTCGGAGGCTGGCGGCCGGAGCCGACGCTGGGCGAGCTCCTCACCTTCCTGATGGCGTTGGCGGTGCTCAAGTTCACCGCCGTTCTCCTGATCCTCAAATGGATGCCGCTCAGGCTTGCGCTCACGCCTGGCTCGACCAAGACGCGCCGGGTCCGCCGCCGGGCGATTGCCCTGTTCAAGGCAGCCGCCGAGCGCAGGACCGAGAACCGCGCCGGGATCCTCATTTACCTCTCGATGGGCGAGCACCGCGCCGAGATCGTCGCCGACGAGGCGATTACCAAGGTGACGACTCCCGAAACCTGGGGGGAGGCGATGGCGGTGCTTCTCGCCGACGTCCGCGATGGCCGGCCGGGAGACGGGATTGCCGCCGCGGTCCAGCGGATCGGCTTCGTCCTTTCCGAGCATTTCCCGAAGAGCGCCGCCAATCCCAATGAAATCCCGGACAAATTGATCGAGCTATGACGAAGGACACGGACAAGCCGCGAGAGCTTCAGTGGGACGGCAAATATATCCGGGTCTTCAAGCAGGGCCGCTGGGAATTCGTCTCCCGCACCGGCGAAACCAGCGCCGTCGTCATCCTCGCCGAGCATGAGGGGCGAGTCATTCTGATCGAGCAATATCGAGTGCCGCTCGGCGGGCGTTGCCTAGAGCTTCCTGCGGGCCTTGTCGGGGACGAGGACGAAAACGCCACGGTCGAGGAGACGGCGGTCAAGGAGCTGGAGGAAGAGACCGGCTTCACCGCCGAGCGGATCGAGCGACTCGGCGAGTTCTACAGCTCGCCAGGGATGGTCGCCGAGAGCTTCACGCTGGTCCGCGCCCACGGTGTCCGGAAAGTCGCCGACGGCGGCGGGAACGAGCATGAGGAGATCACGGTCCATCTCGTCCCGCGCGATGAAGTTCCGGCCTTTATCGCAAGCCGCCGCCGCGAAGGCATCGCGGTCGATACCAAGCTGCTGCTGTTCCTGGATTTTTAGCGGCCCACCGCCGCCGCACAGGCGCGGTTCAGTTCGCGGTTGCTACCGGCCGTTCGTCGAAGGGCCGCTTGCCGTGGCCCGTTGGCGCTGTCTAAGCGGCTGCGCACTTTTTTCGAATTCATCGGGAGTGGGGAGAAATGAAGCGGATTCTGCTGGCCGGGACGGCCATGATTGCTGCGAGCGCGTGCGTTTCGCGGCCGGAACCGGTTGCGGTCACCAACGCGGGGGACGCTGCGGTCGAAAGTGCCGAACCGCCGCCGGCCACGCCGATCCCGGACAATGTCCTGCTGAAGGACTGGACCGGCCCCTATGACGGGGTTCCGCCCTGGGACCAGGTCCGGCCGGAGCTGTTCGACGAGGCATTCACCTTCGCCATCGCCGAGCTCGAGAGGCAGGCGGCGGCGATCGCCGACAATCCCGAACCACCCACGTTCGCCAACACGATCGAGGCGATGGAGAAGTCCGGCGACCGGCTGGACCGCGTGGGCTCGCTGTTCGCGGTGATGACGGACAACATGTCGAACCCCGCCTATGTCGCGCTCGACAAGAAGTGGTCTCCCCAGCTGACGGCCGTCTTCGACCGCATCACGCTCAATCCCAAGCTCTTCCAGCGCATCGAGACGCTTTACAACCAGCGCGACAGCCTCGGCCTCGACGCGAAGCAGATGCGGGTCCTCACCAGGACCTATGAGCAGTTCGTCCGCCGCGGCGCCAAGCTTTCGCCCGCCGACAAGGCGAAGGTCAGCGAGATCAATAAGGAGCTGTCGAGCGCCTTCGCCGAGTTCAACTCACGGCTTCTGGCCGACGAGGGGACCTTCACGCAGGCGAGCGAGGCCGAGATGGCCGGCGTTCCAAAGGACGTGAAAGACGCTGCCGCCGCGCTGGCGAAGGAGAAGGGGCTTCCGGCCGGCACATACGCGATCCGAAACACCCGTTCGGCGGTCGAGCCGGTCCTGAGCTTCGGCACCAACCGGGCGCTTCGCAAGAAGGTCTGGCAGGCCTTCGTCAACCGCGGCGACAACGGCAACGCCAACGACACGAACGCGCTGATCGCGAAGATCGTCAAGCTTCGCGCCGACCGCGCGCACCTGCTCGGCTACGAAACGCACGCCGACCTGCGGATGCAGGACACCATGGCCAAGACGCCGGCGAGGGCGATGGAGTTGATGATGCGTGTCTGGCCCGCGGCGGTTCAGCGGGTGAAGGAAGAGGTCGCCGACATGAAGCCGTTCGCGGCCAGGGACGGCGTCCGGACGATCGAGCCCTGGGATTACCGCTTCTACATGGAGAAGGTGAGGAAGGCGAAGTACGACCTAAGCCAGGACAAGATCAAACCCTATTTCGTGCTCGATAACCTCGTGCAGGGCATGTTCTGGTCGGCGGAGCAGCTCTACGACCTCAAGTTCACCGAGAACACGGGCAAGGTGCCGGTGTGGCAGGAGGATGTCCGCACCTTCGAGGTGACCCATGCCAAGACCGGCGAAGTGATCGGCCTGTTTTACCTCGACACCTACGCGCGCGAGGGCAAGCGCTCCGGCGCCTGGGCGACGGGCTACCGCGATCCGTCGGGAATTCTCGGCTATCGAAAGAAGCTCGTTTCGAACAACAACAACTTCATCAAGCCGGGCGCGGGCGAGCCGGTGCTGGTGACGCTCAACGACGCCGAGACCCTGTTCCACGAGTTCGGCCACGCGATCCACGCGCTGCTGACCAAGGTCTATTATTCTTCGCTCGGCGGGTCGCAGCGCGACTTCGTGGAGTATCCGAGCCAGGTGAACGAGAATTGGCTCCTGACGCGGCCAGCGCTGGAGCGCTTCGCCAAGCACTACCAGACCGGCGAACCGATGCCCGACAGCCTGGTCAAGAAGATCGAGGCATCGAACACGTTCAACCAGGGCTTCGCGACCGTCGAATATCTTTCGTCGGCGCTGGTGGACATGATGCTCCACACCAACCCCGACGGGGTCGTCGACCCGGACGCGTTCGAGCGGCAGGCGCTCGCCCAGATTGGCATGCCGAAGGAAATGGTGATGCGGCACCGGCTGCCGCAGTTCGGGCACCTGTTTTCGTCCGACGCCTATTCGGCCGGCTATTATTCTTACCTGTGGTCGGAAACGATGGACGCCGACACCTGGGCCGCGTTCGAGGAAGTCGGCAATCCGTTCGACCGGACGATCGCGGACCGCTTCCGGATTTACCTGCTGTCGACGGGCAACGAGACTGACCGGGCCGAGGCGTATCGCCAGTTCCGCGGCCGAGACCCAGACGTCAACGCGCTGCTCAGGAAGCGCGGGTTTCCCGTGAACGGCTCCGCTGCTCCGACGCCCGCTCCGGCCAAGGGCGAGCGCGGCCGCTAAAGCCGCGCTTTGCGCGCCTCGGCCCAGGCAAGCTCGGCCAGCGGCTCGAGCTTGCCCGCGGTTTCGACCGCATGGGACGAAGAGGCGGTGCCGCGCGCGATCCGGCCGCGGATTCCATGCAGGATCGCGGCCAGCCGGAACAGGTTGAAAACAACCAGATAGTCCTTGCTGGGTAAATGGTCGCGGCCGGTTCGCTGGCAGTACGCCGCGACATAGTCGTCCTCGGACGGGATCCCGAGCGGTTCCAGCTCCATGCCCGCAAGGCCGGCGAAAAGCTCGCTCGGCATCCGGTACATCAACAGGTGATAGGTAAAGTCCGACGCCGGGTCGCCGAGCGTGGACAGCTCCCAGTCCAGGACGGCGCGGACCCGCGGTTCGGCCGGATCGAAGATCATGTTGTCGCAGCGATAGTCGCCGTGAACCACGCTCGACTGGCCGCTGTCGGGAGGCAGATGCTTTTCCAGCCAGCCAACAAGCCTGTCCATCGATCCAAGCCGCCCGGCCTCGACGTCGCCCAGATATTGCTTCGACCAGCGGGCGACCTGCCGTTCGACGAAGCCGGTGGGCCTGCCATAGTCGCCGAGGCCGATCGCCTGGGGATCGAAATTGTGGAGGGCGGCGATGGTGGCATTCATCGAATCGAAGGCGGCGGCACGGTCCGCGCGAGACAAGCGCGGCAGCTGCGCTTCCCAGAAGATCCGGCCTTCGACCATGTCCATCAGGTAGAACGGCGTGCCGATTACCGCTTCGTCCTCGCACAGCACATGGACGCGGGCGACAGGGAAGCCTTGGGCGCCGAGCGCTGCGAGCACGCGATATTCGCGATCGACCGCGTGGGCTCCGGGCAACAGCTTCCCGGGAGGCTTGCGGCGGAGCACGAAGGCGCCTGCCAGCGAGTCGACCCGGTAGGTCGGGTTCGACTGACCACCGCGGAACTGGCTGACCGCGATCGGCCCTCTGAACCCCGGCACGTGCTGCGCCATCCAGGCCTCGAGCGCCTTCTCATCGAAGCGCAGCCGCTCGCTGACCGGGCGGGTGCCGGTATTGGCCTCGGTTCGGTCCATTTATCCACATCTATCGATGAACCAGCGTCTGTCACGCGCGTTGGCGAGCCATGGCTCGCCTCATTCATCTTTCCGACCTGCATTTCGGCGCGCACGAGCCGGAGCTCGTCGAGGCCGTCGAGGAACGGGTCCATGCTCACAAGCCCGACCTCGTCGTCGTCAGCGGAGACTTCACGCAGCGGGCGCGGACCGAGCAATTCCAGGAGGCATGCGGCTTCCTGGAGCGGCTTCGCGACGCCGGGCATGACGTGCTTGCGGTGCCGGGCAACCACGACGTGCCGCTCTACGACGTCTTCCGCCGCTTCCTGTCGCCGCTGACACGCTACCGGCGCTACATCGACGACACGCTTTGCCCGCTGCAGGAAATACCCGGGGTGACCGTGCTCGGGATCAACACGGCCCGATCGCTCACCTTCAAGGACGGACGGGTCAGCCACGAGCAGATCGACTTCATTCGCGAGACCTTCGAGCGGACCGATCCGAACGCTACGCGGGTGCTCGTCACCCACCATCCCTTGTTCGCGCTGCCCGTAGGCGAGGGAACCGCGCCGGCGGTCGGGCGGAGCGAGCTCGCGCTCGACGCGATCGCGGATGCGGGCGTGGACGTTCTGCTGGCGGGCCACAACCACCAGGCGTCGATCCACAGCGCCCGCGACCTTGTCACGCGCGCCGGCCCCGCGCTCGTGGTCCAGGCGGGGACGGCGACATCGATAAGGCTCCGCGACCAGGACCAGAGCTTCAACCGGATCGACATCGACGGCTCGAGTGTCGTCGTGACTGTCGAAACGTGGAAGCGGGGGCAGTTCGCAGCCAGGGACGCCCAGCGCTACGAGCGCGAGGGCGACCATTGGCGGATTGCGTCCGGCTCGCTTACAGCGGCGGGATGATCCTCGGTTTCGACGTCGACGATTTCGTTCAGCGTGTCCTTGCCGAGGATCTCGGGTCTGGAGGCGACGTAACCTCCAGGGCGACGATCGATGAGGACGCGCGCTTCACCGCCGAAATTTCCGCCCGCGAGCCGCTCGTCATTGCGGGACTGGACCTCGCCGCGGCATTTTTCCAGGCGCTGGACGAGGGAGTGATCGTCGAGAGGCTTGCGGATGACGGTGACCGGATCGAGGCCGGCTGCGTGCTCATGCGGCTTCGCGGCAATGCGCGAGCGATGCTCGCCGCCGAGCGATCGGCCCTGAACACGCTCCAGCATTTGTCGGGAATCGCGACCCTGACTCGCCGCTATGTCGATGCGATCTCAGGCACAGGCGCGGTGCTGCTCGATACGCGCAAGACGATCCCCGGACTCCGAGCGCTCGAGAAATATGCGGCGCGCATGGGCGGTGCGCAGAACCATCGGATGCGCCTCGACGATGGAATGCTGATCAAGGACAATCACGTTGCGGTGGCCGGGGGAGTGGGTAAGGCGGTGGAGGCGGCCAAGGCTGCGGAAACCGGGCTCGAAGTGCAGGTCGAGGTCGATTCGCTTGACCAGGTGGAAGAGGCGCTTGCAGCCGGGGCCGACAGGCTATTGCTCGACAACATGGAGCCCGCGATGCTCCGCAAGGCCGTCGAGCTGGTCGCCGAGCGGGTGCCGCTTGAGGCGTCGGGTGGCGTGCGGCTCGAAACCATTCGCGCGATCGCCGAAACCGGGGTCAATTATATCTCGGTCGGGCGCATCACCCAGTCGGCTCCGGCGGTCGATCTCGGGATGGACTACGCGCCTGTCTAGGAACCTGACGCCGCCAAGCAATTTATTCGCATCGGACCAAAAGCGCCTTATATGGCGCCGACGAGAGCGCCAACGCGCCCAGGGAGAGAGATTTTGTTCAAGGGCCTGACGCCCATTCGCTACGCCGGACGCGAGGTCTGGCCGCTGATCGAAGGCGGCAAGGGCGTATCCGCGACCAACCATGCAAGCTCGGGCGCGTGGGCGGCGGCCGGCGGGATCGGCACGGTCTCCGCGGTCAACGCCGACAGCTACGATCCCGAAGGGCGGATCATCCCCCAGATCTACCAGGGCCTCACACGACGCGAGCGCCATGAGGAGCTGATCCGCTACGCGATCGACGGCGCGGTGGCGCAGGTGCAGCGCGCCCACGACATCGCGGGCGGCAAGGGCGCGATCAACATCAACGTGCTGTGGGAAATGGGCGGCGCGCAGCGGGTGCTGCACGGAGTCCTCGAGCGGACCAAGGGCCTGGTCGCGGGTGTCACCTGCGGCGCCGGAATGCCCTACAAGCTGAGCGAGATCGCTGCTTCCTACGGGGTCAATTATTTGCCGATCATCAGCTCGGCCCGGGCCTTCCGGGCGCTGTGGAAGCGCGCTTACTCCAAGGCGGCCGAATGGCTCGCGGCTGTGGTCTATGAGGACCCTTGGCTGGCGGGCGGGCACAACGGCCTGTCCAACGCCGAGGACCCGCGCCAGCCGCAGGACCCGTATCCCCGCGTCGCGGAGCTTCGGGCGACGATGCGCGAAGGGGGGATTCCCGACAGCGTCCCGATCGTCATGGCCGGCGGAGTCTGGCGCCTCGACGAATGGGAGAACTGGATCGACAATCCCGAGCTCGGCCAGATCGCCTTCCAGTTCGGGACGCGTCCGCTGCTTACACAGGAAAGCCCGATCCCGCCGCAGTGGAAAGCCAGGCTGATGGAGTTGGAGGAGGGCGATGTCCTGCTCCACCGTTTCAGCCCGACCGGCTTCTATTCCTCGGCCGTACGCAACTCGTTCCTTCGCAAGCTCGAGGCCCGTTCCGAACGGCAGATCGCCTTCACCAAGGAGCCGCTCGGCGACCATCATTTCGAGCTCGACGTCGGGCTCAACGGCAAGAAGAATTATTGGGTCACGAAGGGCGACCTGCAGCACGCGCGCGAATGGTATGCGGCGGGCTATACCGAGGCGATGAAGACACCGGACGAGACTCTGATCTTCGTCACGCCCGAAGAAAAGAAGCATATCCGGACCGATCAGGCCGAGTGCATGGGCTGCCTGTCGCAATGCGCGTTCTCGTCCTGGGCAGACAATGAGAAGAACACCACGGGCCGGCTGGCGGACCCGCGCAGCTTCTGCATCCAGAAGACCCTTCAGGACATCGCCCACGGCGGCGACGTCGAACACAACCTGATGTTCGCGGGCCACGGGGCTTACCGCTTCAAGACCGACCCCTTCTATTCGAACGGATTCGTTCCGACGGTGAAGCAGCTGGTCGACCGGATTCTGACGGGGGCATAGTGACTCCAACTTTCGTCACCCCCGCGGAAGCGGGGGCCCAGCGAAAGAGAAACTGGATTCCCGCTTTCGCGGGAACGACGATGATCTTGGTGGCCGCGCCGGCCCCGGCACAGGACAAGCAGCCGCCTTATTGGGCCTCCATCGCGAGCGGCCAGGCCATGACCCGCACTGGCCCGGCGCGGATCTATCCAGGCATCTGGCTTTACCAGCGCCGCGACTTGCCGGTCCGCGTGCTCCGGCGCCACGAGAGCTGGCGGCTGATCGAGGACCCGGAGGGGGCGAAAGGATGGATGTTGGCGACCCTGCTCAGCGACCGGCGGACCGCCCTCGTGAAACCAGGCGAGCCGCGGGCGATGCATTCGAAGCCCGACGCTTCGAGCCCGGTGCGCTACAGGGCGGAGCAAGGCGTCGTCGGCCGGATCGAGGATTGCGAGGGCGGCTGGTGCCGGTTCAGCGTCGGCAAGCGCTCCGGCTACATCCGCACGAGCGACCTGTGGGGCGTCGCTCCGAACGAGGTGGTCGATTGAGTGCTAACACTGGCGCGATTAATCGATATTTAGTAAGGAGTGCGCGCTCGGTCTTTACGACGGGAGAGTCAAATGTCCGCCATCCCACAGACCATCTTTGGCGCAATTGCGATCGCGCTTTCGTCATCGGCAATCGCACAAAGCTGCTATACGAACCCGTATTCGTATACGACAACTTGTAGCAATGGCTTAAGCGCTTACACCAATCCCTACAGCGGCACGACGACTTTTTCGAATGGGGTGACGGCGTATAGAAATCCCTACTCGAACACCACAACCTTCTCGAATGGGATCAGCGCCTACTCTAACCCTTATTCGAATTCGACTACATATTCGAACGGACTATCTTCTTATACGAATCCTTACAGCAACACGACAACCTTCTCCAACGGCGTCACTTGCTACACAAACCCATATTCCAACACGACTACGTGCAACTAAACTCGCAACCCGCGAAAGTAGGTAACTTCACGTCTCTCGAGCAGACCGCCGTATAACTCAGCGTCCTTGCAATTGCCGATGAGCTAGGTGACGGGTGGGAATTAGCTGATGCAATATTTCGAGCGCTCGAAACTCGGCGACAAGCCGCTGCCCTTTTCCTCGGCGGTCCGCGTCGGTGACGTGCTTTACCTGTCCGGCCAAATGGGCTTCCGCGAGGACGGAACTCTGGTCGAGGGGATGGAGGGTCAGGCCCGCCAGGCGCTCGAGAACATCGGCGCGGTGCTGCGTTCGGCCGGGCTGGGTTTCCGCGACGTCTTCCACTGCACGGTCATGCTCGCGGACATGAGCCAGTGGGCCGACTTCAACAAAGTCTATCTTGAATATTTCAGCGAGCCACTGCCCACGCGCAGCGCGTTCGGCGCGAACGGGCTCGCGCTCGGCGGGCTCGTCGAGCTGGAATGCCAAGCCTATGCGGGGTCGAAATAACCCCGCAAAGGCGCCGGCTGTTTCAGTTCACATCGTCAGCGGAACGTAGGCGACGCGCTTGACCGTCACCTTCTCGCCCTTGTCGCTGGTGGTCTCGCCCGACTGACCGATAGCAAGCATCGGATCGGTCCAGCAGACTTCCCCTTCGTTGTTCATGGCGCTCGTGAAGCAGGCCTTGCCATCCTTCATGACCGCGGTCCCATGATCGATATGCTCGCTCCCGGATACTGAAATATACTTGCCGCTTGCGTCGATCGACTCCCGGATCGGCTTGCCCGTATCAGGGTCCGTATATTCCCAGGTCGTCTCGTTCAGCGTCGTGAGCGCCGCCGGAGCCGCGGTGGCGGCCGCGTTGGCTTCTTCAGCCATATTGTTGTCGGCCGGCGGTGCCTCGCTCGCCTTGTTGCAACCGGCAAGCGCGAGCGCCGCCGACAAGCAGATTAGAGCACGCATTGGACCTCTCCCCTGTTCGCGTCGAGGGGAGGGGCCCTAGCATTTTTGTTGCGTCAGCGCATCGAATGATTGCGGCAGGTTAGACGAGCTCCACCGCGATCGCCGTGGCTTCGCCGCCGCCGATGCAAAGCGAAGCGACTCCGCGCTTGAGCCCGCGGTCCTGGAGCGCCGCGACGAGAGTCGTCAGGATTCGCGCGCCACTGGCCCCGATCGGGTGACCGAGTGCCGTCGCTCCGCCGTTCACGTTGATCTTCTCGTGCGGGATGCCGATGTCGCGCATTGCGATCATCGCCACGCAAGCGAAAGCCTCGTTGACCTCGAACAGGTCGACGTCCTCGACGTTCCAGCCCGCCTTCTCGAGCACCTTCTGGATCGCCGGCACCGGCGCGGACGTGAACTTGGCCGGCTCCTGAGCATGCGCGGCATGGGCGACGACTCGCGCGATCGGCGCCTTCCCGAGCGTGTTGGCGACACTTTCGCGAGTCAGCACCAGCGCCGCCGCGCCGTCGCTGATCGAGCTGGAGGTCGCGGCCGTGATCGTACCGTCTTTGGCGAAGGCGGCCTTGAGCTGCGGGATCTTCTCCGGATTGCCTTTTCCGGGCTGCTCGTCCGTATCGACGACGACCTCGCCCTTGCGGGTCGTGACCGTCACAGGGACAACCTCCTTCTTGAAGCGGCCGGTCTGGATCGCCTCGTTGGCGCGGCGAAGGCTCTCGATCGCGTAATTGTCCATGCTTTCGCGCGTGAACTGATATTCGCGCGCCGCATCCTCGGCGAAGGTGCCCATCGCCCGGCCCTTGTCATAGGCGTCCTCGAGCCCGTCGAGCATCATGTGATCATAGAAAGTGTCGTGGCCGATGCGGGCTCCGGCGCGGTACTTCTTCGACAGGTAGGGCGCGTTGGACATGCTCTCCATGCCGCCCGCGACGATGACGTCGGCCGAGCCGACCTTCAGCATGTCGTGGGCAAAGATCGCCGCCTGCATGCCCGATCCGCAGACCTTATTGACGGTCACGGCCTCCGCCGAGCGCGGAAGTCCGGCGCCCAGCGCCGCCTGGCGGGCAGGGGCCTGGCCGAGACCGGCGGGGAGGACGTTGCCCATGAACACCTTGTCCACCTGCTCGCCGGAAATACCCGCGCGCTCGACAGCCGCCTTCACCGCGGTCGCTCCGAGCTCGGTCGCTGAAAGGGCCGAAAGCGCGCCCTGGAAGCTGCCCATCGGCGTGCGCGCGTAGGACAGGATGACGATCGGGTCGGTGTCGGGTGTCGTAGCCATGAAGTACTCCTGGTTGTTGCGCCGCACATAGTCAGTGGCCGTGCCTTGTCCAAGCCTTGGCGGGAATGCTAGCGCCCCTCGCAACAGGGAGGCTTCACGAATGTCCGAGCCCGGACTCGATTTCGACATCGGCGAGATGGGGGAGGCCATCCGCGAGACGACCGAGCGCTTCGCCCGCGAGAAGATCGCTCCGATCGCCGCGAAGATCGACGAAACGGACGAGTTCCCGGTCGAACTGTGGCCGCAGATGGGCGAGCTTGGTCTTCATGGGATCACGGTCGAGGAGGAATATGGCGGGCTCGGCCTCGGCTATCTCGAGCACGTGGTCGCACAGGAGGAAGTCGCGCGCGCCTCCGCTTCGGTCGGCCTCAGCTACGGCGCCCATTCAAACCTGTGCGTCAACCAGATCCGCCGCTGGGGCAATGACGAGCAGAAGCGTAAATACCTGCCCAAGCTGATCAGCGGCGAGCATGTCGGCGCGCTGGCGATGAGCGAGGCGGGCGCTGGCAGCGACGTCGTCGGAATGAAGCTGAAGGCCGAGAAGAGCGGCAACGGCTATCGCCTCAACGGCACCAAGTTCTGGATCACCAACGGCCATTATGCGGACACGCTGGTCGTCTATGCAAAGACGGGCGAGGGCAGCCGCGGCATCACCGCTTTCATCATCGAAAAGGAAATGGAGGGCTTCCAGCCAGGCCAGAAGATCGACAAGCTCGGCATGCGCGGGTCGCCTACCAGCGAGCTGGTGTTCGAGGATTGCTTTGTCCCGCCGGAGAATGTTCTGGGTCAGGAGAATGAGGG
This sequence comes from Alphaproteobacteria bacterium, assembly GCA_046566245.1. Taxonomy (GTDB): domain Bacteria; phylum Pseudomonadota; class Alphaproteobacteria; order Sphingomonadales; family Sphingomonadaceae; genus Sphingomicrobium. Next base: position 1,961 of record JBKHXB010000012.1, on the reverse strand, counting down.
GGTCGCGGTCCTGATGAGCGGCCTCGACTATGAGCGGACCGTGCTCGCCGGGATCCAGATCGGGATCATGCAGGCCTGCCTCGACGTCGTCCTTCCCTACGTTCGAGAGCGCAAGCAGTTCGGAAAGCCCATCGGCAGCTTCCAGCTGATGCAGGCCAAGGTCGCCGACATGTATGTCGCGCTCAACAGTGCGCGCGCCTACGCCTACCAGGTCGCCAAGGCCTGCGACGCGGGCAAGACCACGCGGTTCGACGCCGCCGGCGCGATCCTGCTCGCAAGCGACAATGCGGTGAAAGTGGCCAGCGAGGCGGTCCAGGCGCTTGGTGGCGCGGGCTACACCAAGGACTGGCCGGTCGAGCGCTATTATCGCGACGCCAAGCTCCTCGACATCGGCGCCGGCACCAATGAAATCCGCCGGATGCTGATCGGGCGGGAGCTGATTGGCGCATGAGCGCGCCGAAGCTTGAGACCGGGATCGACACGGGGAGCGAGGAATATCGCGCCCGCTTCGACCACAATCGCGCGCTCGTCGAAAAGCTTCGCGCGGATGTCGCCAAGGCCGCGAAGGGCGGTCCCGAAAAGCACCGCAAGCGCCATGTCGAGCGCGGCAAGCTCCTCCCGCGCGAGCGCGTCGAGCGGCTGCTCGACCCGGGCTCGCCGTTCCTCGAGATCGGCCAGCTCGCCGCCTGCGACAGGTACGGGGGCGAGGTCCCGGGCGCAGGCGTCATCGCGGGCGTCGGGCGCGTCTCCGGCCGCCAGGTGATGATCGTCTGCAACGACGCGACGGTCAAAGGCGGCACCTACTATCCGGTCACGGTCAAGAAACACCTGCGTGCCCAGGAAATCGCCGAGGCGAACCGGCTGCCTTGCGTCTATCTCGTCGACAGCGGCGGGGCCAACCTGCCGCACCAGGCCGAGGTTTTCCCCGACCGCGACCATTTCGGCCGCATCTTCTTCAACCAGGCCAACATGAGTGCGAAGGGCATCGCCCAGATCGCCTGCGTCATGGGAAGCTGCACGGCGGGCGGCGCCTATGTCCCGGCGATGAGCGACGAAACCGTGATCGTGAAGCAGCAGGGGACGATCTTCCTCGGCGGCCCGCCGCTGGTCAAAGCCGCGACGGGCGAGGAAATCAGCGCCGAGGATCTCGGCGGCGGCGACCTGCATGCGCGCAGGAGCGGCGTCGTCGACCATCTGGCCGAGAACGACGAACATGCGCTGACCATCGTCCGCGACATCGTCTCGACGTTGCAGCCGGGGCCGGACGCGGGGCTTGAACTTCGCGAACCGCGTCCGCCGGCGTTCGACCCGGAGGAGCTTTACGGCATCATCCCCGAGGACGTTCGCGCGCCGTACGACGTGCACGAGGTCATCGCGCGCATCGTCGACGGCAGCGAGTTCCACGAGTTCAAGCCGCTTTACGGCTCCACCCTTGTGTGCGGCTTCGCGCACATATGGGGGATCCCGGTCGCGATCCTCGCCAACAACGGCATCCTGTTCAGCGAGAGCGCACTCAAGGGCGCGCATTTCATCGAGCTCGCTTGCATGCGCCGGACGCCACTGCTGTTCCTGCAGAATATCTCCGGCTTCATGGTCGGCGGGAAGTACGAGGCGGAGGGCATCGCCAAGCACGGCGCGAAGCTGGTCACAGCGGTGGCCACTGCGAGTGTTCCCAAGGTCACCGTCCTGATCGGCGGCAGCTTCGGCGCCGGCAATTACGGGATGTGCGGCCGCGCCTACAGCCCGCGTTTCCTCTTCACCTGGCCCAACAGCCGCATCAGCGTGATGGGTGGGGAACAGGCGGCAGGCGTGCTGGCCACCGTGCGTCGCGAGGGGATCGAGCGGCAGGGCGGCAGCTGGTCCGCCGAGGACGAGGCCGAGTTCAAGCGCCCCACCATCGAGATGTTCGAGCGGCAGTCGCATCCCCTCTATGCCTCGGCCCGGCTTTGGGACGACGGGAT